>JANMDR010000124.1:0-47779 GCA_031376425.1 Betaproteobacteria bacterium
GCGACGCAATTCGCCCTACCCAAGCTATGACCATAAAAAGCGTAAAACGACTGAGCCTGATTGCACGGTTGCATTACTAAAACCGGCACCACTAAACCCGAAGCATAAATTCGCTAAATTTAACTAAACGAACAGTATTGATATAGGCCCGTCAAAAATAACGACTTATCCGCAAATTTCGGCACCACCCATAACCGTTCTGGAGGAACCATGTCATCACGCCGTACCGCACAATTCCAACGCTCCACCCTCGCTGCCGCTATTTCTTTAGCGCTGCTATCCATCAGTGCCGCAAACGCCCAAACCGCGACGAGTACAGCGGCGGAATTATCAAAGACAACAACTGAAAAACGTGCCGAAGATAAATCTGATACGTTGGCCTTAGATAAGATTGTCGTTACGGGAACTGCAGCATCGGGCAGCAAAATGAAGCAAAGCGTTTCGGTAAGCACCTTAAATGCCGACGTCATTCAGCAAAACAATGCCGGTAGCGCAGCCGAAGTATTGCGCTCAATACCTGGTGTGCGTTCAGAATCAAGCGGTGGTGAGAGTAATGCCAACGTTACTGTGCGCGGTGTGCCAATTTCCGCTGGTGGCGGCCGCTATGTGCAATATCAGGAAGATGGTTTACCCGTGATCCAAATTGGTGATTTACAGTTCGCCACTGCTGATGCGTGGTTGCGCGTAGACAATATGCTTGACCGCTTAGAAGTGGTTCGCGGCGGAGCCGCCTCAACGGTAGCCACTAGTGCCCCCGGCGGCATTTTTAACTTCATCAGCAATACCGGTGAAGAACAAGGTGGTGCATTGAGTATTTCGCGCGGTCTTGATTTCAATTCAACCCGTTATGATTTTGGTTACGGTGGCCCCATCGGTACTGATACTAGATTTTATGTAGCAGGCTTTTACCGCAACGGCGAAGGCGTTAGAAATGGCGGCGTAAATGTAGAAGGTGGCGGACAAATTCGTGGCAATGTCACGCGCACATTTAATAATGGTTATGTGCGCCTCTCCTTTAAGCATTTGGAAGATCGTACGCCGACTTTATTGCCGGTACCAGTACGTTTTGTGAACGGTAAAATCGAAACAATTTCCGGTGTAGACCCACGCCGCGCAAGCTTCTACAGTCCATATTTACCAGTTGATAGCACGCTCACCATCGCCAATACACGGGTAAGCAACAATATCAACGACGGTCTCACCGCTAAAACCGATGCCTTTGGTGCCGAAGCCTCTTTTGATCTTGGCTGGGGCTTGCAAGTGACTGACAAATTCCGCAACGCTAAAAACTCGGGTCGCTTCATTGGCCTATTTCCGGGCGATGATGCCGCGCCCGCAGTAGCTGGTACCAAATACGCCAATGGCCCGAAAAGCGGGCAAGCCTATACAGGGTTGGCGAACTCAATAGTGGTGTTCAACACTGCTATAGATAACGCGGACTTAGTTGCCAATGATCTGAAAGTGACTAAAAATTTCGATCTTGGCGGTGGCTCCAAAGTGGTTGCTGGTGGTGGTTTTTATACCTCCACACAAACAGTAGGCACCACATGGAATTTCAATCAATATTATGTTGAAACCAATGGCGATAAACCAGCGCTGCTCACATCAGCCAGCAACGGCACACCGGGCTTCGGTGGTTGCTGTTCAAACTTTATCGACGCAGATATGGTCACTACCGCTCCCTACGCCAGTTTAGCGTTTGAGTCCGGCCCGTGGAACGTGGATGCCAGTATTCGTCGTGATGAGCTAAAAGTGACTGGCACCGTGAATCAAACTAATACAGGTGGCGGCACAGCGGTAGGCGGCACTAAGTATGATCCAAACTTAGCGCAGCCAATTAACTATAAGGTCTCCAATACGTCCTACTCCATCGGTGGCAATTATCAAATTGATAAAAACCTCGCGTTATTTTTGCGCACCTCAAAGGGAGCGGCGTTTAACGGTGATCGTAATGTATTCTTCACTGACCCACGTGCCTTCAATGGCTCCAGCCCTGTGCCAGTAAATGAAGTAAAACAAATAGAGGCTGGGGTTAAATGGCGTAGTGGTGCTTTGAGCATGTTCGGCACAATTTTCCAAGCCAAAACATCGGAAACTAATATTGATGTCACCACCACGCCAATCAAGCGCACCGCCACTAGCTACGATGCAAAAGGTTTTGAGCTTGAAGGCGGCTATCGTGTTGGTGGTTTGAAATTAACGGCGGGCTTAACCTATACCGATGCCGTAGTGACTGCTTCCACCAATGCCGCTATTGTTAATAAAACACCGCGTCGTCAAGCGGAATGGTTGTATCAGTTAGGCTCCTCGTACGACATTGGTGCATTTTCCGTAGGTGCCAATTTGGTGGGCACGACCGACTCTAAAGACGACAGCCCAGCAGGCCCAATTAGCGTTACTTTACCCGGGTATAACATCGTGAATGCATTTGCGAGCTACAACATTACCAGTAACGCTTCCGTATCGCTTGGGATAAATAATTTGTTCGATAAATTAGGCTTCACCGAAAGTAACGATGGTCGTGGTGCCGCACGTGCAGTAAATGGCCGCAGCTCGAAAATTACCTTTAAGTATACCTTTTAGCTTTTAACTAGTTTGCTTTCAGCGTTGCGGAACACCGTATCTAAAGTGTTCTGCAACGTAAATGGCTCCTTGTATGGCGCATTGCATATCGACTTGCGTTGCGCCATTTTTTTAAAGACTTTTATGTCCAGAAGCAACTCGGCACTATTTTCCACCGCAACAACGCATCGTTACGCACGGCAGCAACTGCTGTTACGCATACTGCAGCACCGCGATTATTAAATTGTCAAAATTAGAATAGTGAAGATGAAAAACCAAGTTCAACTTTGTACTTATATTGACCGCTTATCTAGCGGCGGTATCACTGCCCTAGCTGCCCTGCTGACAGCGCCGCAAGCGCCACTCAAGGATGTGTTTGGTGGCGTACACCTTTTGCCCTTTTACACCCCTATTGATGGTGCAGATGCAGGATTTGATCCAAGCGATCACACCAAGGTGGATGCGCGACTAGGAACCTGGCAAGACTTAAAAGCGCTCACCGCAACACTTGATGTATTGGCTGATGTTATCGTTAATCATATCTCATCGGCATCGCCGCAGTTTCTCGATTTTATGGAGAAGGGTGAAAAATCTGCTTTCGCTGGCATGTTTCTTACCCATGAAAAGGTGTTTCCAAACGGTGCTACGCAGCAAGATTTGCTGGTTATTTATCGCCCCCGACCCGGCCTACCTTTTCAAGCCGTCACTTTAAAAACGGGTGAACGCAAAGTGCTGTGGTCCACCTTTACCTCGCAGCAAATTGATATTGATATTAGCGATCCTAAAAGTCGCGCCTATCTGGAGCAAATTTTAACCACCTTAAGCGACAATGGCGTCAATATTGTGCGCTTAGATGCCGTGGGCTATGCGGTAAAAAAAGCGGGCAGCAATTGCTTCATGCTCCCCGAAACCATTGCCTTCGCACGTGAGTTTGCCGAAAGTGCGCGGGTGCGCGGGCTGCAAGTATTGGTTGAAATTCATTCGCACTATTTAATGCAAATTGAAATCGCCAAACAAGTCGGATGGGTTTATGATTTTGCCCTGCCGCCCCTAGTGCTCCATGCGCTATCATTTTCTAATAGCCAATACCTAAAACACTGGTTATCAATTCGCCCAAACAATGCGATTACGGTATTAGACACCCACGATGGCATTGGCGTTATCGACATTGGCGCTGATGAACGCACAGGTGCTGCTGGCTTAGTGCCACCGCAGGAGTTATCCGATTTAGTAGATCGTATCCATAGCAATAGTGCTGGCACCAGCAAACGCGCAACCGGCGAAGCCGCCTCGAATTTAGATTTGTATCAAGTCAATTGCACCTATTACGATGCCCTAGGCCGCAATGACGCCGCGTATTTAATCGCGCGCGCTATTCAGTTTTTTGTTCCAGGGGTGCCGCAGGTTTATTATGTAGGCCTGTTGGCAGGACACAATGATGTGAGCCTGCTAGAAGCAACGGGTGTAGGGCGTGATATAAATCGGCAGTATTTTAAGCCTGCAGAGCTTGCCGCTGCTTTGCAAAAGCCAGTCGTAAAAAAATTGCTCGACCTCATCCGTTTTCGCAACGCCCACCCCGCATTCTCTGGCACGATGGAAGTATTGGCAAGCAACTCTACATCGCTACATATTCGCTGGAGTAGTGCTGCACATTTTGCATTATTAGAAGTAGATTTGAGCGCGATGACGCATCATATTTCGCACAGTAGTTTTTGATTGCTTTGCCCAATAAAGAAGAGCAAATATGATTAAGCCAAGACTATCGCTATCGCAAATTATTAATATGAACGTCGGGTTCTTTGGCATTCAATATAGTTTTGGTTTGCAGCAAAGCAATATGACGCCAATTTATAGCTATCTGGGTGCCGACGAAGGGGCGCTGCCGCTGCTGTGGTTAGCCGGCCCAGTAACCGGCTTGGTGGTGCAGCCCATTATTGGGGCAATGAGCGACCGCACCGTAACACAGTGGGGACGCCGCACACCCTATTTTCTGATTGGTGCCATCATTTGTAGTTTGGCCTTGTTTGCCATGCCGTTTAGCGCCGCGCTGTGGATGGCCGCTAGCATTCTCTGGATACTTGATGCCGCCAATAATGTCACGATGGAACCTTACCGCGCGTTTGTAAGCGATAAACTGCCGACCGATCAACACGCCATTGGCTTTCTCACGCAAAGTGCCTTCACGGGCTTTGGGCAGACCCTGGCGTATCTCACCCCTACGCTATTGGTGTGGTTTGGCATGAATAAAGACGCCATCAATGCCAGTAATATTCCCTATATTACGATTACGGCATTTATGATTGGCGCGGTATTTTCTATTGCCTCTATTTTGTGGACGCTCACGACCACTAAAGAAATTCCGCTGACCGCACATCAAATTGCGGAAATGCAAAAGCAGCCACTCGGCTGGCGCACCACATTCGCTGATATCGTTGATGCGATCCGCGAAATGCCGCTGACGATGAAGCAATTAGCGCTGATGAAACTGTTTCAGTGGTATGCACTGTTTTGTTACTGGCAGTATGTGGTGCTGTCTATAGCTGCAACCGTTTTTAACACGAACGATCCGACCAGTACGGGCTTTCGCGATGCTGGTTTGCTGAACGGCCAAATTGGCGCATTCTATAATTTCATCGCATTCCTTGCGGCGTTTGCGTTGGTGCCCTTTGTGCGCCGATTAGGCCCAAAAATAATGCACTGCGTGTGTCTTACGCTCGCGGGCATTGGTATGTTGTGTATTCCAGAAATTAAAACCCAAGCCTATCTATTTATTCCGATGATCGGCGTGGGGCTGGCTTGGGCCAGCATCATGGGTAATCCTTACATCATGCTCGCTGGCAGCATTCCAGAAAATAGAGTGGGTGTTTATATGGGTATCTTCAATATGTTTATTGTGATCCCCATGATTATTCAAATTTTTACACTGCCACTTATTTACAAATCATGGTTAGGTGGCCATCCTGAAAACGTACTGCGTTTGGCTGGTGTATTAATGATCTGCGCGGCCATTGCGGTGTTGTTTGTGCGGGTTGTGCAGGCCAAGGAAGTGCCGCAGAAAGTGCATCAATCCTAATATTATTTACCCTGTTTTTATCCTATTTCAAAGCGATCGCGACCACTCGCTTTGGCTTTGTAAAGGGCGTCATCAGCACGCTTGATAAGCGAATCGACATCTGCTGCATCATCGGTTTCTGCTACGCCCATGCTAAATGCTAAAACATGCTCGGCCGGTAATTCAGGGGAGCGAATTTTTCGCACTTCATCGCGCAGCGCGTCAAAGAAAGTGGACATTTGTTGTAACGAAAAATTAGGAAGAATTAATAAAAATTCCTCACCGCCGTATCTGCCAATCCGATCCTCAGCGCGTAATTGTTTTTGGCACGTTGACGCAAATGCAGTCAATACGGCATCACCCACTGCATGGCCGTAGTTATCGTTGATGGTTTTAAAATGATCAATGTCGATGAGCGCTAAACAGAGCGGATGTTTATCATCAGTCTGGCTGTGCTTATCTCCTAAAACGGCTCTAATTTGCGTGTGCGCAAAGTTGAGGATACTGCGTCGATTGGGCAAGCCCGTTAAATCATCGCGTAGCGCCAAGGTGATGTAGCGTTGATTTTGCTGGTTTTGCCGGTGCAGAAAGAGTGCCAAGCCACCCAAAGTAATTAACAGTAAAACAACGGTTAAAATCAGCACCAGACGTCGGGCGTCGGATTCTTTTTCACGAATCCGTAGCATTTCATTTTCAGATTCTTTTTGCTTAAGCTCGAATACTGCCTGTGCGGTAATGGCATCTTTTTCACGGGTGAGCACGAGGCTAGCCGCCTCCGCTTTTTGATATTGCAAATGGATGCTATAAGCTTTTTCATATTCGCCTAAAGCGGCATAAACTTCTGCGCTGCTGCGTAAATAAACAGCATCTTTCCATGCCACATCGCCGCGCAAACTATCGGCTTCGCGTAGCGCCTCCAAGCTTTCTTTGCGACGGCTTAAGTGCGCAAGTGCTTTCGCACGGAGTCGTTGAATATTGAAGATCATGGTGGAATCACCAGCACGCCTGATTTCAGGAAGGGCTGAGTTGGCTTGATTTAAGGCTTCATCCCAAGCCCCCCTTTCGGCAGCGATATTGCCTAAGCGCGTGTTACAAAAGGCGATACCAATGGGGTCATTGAGCGCGGTACTTAGGGCACGGCTTTTTTCTAAAAGTAACTTAGCGTTGCTTAAGTCTTTTAGTTCTTCATAAATAAGCGCCATATTGTAGTAACTGGTCGAAAGATCATGGCGACGAGTTTTTTCCGAATCCGGAAAAATCGACTGCTGTAAATATCCGAGTGCCCGCTGTAAGTCAGCGCGGCTTGCCCCTTCGCGACGATAGGAATTACCAATTGTTGATAAGGTATTTCTGGCGCCTTCCGCATCGCCAATGTCTACATAGCTTTGGTGGGCCTTCGATATTAATTCAAGCGCCTCGGCATCTTTACCTACTAGGGTGAGTACATACGCTCTGGTTAAATCAATGCCGATCTTGGTTCGTTCCAGACTGGCTTTCTTAGCGATTTCTACTGCTTCATCAAGCAGGGGAAAGGCTTGTTCATGTTTGCCTGCGCTGGCAAGCGCAGTTGCCTTCGCGCTGAGAAACTCGCAAATGGCTTGCTGATCACCCGCTAGGTTCGCAAGTGCCAAGCCTTCTTCAGCAAATTTGGCAAGCTCCACATTTTCTTCTAGCGCTGATGTTGCCATTACTAATAGCCGCTGCCCAAGCAATTGCAGGGCGATATCCTTGCGTTTTAAGCCTTCGTCACGCCAGCCTTTACCTTCGAGCAAGCTGGTGCGTGGGTCGTCACCCACTTTACGTTCTAGCATCTGCGCTTCTTGGTCGCCAGTACTCAGTGCCGCCAATGCAGAATTGACAACGCTGAACATGAGTAGCAATATAATAAATATTTTCGGGAAAACCCGTTTCCAGATCGTTAAGGTCACACTAAGCCCAGGTTTTTAAATGTGTCACAGATAAATTAACTTCCGCCGCCGGGAGCGGGTGCGCGAAGAAAAAGCCTTGCGCTTCTTCGCAACCACATTCGCGCAGAAAGTCGAGTTGCGCGCGGGTTTCAACACCTTCGGCGACAACGCGCAATTGCAGGCTATGAGCCAGAGTAACAATAGCGCGAACGATGGCAGCGTCATCGGTGTCCGTATCAATATCGCGTACAAAAGAATGGTCAATTTTAAGGCTATCTACGTGGAAGCGCTTTAAATACGCAAGGCTTGAGAAGCCTGTACCGAAATCATCAATCGAAAGCTTTACCCCAAGCTGCCGCAGTTGCGCGAAGAGATTCATCGTCTCTTCGGTATTTGCCATCAATATACTCTCGGTAATCTCAAGTTCTAATTGCGCTGGCAACATACCGGCGTTAGCGATGGCTTGGCTTACCCGTTGCGGTAACCGGTCATCAAAAAATTGGCGGGCAGATAAATTAACCGCAATTGAAGGCACGTTGAAATTGCTTTCACGCCAGATCTTCATTTGCTGGCAGGCTTGGTTAATGACCCAATCGCCAATCGGTATAATTAAACCGCATTCTTCTGCAATCGGAATAAATACGCTGGGTGCGATTAAGCCATCATGTGGATGGTGCCAGCGCAGTAATGCTTCGTAGCCGACAATATTACCGCTCACAAAGTCTATGCGCGGCTGGTAATACAATGCTAGCTCACCATTAGCGATAGCGCTATGTAAGTCATGCTCTAAGCGTAAGCGCCGTTGTGAAGCGGCACTCATTTCTGCAGTATAGAACTGCACATTATGGCGCCCGACTGATTTGGCGTGATACATCGCCGCATCAGCGTGACCGAGTAGCAGTGCTGCATCCTCTGCGTGATCCGGATACACGCTTACCCCAATAGAAGGGGTGATGCGCAACTCGCGACCGCCAATAACACATGGTGCGCTTAGCTCTGCAAAAATCTTTGCGGCCAGCGGTGCAATATTGGTGTCGTTTTGCAGATGCGTCAGCACCATCACAAATTCATCGCCGCCTACCCGCGATACGGTATCGCTATCGCGTAGTGCACGGGTTAAGCGCGAGCCCATTTGTTGTAATACTTCATCGCCGCCAGCATGGCCTAGGGTATCGTTAATGGTTTTGAAGCGATCCAAATCCACAAACATGACCACTACGCGTGTGCGTTCGCGGCGGGCGAGTGATAGCGCGTGGGTGAGGCGATCTTGCAATAAGCGTCGATTAGGTAAACCCGTTAACTCATCATGTAAGGCAAGGTGCCGCGCCCGTGCTTCAGCTTGTTGGCGTTCGGCCATTTCGCCCAGCAGTTGAATATTGGCTAGCGCAAGTTCTTCAGTGCGATCCGCTACGCGCCGTTCGAGCTCAACATTTAGGCGGCGTAATTGCTCTACCGCGTGGCGACGATCGGTAACATCTTCAATAATCCAAATCGTACCGCCGCTTGCGGGGTTTTGTTGGTCTACCGGACGCGCTTGTATACGCGCCCAGAATTGTGTTCCATCTTTTCGCTTAGTACGGCGTTCAAGTTCAACCGGCCTGCCCTCAGCAAGTGCAGGACCCACTGCAGTACCGACCTCAGCGTATTCCTCCGGCGTTGCCCAAACTGCAGTGCCAGGTTGCCCTATTAAGCCACCGGCCTCCCACCTAAATAAGGTTTCAAATGCGCTGTTGGCGTGTTGAAAAATACGATCTTTAGTAAAGGCGATACCAACTGAAGCATTGTTCAAAATCGCTTCATATTTCATTAAGGTTTCGTGCTCAGACACGTATGCCAGCGTTTGCACGGCGGCAGCGGGAGTGCGTTCGGCGATAACCTCTGCTAGCTTATCGCCATCTGAGTTTGGAGGTATGCTCATACGAATATTTTTATATTTGTGAACATAGATTGTAGCGCTTATTTAATGGCTTACTGTTGTTATTGCAGTCGTAATTAAATTACCCTCACTATTTTTTGCGATTCAGCATTACAAGTAGGTTGGAACTTAGGAGGCAGCAAGTAATACTATTTGTTGTGCCCCGGCGCGTTGGCGCAACGCTGAATACCAACGCGTTATATGCGGATGTGCCGCATGTTTTAGGGGCATTTTGAACCAACGATCAACAGAGCAGCCCACGGAGATGTCGCCCATTGTGAACTCTTCACCGGCGATATACGCATTTTTCGCCAGATGCATTTCTAAGATATCGAGTTTTGCTTCAATCGCTATTTTTCCAGCGTTCACTACTGCCAAATCGCGCTCTGCCAGCGGCGTGCGAAACAGCTGTTTAAAGGCAGGGCCTATCGTCGGTTGCAGCGTTGTGGTTTGCCAATCCATCCAACGATCAGCGTTCGCACGTACACCAATATCAAGCGGCCATAGGCTGCCAGCGCCAAAACGCGCGCTTAAATAGCGCACGATCGCGTTAGACTCCCACAGCACCAAGCCGTCGTGCTCAATGACGGGAATTAAGCCATTGGGATTCATGATGCGATATTCGGGTTGATCGACTATTCCAAACGCGCCACCCGCATCAATGCGTTCGTACTTGAGTCCCAGTTCATCGGCGCACCACACGACTTTTTGGACGTTAATAGAATTAAGACGACCCCATATTTTTAGCATTTTCATACTCCTTAGGTATTGATTTACTCTTGCGACCAATCAATTTCATTGACGAGCCAGCTTCGAAACGCCCGTATTTTCGCGCTCTTTGCGCTTTGCGGCAGACACACTAAGTGATAGCTGCGGGTGGATTTAAACGTAATATCGAACAACTGTACCAAACTTCCCGCCTTAATGGCATCGTTCACGAGCGAGCGACGCAATAAGCCTATGCCTTCACCATTAATCGCTTGTTGCACAAAAATAGTGGAGTCATTGTAGTCAATGCCGGTGCTCGGTGGAGAAACTGCCACGCCGGCTAGCGCAAACCAGTGTTCCCACAGATCGCGCTCCTGAAGTAATAAATGAAAGCGTGCGAGCTGCGCTGGTTTGGTCGGTAATTTACCGCGATTTAATTTCGGGCTGCAGACTAATATATAAGTATCGTTGGCCAAAAATTCGCTATAGACGCCTGCCCACGGCCCCACGCCAAAACGTACCGCGACATCAATATTATCTGTCGTGAAATTGCTCGGCATATGATTGGCGTCGACAGCAATTTCATACTGTGGGTTGGCTTCAAGAAAATGTCCTAAACGCGACATCAGCCAGCGACCGGCAAAGGATGGCACTACGCTAATGCGCAGTTTTCGCTCGCGTTCCTGAGGGCTTAGGGTGGCGGTGGCATCAGCTATTTTGAGCAGCGACTGGCGCACCACTTCAGCTAGCGCCGCACCTTCTGCGGTTAGTTTTACACCACGCCCAACACGCAAAAAAAGTGCCACGCCTAAATAATCTTCAAGCGAGCGTATTTGATGGCTCACAGCGCCATGCGTCACATTTAGCTCCGTCGCGGCGAGTGCAAAGCTCTGCAATCGCGCGGTTGCTTCCAGTACCGGTAAGGTTGAAAGTGGCGGAAGGCGTAACAATGGGTACCCTTTATAGATGAATAAAACTAACGTATTGAGTTAAAAATGATCGTTTGTCGTGATTGGGCTAGCAGAGTAAAGTGACTTCATCAGCAATGCAGCCACTAAACTAACTGAGTAGTAATTTTCACTATACAGGATTAATGTTTAAGCCACGCAAGCTGAAACGAAAATGGAGAATGTCATGAACCTAAAGATAGATATATTGCAAAATGCAGCGCAAAAAGCAGTTTCGAGTATCGCCTCCTCCGGTGAATCAACCGCCTCTGAGGCTAGCAGTGTTCCCGGTTGGGCTTCCATAACGGTAGATGCGACGCATCACGGCTGTCAACAGGAGTTTGCACCGGAGTGCTGGCGCAATTTTGTGACGGGCACTGCGTTTTCATTGAATAATTTTGATCGCGCGTTCTAAGTTAATTTTCTAGTTGAGGTTGTTATGAATAGAGAAATAAAAATTTCAAAAATTACATTGGTGAATTTAGCGGTGTTGCTAGCGTTGTCTGGCGCAGGGTTTAGTGCAGCAGCAGGTACGTTAACGGGAGGCACGTTAACAGGCGGCACGTCAGTATCAGGCACACCCACTGCAAAAACGGCAGCAGCCGTTGTGAGTTCACCTAGTGCTCGCCTCGCAAAAATTACCGATGACTATTTTGAGCAACGCCTTGCTTTATTTTCACTTTCGGCAACAGAGGATGTGGGCGACCCACGTTTCGAGGGTCAGTTAGAAATTGAAATCGCCCCTGCCCATGTGGAGCGCAGTAAAGCGCTGTATCTGGCTACGTTGGCGGCGTTAAAAACCGTGGAACTCACAACGCTTAGTGCGGATGAAAAGCTAACAGTGGATTTGCTACGCTATGAAGTACAGCTAAGGCTCGACGGTTTGGCCTTCCCTACGCGTTTACTGCCAGTTTCTCACCTTGATTGTGTGCCAATTCGGCTCGCTGATTGGGCGGGCGGGCAAAGCGTGCAACCGTTTAAAACCGTGGCTAATTACGACAATTTTTTGCGCCGTATTAACAAGCTACCCAACTGGGTGGATCAAGCCATTGCAAATATGCGCGAAGGCATGCGTGTAGGGGTAACCCAATCGCGTACCATCATTGAAAGAGTTTTGCCGCAGTTGGAAGAGTTAAACGTAACGATTGCCACAAAGAGCGCATTTTATTCGCCTATTGATCGCTTGCCCCCAACTTTTTCAAAAGCCGATGCTGAGCGTTTGCGTAAAAATTACCAGCGTGTTTTGACCGAGCGGGTTTTGCCGGCGCAGGCTCAGTTAGTCGCATTTCTAAAAAACGAATACCTACCTAAAACGCGAATTACCGCAGGCTTAGGGGCGTTGCCTAACGGGACAAAGTGGTATGCGCATCAGGTGCGTGATAACACCTCCACAAATCTAAGCCCTGCTGCCATTCATGCTTTAGGGTTGACTGAGGTGGCGCGCATCCGCGAGGAGATGGATGTAATTAGAATACAAGTGGGTTTTAGGGGTACGTTAAATGAATTTTTACAAGGCGTAAAAACGCGCGCTGTACTCATGCCATTTAAGGCTGAAGAAGAAGTTATCGCGCAATTTAAAGCCATTGATACGGGGATGGCACCAAAATTAGCAGGGCTTTTTGGACGCACGCCGAAGGCGGCGCTGGATATTCGTCCGGTTGATAAGCTCACACGTGATACAGCCTCATCCAGCTATATTTTGCCCGCCATTGATGGTTCGCGTCCCGGCGTTTTCTATGCCGCCATTCCTGATCCATTGAAATTTACTAGCCATGATATGACCGCGCTGTTTTTGCATGAAGGGCAACCCGGTCATCACTTTCAAATGGCTTTGCAGCAAGAGCTTGATCTGCCACGTTTTCGCCGTTTTGCTTGGCATAACGCCTACGGTGAAGGCTGGGCATTGTATGCAGAGAGCTTAGGTAAAGAAATGGGTGTATATGCTGATCCGTTCGTGTATTTGGGGCGTTTACAAGCAGAATTGGTACGTGCAGTGCGCCTAGTAACTGATACGGGACTGCATGATAAAGGTTGGACACGTGAAGAAACGATTGCCTATATGATCAAAAATCAAGGAGTAAGTGAAGATAATGCCAGACGCGCAACGGAGCGCTATATGGTGTGGCCGGCACAAGCGTTGGGCTATAAAATTGGCGAGTTAAAAATACTGGAATTACGTGCCACAGCGCAGCAAAAACTGGGCAATAAATTCAATATTAAAAGCTTCCACGATCAAGTATTAACGGCAGGCTCGTTACCATTGACGATGTTAGAAACGCGGATTAATGCGTGGATTGCGCGGGGTGGCGAAAGCTAAAGTTTAGGGTTTGAGTGGCGACGCACTAGTAACGACTGCAGTGGTTGGAGTAGTAGCAGGGCGTGGCATTAAATTAATTTTAAGCCAGTTTTGCATATCGTTCCACACAGCAGTGAGTTCAGGCTCGGTTGGCATTTTTAGCGCGTGCGGTAGTTCTAAGGTGACGACCGGAATACTTTCATTGGCACTACCAAAATTACCGAGCGAGCCTGGATAAATGCCTACGCGATTTAAATGCAGGCGGCCAAATTGTGTTGGTGCAGCTACCCCTTTTGCAGGCCCATCAAAATCTAATACGCCATATGGCGCGTGGATAGAAATGATGACATCTGGCTTAAAACGAGTGAGTTCCTCATGCAGCCATTGCGATTCCGGTTCCGATAATGGTGCATCGCCGGGAAAGCGGCGCGGATCGCGCTTGGTTTTTTTCTCCCAGTATTGTGGTGCCTCTTGATGCCAGTTGGTGGTGGGGAAGTTACGATTTAAATCTACACCACGGGCGTTTACGCGCGAGGGTGATTTGGCTAACAGGCCATCAGGATTGAGCACCGGAATGACGCGCCAGTGATAATTGCGTGATGATTGTTTAGCACCGCTTTCATTGCTGCTTTCGTATTTACCGAGCAACTCCATCCAGCGAAATACAATAGAAACGGCAGTGAGCTCGTCACCGTGAATACCACCAATAACTAAGATACGTGGCGGTGGAGCGTTGCTGCTGACTTGGCTAGCAGCCAAATACTCACGGAGCATAATGTCGCGGCCTTGGCTTGATTTGGTGTTCACTGCTTCTAATTTTGCGGCCACGCAAGGCTTCAATTTAATTTGCGGAATCGCTAAAGTAACCACATTGCACCATGACTGCATTTCAGCTTCGGCAGTGGTGGTGGCAGCGGTTGTTGCTGATGTAGCGCCAAGCAGTGTTAAAAACGTAACGGTATAAATAGCTTTTGATAACATAATCATATTTAAGGTAATAGGGATACTACTGGGGTGCTATACGGGCACGCCGCACCGATGCTTTTGCGTGCGGCAGCCACGCATAGCTGAGCCAACGGTGCCACATTATTAGACCACGTATCCACTCATCTGCGGCATAAGCAATCCACACCCCCACTAGCCCGAGCTGGAAGGTGCTACTTAAGAGCCAGCTACCGCCAGCTAGTATCAGTAGCATCGAGGCACTACCGGCTGCCACCGGAAACGTCGCATCTCCGGTTGCTCGCAAGGCATTGATGACTACCAGATTAAATGTGCGACCCAGTTCTAGCGCTACGGTAAGCCACAATAAGGTAATGCCCGCGTTAATAATTTCGGTATCTTGGGTAAATTGCCGCAGCAACCAACCACCAAGCAGCGCGATGAGTATCGTTACCACCAAGCTCAAGGTCAGGCTTAGCGCTAAGGCCTTACGCACTAATTGTTGTGCGGCTTTAAAGCGTCGCCCGCCTACCAAATGCCCGACAATGATTTCTACCGCGAAGCTAATCGCCAAGCCAAAAATAAGTCCCATATGACTTATCTGTAGTACGTAAGCTTGTGTGGCTAGGGCTTTCGCGCCTAAGTGCCCTACTGCCGCTATGCTAATCACAAACGCTAAGCGATACGCCACGTTTTCCGCTGCGGCTGGTAAGCCAATGCGCAGGATGGGCGCTAACTGTTTGCGAGCGATTCGCCACCAATCACTTAACTGCGTGGTCAAATTCAGTTGGCTTTTCCAGAGCCATAAAAATAGTGTTAACGCTAAGAGGCGGCTGATCCCGCAAGCAATCGCAAAGCCGAGCAAACCCATTGGGGCGTTAAACTGCGTACCGGTCATCAGTGGCCACGCAAGCGCTAAATGTAACGCATGCATCACGAAAGTGACGGCCAAGGTTTCGCGGTTGCGCAAATGCGCGCGCAAAACGGCAATCAGCGTGGTAAGCCACGCATCTAATAGCAACGGTAAAGCCAAAGCCTGCAAATAGGGTGCGGCTAATTGCAATACCTCTTGCGGTGCGTTCATGAGCCGCAGCAGCGGCCACGCCAGCGCTATCGCCATGCTTGCACCTAACACGCCTAACCATGTGCTCGCACCTAATGCAGCACGGGCGGCGGCATCGGCGATGGTGCGTTGCTTCGCACCCAAATTTTGGGTAATTACAACGCTAATGCCAACGCCAATTAAGCGGAACAATATAAACAACATCGCGGCAATATTGTTTGCTAGCGCCAACGCTGCAGCGTCAATGTCAGAAACGCGCGCCGCTAACGCCGTACCAGCGATACCCACGCCAATGCCTAGAGCCAGCTCAAAATACAAAGTAGGGGCGAGTTTAAAAAGCTGGCGTGTGGGAATATCGCTACTAGATGCGGTCAAAATAAATTTTTATAAATAAAAAATGCCTGAAGATTCCCTATTATAGGGTATCTTCAGGCATCATATGGCAATGCGAGAGGAACTATTTTTTAGGGGTCTTCTTTTCCATCACGGTTTTAAAGTAAGTCCATGAGGTTTCATTTGGACGGGTATCGTCTAGCGGTGGGGCTTTGTTGTATAGCGGATAGTTGGCAGCAATTTCTTTTTTAATGCCATCCGGCAGTGCGTTGAACCCACCAACAAGCTTTTTGCCTGTACCTGAAAAAATCATATAGCCCTGACGATCACCCATTTTCATCCAAGGTAAAAATTTAGAAATACGTGACCAAGCAATCGAAGGATAGGCTACGTCTTTGGTGCTGTCTAAAAGTTCTTTTTTGTCGGCGATAAAGTTAAAAATTTCCATCGCATGATAAGTGCCGCCCACATAATCTTGATAATCGCCCGCTAGCGGGTTGGCGTAAAACAGCGGAATTTCATAGGTATACATCACCTTATCTTCCATCACCGTACCGCGAAACTTTGTGGGGCCACGGTCACCTTTAGCAAACGTAGTCTGCATGTTTACCGGGTCATTCGCGATATGCACAATATCTACGGTTTCGTTGCTCCAAGGGTTTTTCCAGGTGCGCATAATCTCGCCTGTTTTCGGGTCGAGATAGAACAATAGTTCGCGCGACACCATGCGATAGCCATAGCCCTTTACCGGATCTTGAAAGCTCTTGGTGGCGCGAATATTCATGCCCCAGTATTTAAACAGATGCTTATCCCGTTCACCGGCAATGCGCGTGTACACACTACCTTCCCAGTAATAGACGGATTCTTCACCGTCTTTCAAGCTTGATTGAATTTTGCGGTCAGTTTTAAGCACATCTTCAGGATTGTTAAGGTCAAGCTCTGCTGCTGTGGCTGTGCCTAAACAGGCCAGACTTAAGCTGAGTGCAGCAAGGGTATTTTTTAGCATGGGCGGGTTCCTCAAAGTGCAACAATAAGGTGACAGAAACGAAGGTAAGCGGTAATATTTGTCCGGACAACTTTAGTAATTTACCCAATCGCCGCAAGGATTGCAAGTGCGCTGTGCTGGTAGTACGGGGTTTTGTTGGATTCAAAAATCGCATCATGGTGCGTTCACTAAACAAAGATCATAAATGACTAGGCAAAACATTCGCATCAAGCTTGCCCGTAAGCCCCAAGGTTTACCGGTGCCAAGTGATTTTTCGATGGATGAAATCGTGATTCCAACGCCTAGCGACGGGCAGTTTTTATCACGCACTTTATATTTGTCGCTCGATCCTTATTACCGCAATGTGATGAAAAATAGCCCCATCTATGCGGATAGAATACAGCCCGGCGATGTGATGGTGGGTGAAACGATTGCAGAAGTAGTTCAATCGCGCCATGAGCAATTTAAGGTTGGCGATATTGTGCAAGTGCGTAACGGTTGGCAAACCTATGCACTTGCGGATGGCGCTAATGTAGTTTCTATAGAAGCCGGAAATATGGGCGTTCGCAGCCCATCGGCGTATTTGGGCGTTCTGGGTATGCCAGGGCTTACTGCTTATGCTGGCACGGTATTATTGGCTGACATAAAAGCAGGTGAAACTTTCGTGGTGTCTGCGGCCACAGGGCCTGTGGGCAGTACAGCGGGGCAGTTAGCGCGCTTGCGCGGTGCGCGAGTGATTGGTATTGCGGGCTCGCCCGAGAAGTGCGCCTACGCGGTAGACGTATTAGGTTTTGCTGCTTGCATAAATTACAAAACCAGCGATCTTGCTGCTGAATTAAAGCGCATCTGTCCGGAACGTATTAACGCCTATTTTGATAATGTAGGCGGATCTACTTTAGCGGCGGTAATGGGTAACTTAGCCTTGCACGCGCGTATTATTTTGTGCGGCATGATTGAAGCCTACAACATGGATGCGCCGCCCGCAGGGCCATTTTTAGGCCCGATTGTTGGGGCGCGGGCAACCATGAAAGGGCTAGTGGTATACGACTATTTAGCGCATAAATCAGTCATGCAGCAGGAAATTAGTACAGCGATTAAGGCGGGCACTTTTCATTATCGTGAAGATATTACCGAAGGCTTGCGCCATGCGCCCGAAGCGTTTTGTCGATTAATGCGCGGAGAAAATTTTGGCAAGGCGCTCGTAAAGGTTTAACGCTTGTCCCCTGAATAACCATGATGGGCGTTTAAACTTATGTGGCAGAAATTGGATAAGTATTTTTAAGCAACATCAACAAAAGGAGAATCACCATGTTTGCACGTAATCGTTTGTTCACCGCCGCGCTGCTAGGTGCAGGTCTAGCCATTTGCGCCAGCACGACTGTTTTTGCTGAGCCTGTGCCCGAAAACGAGCGTGTGCCCATTGATGTGCGGCGCACAACCTTGGTGGTGCGCGATATTGATAAATCCTTACCGCTATATCGCGATGCTTTGGGTTTGAAAGTGGTTTACGATCAAAAAATTGGCGGGGGCGTTGAGAAAGACGGCACTGTAAAGCCGCCAACGGTGCGGTTGGTACTGTTGCGTGCTAATGACACTTTTATTGGCGTCTTGGGGCTCATGCAACGTTTAAACGTGACCACACCGATCGCGGCGGCAGAAAATAAAAAGCCGCAGGCTGGGCAAATGATTATGGTGATTAACGCTAAAGATTTAGAGGAGCGTTTTCCTAAAATTGCTAAGGTGCCCGGTGTTACCGTAGCCACTGCGCCGGAACGCATTGATTATCCGGCAGCGGGCGGCGGTGTCATCCCAGTGTTATTTAGTGCGGTTTATGATCCTGATGGTTTTTTTATTGAGATCAACAAATTGATGGGTACAGCAGCGGGTACGGAAGCACCGAAGCCAACCGCTTCTGCTATAGCGAACACGCCTCCAACCAAAGCCGAAGCAGCAAAGCAGTAAGGGATGCGCCAACAAAAATGCCTGAAGGCTCCTTATTTTAGGGGCTCTTCAGGCATCATAATTGTTATCACGGCAAATTATGAAAAGATATTGCGCTTAGAAATCATAAGCCAATGTAACACCAACTTGGCGCAATTTAGGCAAGAAATCTACCGCTGTTCTGCGGAATGTAGCTGGGTCTAAGTAGCGGAAACCGTTTAGAGAAGTATCATCATTGGTCGCGTTTTTAACAAACACAGTAACGCGCCAATCGTTGCTGCGAATACCGCCGCTGAGGTTAACGTGGGTAAATGGATCGGCCCAAATTAGGTTTTGAATTTCTGCGTAACGGCGTGATTGATGCACTACATCACCGCGTGCAAACCATGATAAACCACTAGAACCCATCGGCATATCAATCGCTACAGAGCCAGCCGCAGACTGTTTTGGGCTGCGCGGCAACGTAGCGCCGTTTACCGAGCGATCACCGCCGAACGCTGTGCCGTTGGTGGTTTCTGTACCCTCTAATGCTTTGGCGTCAGTGTAAGCATAGTTACCGCTTAATGTGAGCCAAGTTGTAGTTTTCCATAATAACTCCGCTTCAAAACCTCGGGTGCGGGCTTTGCCGACGTTATTCACAATCGTAGTAGTGGAGAACGCGCCAGAGAATGGGCTTTGTACGGTGGAAATATTGGATAGCTGCAAACCGGTGACGTTGTTTTGGAATAAAGCTAAGTTAACGCGCACGGTACGGTTCGCAAAATCGTTTTTCATGCCAATTTCAGCGGAGGTAATTTTCTCACCGTCGTAGCTAAAGTTACCAGAAGGTAAGCCAGCCGTGGTGTTAAAGCCGCCACT
This sequence comes from Betaproteobacteria bacterium, assembly GCA_031376425.1. Classification (GTDB taxonomy): domain Bacteria; phylum Pseudomonadota; class Gammaproteobacteria; order Burkholderiales; family Usitatibacteraceae; genus JANMDR01. Next base: position 19,510 of record JANMDR010000124.1, read on the forward strand.
CTTAGAGCCCTTGGCTACCTGTGCATACAACAGCGAATCTTTATTCATCTTATAGTCGATGGTAAAGCGTGGGGTAAAGTCTTTGAAAGTTTTATCGCCATTAATGAAGCACACTTGGCCTGCAGTACAGGTGCCAACGGTGACAGTGGCCACACCGAGAGGGGTGCCGCCTACGGATACTTTTTCGCTACCATAACGGCCTTCAAAAGACATCTTCATTTTGTCGTTTAGGGCGTATTGAATACGGCCAAACGGTGCCATGCTGGTAATGGTGGATTGTGACGATGGGCGCAGGAAATCAGCAATGGTTTGTAACTGCGCGTTCTGCGCAATCACACCAGTGCCTTGACCCGTGGATTCTTCCTTGTAGTAGAAGGCACCAGCTAGCCAGGTGATGGCCGAGCCTTCAGCAGATGCTAAACGAAACTCCTGCGATTTGTATTTCAATACATCGCGGTTATAACTTAGCCAAGATGCCGCTGGGGCACCAAAGCCTGGTGCAAAACGCGTGCCATTGTAAGATTGATCTGCACCTAAGTTGGTTTTTTGGCGCGTTACCCCAGTTAATGAGGTGAGCTTCATACCGTTACCAAAGGTGTAGTTTAAAGTGGCGGTACTACGCAAAATGTCGCGATCTAAACCTTCAATATTGCCGTAATTAATGCCGGTAACAGGATCGGTATAGTTTGCAAAGTCATCGGAATTACGGCGAATCGTGGTGCCCGAAAGATTGGCTGCGCCGCAGGGCCAGCCGTTTACGCGGGTGGCCAGCGCTGCTGGAAACGCAGGATCAGGAAAACCAGTGGTGGGATTATTACCCACAATATTGATGGTGCGACCATTACATACTTGGCCGTTGGCAATATTGGTCGTGTTGTTGGCATTGGTAATGACACCGCCAACTTGTACAGGAACAGTACGCGCTACCGCTGCAAAGTGACCGTCACGATCTTGCGCCATATCTACAGTAAAGATGGCATCGAAATTTTTAGCCGGTGTAAATGAAACATCGGCACCACCGGAACGGGAGCTTTCTTTACCAATTTTAGAACCTGTTTGGCTATTGGTATAGCTGCCGCCATATTGATAGCTCTTGGCGCGTAAACGCGCAGACATGACATCGGGTGAAAATGGAATTGTTACCGCCCCGAACACTGAACGCTCACCAGAGCCGGCCACCGTGGCGGATAGACGACCTTCAAGTTCGCTACCCGGTTTTACGGTAATGTAGTTAATCGCGCCAGCATAGGTAGAACGGCCATACAAGGCTGATTGCGGGCCTTTTACCACCTCGATGCGTTGTGCATCATCAATGCCTAGACTTAGGGCACCATCACGGACAAAAACACCATTAAAAAATACTGACACCGGTTGTGGTGCCTCGGTGCGCAGCGCGGAAATACCGCGAATTACCGGACGCTCAGCCGAACGACCGAAATCAGGCGAATAGCTCAAACCTGGGGTAAATGTAGAAAGTTCAGTAATATTGGTGATACCACGATCAGCTAAATCTTTACCGGTCAGGGCAACAATAGAAAGCGGCACGTCTTGAATACGCTCACCAACGCGGCGGGCGGTGACGATCACTTCTTTGATTTTCTGCACATCATCAGCCGATAGGGTTTTATCTGATTTTGCTGGTGTGGCGGGTGTTGTAGGCGTTGTCTGTGCGTAGACGGGTAGGGCTAGGAGTACAGCTGTTGTAAGCAAAAGTGGCCGCGCTGAGAATTTCTTCATTCATATGCTCCTTAAATAAACAACTTTGATGACGACGTGATGGGTTCTGACCGAGGTTAGACGTAAACTACAAAATAAATTTGTCCGGACATATTGTACCATTACATAAAAAATTGCTTCTGACAATTGATTGGCCTAAATAATTAGTATTGCCGTGGCCTAAAAACCACAAATTAGAACGTAAGTCGATGCTTATTGCTGACCGGCCATCCAGTGTTGTTGCTTGTATATATACGTGTGCGGTGCTAGCATTATTGACATTTGTCCGGACAATTTAGGGTGATGTATGAAATTAAATCGCAGGCGTTTTCTGCTGGCCTCTGGCGGCTTACTGCTGACGCATGCTAATTTGCAGGCGATCCCAACAACGCCCAATGCTGCCAAGCGCATCTTAATCGCTGGTGCTGGTTTGGCAGGCTTGGCGGCGGCGTTGGAATTAGCCCAACTAGGCTTTGCGGTCACGGTTATTGAAGGCCGAGATCGTATTGGCGGACGGGTTTTTACCTTACGTGAAGGCTTCTCAGCCGACCAACATGTAGAAATTGGGGGCGAGTTAATCGGTAACGGTTATAAGCGGCTGTTGGCCTATGCTACTAAGTTGGGTGTGGCGTACGAAGATGTACCGCCGGATGTCACTACGGGTGGCAGTGTTGCCAGCCAGCTCAGTGGTATTAGTAGCGCTGCCATTATGAAAGGCAAGTTTTATGCCGTAGGCGATAGGTTGGATCCGCATCCCTATGATTTAAAAGGTGACGAGGCCGCAGGCTTGCCACCGAGTTTATTGAGTAAATATACGCGGCAAATTTCGCAAGAAGTAGCCATGAATCCAGCGCTGATGGCGAGCTTTGATCAACTATCGCTTGCCGATGTGTTGCGCCAGCGAGGTGTAAGCGCTGGCGGGATTAAACTAATGAATATTGCACTTAACTATAATGATATTGAAACCGTCTCTGCGGCGTCCCTCATTTTTGATAGCCAGCGGCGCATGGGCGCCGGTAATAAAGCTTGTCGCTTGATTGGCGGTAACGATAGCCTTCCCAAGGCCTTGGCGGCAGCGGCTCAAAAGGCGGGCGTGACAATCATTTTGAACGCGACAATTAAAGAGATTCACCACGCAACCGATGTGGTTAGTATTAAGTTTCAAAATCAAACTGGCAAACTAGAGACGCTTAGTGCTGAAAAATTAGTATGCACAATTCCTTTTGCCGCGTTGCGTGATGTGGTTTTTTCACCACCTCTGCCAGCGGCCAAAGCTAAGGCGATAAACGAACTCGCTTATACGTACATCACTAAAGTGTATTTGCAAGGCAATCGCGCACAGTGGAATAAACGCCAAATAGGTTCTAGTATCTGGACGGATACGCCTATTGAACGCATATTTAGTGTGGCAGGGAAAAATGCCGATACCAGTGAAAATGCCGTAGGAATTTTTGCCGCATGGATGGATGGCCAGGGCGCTCGTGCGCCTGATGCCATGACGGACGATGCGCGTCAGGAATGGGCGCGGCGTGAGTTTGAAAAGGCCCTACCGTTCATGGTGGGCAGCATTAAAACCTTGCAGACCAAATCATGGGCGAACGATAAATTTGCCCGTGGTGCTTATGCGCATTACACCCGTGGTCAGGTGACCAAGTTACAACCAGCCATTAAAATGGCGGTTGGCGCGATTCATTTTGCGGGTGAGCATACGGCTGAAAAATCGCCCGGAATGGAAGGCGCTCTCGAATCTGCAGAACGGGTAGTGGCAGAAGTTAACGCAACTTTTGGGTAATAAAAATTCCCCTGAAGACACCCTAAATACAGGGAGCTTCAGGGGAATTGCGAAGAAAAATTACTTCGGCATAAGTACGGTATCAATAACGTGGATAACGCCGTTTGATGCTTTTATGTCAGTCTTAATAACTTTTACACCATTGACCATCACACCGCCTTCGGTAGTGATTTTAAGTGGCTGACCGTTGACCGTTGGCGCATCACCAGCTTTTACATCTTTCGCATAAACCTTTGCTGGTACTACATGGTAAGTCAGGATGCTGGTCAGTTTGGCTTTGTCTTTTAGCAAGGCATCTAAATCAGCCTTTGGGATTTTTGCGAAAGCCTCATCAGTTGGTGCAAATACGGTGAAGGGACCCTTACCTTTCAGCGTTTCCACCAAACCAGCCGCACCTAGTGCTGCGGCCAACGTTTTAAAACTGCCTGCTGCTACAGCAGTATCAACGATATCTTTTTTTGCCATTTGCTTGTGATCGGCACCTTTGTGGTCGGCAGTCTTGGCGTGCCCATCAGCGAAGGCGGAAGCAGAAACTGAAAGTGCTGCTGCAACGGTAATAACTTTAAGTGTTTTTAACATGGTATTCCTCAAGAAAATTTAGGTTTGTATAAAAGATAATTTGGAACTAAACTGAATTGCTATATGACTAATCGAACAATATGATGACCCTATCGTCGCATAGTGACTGGTTAGTCATGGTTTACAGAAAAAAGTTCAGAAAAATATATAAAAATGTTTTCCTTAAAAATTCCCTTTAAAAAACAACAGTTTGACGCACGAGAAGAAGCTATTCTCAATGCTGTAAATGGCCTATTGAGTGAAAAAGGCTATGATTTAATGACAATGGACGATGTAGCCGAAGCCGTTGGCATTGCCAAAGGCAGCCTGTACAAACACTTTGCGTCTAAGGAAAAACTGGCAGGTGCCGCTATGGTGCGATTGCTGCAAGAAACCACGATACAGCTTGATGCCCAGCCCGAAGCGCTGCCTGCCACGCAAAAGCTAGAAGCGATATTGCGCTGGTCATTGCAGCATCGCTTAGCGGGTGGGGTGCCACATTTGCCTTCAACCAGCCGTTCGCTACAGCGCAGTATGTTGCTTAATTTAGACTATTTGGCAGTAGCTATTCCAGTGAATAAGCGCTTCCATGCATTAGTCAAGCAAGCACGGGCAGAAAACACATTAAATCCGGCAATACCGGATGATGTGATTGTCTACACTCTGTATTCACGTTCTTGTGACCCCACGGTGGAGTTTTTGCGGCGTGATAACAAACTCAATCACGCGCAAATAGTTGATGCAATGGTAGCAGCTACATTTGGCGGTTTTTTAAGCCGCTGACATGTAGAACGGGCGCACTTTAGTGCTGAGCGAACTAGCGTTTGGTGGTGCCGATCTTATTGCCGCTGGTATCTTTGTGGGTAGTCACGTTGCCCACGGTCGTTGATTTTTCAATAACTTTGCCCGATGCGTCTTTATGCGTTGTTGTATTACCTGTACGCACGGATTTGCCAACCGATGCACCTGACGCATTGACATGCTTGGTGGTGTTTCCCGACGTAGTTGATTTGCCTAAGTTTTTACCGGTGGTAGAAGTGTGTTTTGTGGTGCTGCCGGAACTTGTCTTGGTTGTTGATGACTTAGATACTTGCTTGCCTGAGCTACTATAAGTTTTGGTGGTGGAAGTAGCGGCAAAGCTTGCTGAGGCCGTGAAACACAAAACAACAAAACTGGCGAGCATAAACGTGGTTTTCGTCATGGCAAAGATCCTTTTTGTTCAATGGATTTTAAATATAAACTATATTGCTCTAAGCTGCAGCGGTTTTAATCCTACGCGCACTCAGATTGGAGATGTGACTGAAGATGTAACAAGGTGCGTCTAAAATGCTTTTTATCCTAAGCTAACGCTCGCGCCCATCACCGCCCGATCACGTCCAGCATGCTTGGCTTCATAGAGCGATTCGTCTGCTTTCGTGATGAGCCGCTCAATTGGATGGTCAGTCATTACGCTATCGCCGCCTTCAATTAGCGCGCTTGCCACCCCAATAGATACGGTATATCGTATCCCAGCACCACCCAACGGTGTGGCGCGGTCTTGGCTATGCACTTTGCGACTCCGCGCCGCAGCCACAAGGCGCGACGCCAGATCGAGAAGCCGCTCTGGCGCGACGTTAAAGAGCAACACTAAAAATTCTTCACCGCCGTAGCGCACGGCTACGCCGTCTTCGCCCACCGTTTCTTTGAGTACTTCAGCGAAGTCGCGTAGCACGGCATCTCCACTCGCATGACCATAGACATCGTTGATTTTTTTAAAATGATCTAAATCGAGCATGATAATACTTAAGTGCGTATTTAAAACACCAGTCTGTGTGATCGCGAGCGTTGTCTTGGCGCTGGTTTGTACGTATGCTAACCGTTCATGCGCCAGCTCAAATAAATAGCGTCGATTTGCAAGCCCCGTTAGCGGATCAATTCGCGACTGCAGGAGCAAGCGCTTATTTGATTCAGCAAGTTCGGCTGACGTTGTATTGAGCTGGGCGGTACGTTCAGCCACATCAGCTTTTAGTTTCTTGGCATAGCTATCTACCTGCCAAGTACGCCAGCGTGTCCATGCGTAGAGTAAACCGCCCAACCCTGCGAGCAGCAATAATCTGCCCCAGATGCTTTCATACCATGCATAGTCGACATTAACGGTTAAAACCTCTGCGGTATTTTCTACAATAGTGGTATCACTAGTGGCAGTGTTTTTAGCGCCAGACGTTGCAGTGTTCAGTATCGCGGTAGCGCGAATTTCCAAGGAGTGGGTGCCAGCGGTTAGGCCACTGAGCACCACGCTTTTGGCGTCGCCGAGTTCAGTAAATTTACCGTCGCCATCGCGCCAACGATAGGCATATCGAATATTTTGAGGGCGCGAAAAATACAGTGCGGTAAGTTCAAGTTGTACTGGCTCATGATCATGGGCTAGGGTCAGTATCGTAGGATTAGTTTGCCATGCGCCCTGCCCTACGCGCAAGCGCGCTATACGCGGATTTAAGCTCGCTGGTGTAGCTGCTGTGGTTGCCGCCGCGGCTGCTGATGCGGCAATTGGATCGAATGCAATAAGTCCGCCCATAGCCCCAAAATACAATAAGCGGCCATCATTAGTGCTCGAATTGAAAGTTAATTGATCGCTCACTAAACCATCACGTTTATCGAACAAATCTACTCGTTTAGTTTTGCCATCGTACCGAAGTAGCCCGTTAGGGCTGCCCATCCATAACTGGTTTGCGGCATCAAACTCAATGCTATTGATACGTCTTACCCCTAACTTGGCATGGTTGTCATGGCGCTCAAATTCTGGGGCATCAGCATTGCCGGTAAAGCGTACTAAGCCACCTGAAGTACCAATCCAAAAATTGCCTGCGCTATCGCGTTTTTGTACCAATACCACCGCACCAGGTAGCTCTGCTAGGCCAAGCCCAGGCTCATGTAGCGCTAAAAAGGTCTCGTCACTGTTAAGCCGAATCAAGCCGCGTGCTGTACCCAACCAGAGTTGGCCATTTACTTCAGCGATTGACCAAATCATTTGCGAAAGCTGTTTGTTTTTTACGGCGGCAGCAAAATTTACTTTAACGAGTGCCTCACCTTGGGTACGATAAAGCCCTTGGCTGGTGCCAACATAGTGTCGGCCATCTTGCGTGTTAAATTGGCTGCGAATACTATGAACCGTGAGCTTGGTGTTGGCTTCAGTGACTTCAGAGAGCTGCCCCTTTAATTTGCCACCATCACCCGTTCCGCCTAGTTCACTGGCGTCACCGCGCCAATTATAAAAACCCGTACCTGTACCAATACGAATATTGTCTTGAAGTGCGCTGTTGACGTTCGCAGCAATATCAAGGCTCCAGATAAATTGCGATTCAATCGGATATTTTCCCCATGGCAAGGATTGAAAGCGCCAAGGTTCACCATCGCGTTGTTGTGCAATAGTGCTGGATTGTACGCCCCCCCCATACGTACCCATCCATAGCTTATCTTTGGTGGCGCGCAGCGCGTATACCAAGGGATGTGCTGGACTCAATGCATTACCATCCACCTTAATTTGGTGTTGGAAAATCTCATCGCCCCAGCTGAAACGCGTTAAACCGTCACCCCATACTGCTGCCCATAATCCATCGTTCTCAACCAGTAAAGAAGATGCTATTACCCCAGAACCACTAATTTGGTTCCAAGCTGGTTGATTTAAACCGCGTAAACAATCGCACGCAGGGTGGTACACCACAATGCCGCGATTAGTGCCGATATAGAGCCGATCAGCACGTGAAGCAAAACTATAAATACTGGTTGACCGCAATGCCCCCGCACCCGGCTGCTTCGGATGAAACCAGCGTGCTGCTTGGGTTTTTAGGTCAAGCCGTACCAGCGCATCATTCCAATAGCCAATCCACAACACCCCAGCCGGATATTCATAAATAGAAAATGATGCGACAGCACCATTGTTGAGTGCGGTGTTGTTAAAGCGAATGGCTTTGGCCGTCGCACTTTTGGGGCTAAGTAAATAAACCCCCTTATTGGTAGAAATCCATAAGCCACTCGCTCCAGCTTCTAAACTAACAATGCTGGAGATGGCCACATCTGCAGGCTCTACGCTAAATAAAAATTGCTGCGGTTTAGGGACTTCACTAATGGCAGCCGCATCCCCCGCGCCACCAATAGTGCGTGTAGTATCGCGCCACGAATAAAGACTACCGTTATGAGTACCTCCGTAGAGCGTGCCATCGGCAAGTGCGGCAATGGCTGAAAATTCAACCGGTTTACCGTTATTGTCAGAAGCAGGAATCACCGTCAGCGTTTGTTGTTTTAGGTCATAACGCAGCAGGCGTGTTGACGTAACGATGTACATAGCACCGGGCACCGCGAGTAGTTGCCGCGCATTGTTGTCTGGAAATGTACCAGCAATAGCCAAATTCACGGTCATAAAGCGATGGCCGTCAAAGCGCTGTACGCCGTCTTCAGAGCCTACCCAAATATAGCCTTGATCGTCGCGTACTACTGCCCTTACGCTAAGGTTTGCTAGACCCTCATTTTGTCCGTATGTAGTGGCCGCAATCGTTGTTGGGGGCAACACTAAACTGATCAATGCGCCTAAATATAGGAAAAGCAGCCGTGCGGCCTGAGCGCGTAATTTATCCAGCATATTGCTTGGCGATACCCCAATAAAGTGTTTGCGGTGAGTCATTACAGGTACGTTATGTGTATAACGCGATTTTACGCGAACGGTTGCTAGCGATATAACTTGATATAAAAATAGATACGGTTGAGTATGAAAATAGTTTCAGACTGAAGCAATAATGCTGCGCAATATTTTTGTATTTCAGTATTGACTGAAATAGTTGATAAGCGTATTCTTAATACATGGAACTAAATCCGGTAGCAAAAAAATTTGTACTGCACTGGGGCGAGATGGGCTCCACCTGGGGTGTTAATCGTACCGTGGCGCAAATCCATGCGCTGCTGTTCATTGCTGGGCGGCCCATGAACGCTGAAGAGATTACTGAAACATTGGACGTGGCGCGTTCTAATGTGAGTATGAGCTTAAAAGAACTCGCTAATTGGAACTTAATTCGCACCGCCCCGCTCATAGGGGATAGGCGCGATCATTTTGAAACATCTGCCGATGTGTGGGAGTTGTTTCGCACGGTGGTAAGAGAGCGCAAAGCCCGTGAGTTTGACCCCACCATCGAGGTGCTGCGTGAGTGTTTGCGCAGTGGTGAAATAGCCAAGGAAGATGCGGCAGCGCAACTGCGCATCAAGGAAACTTTAGCGCTAATGGAAGCATTATCGTCATGGGCATCGGAAATGATTCGCTTGGAACCCGAAACAATGATGAAGGTCATTAAGATGGGCGCGAAGGTACAAAATTTTGTGCGCACCGGTAGTACAGCCACTAACAAAACTTAGTTGGCCTTAGCTAGTCCAGCCCAATAGTCTAGTCAATAGTTTAACCAATGGTGTAACAATAAAGTGCAGTAGCTGTTTAGCGCATTACCAATATACTGCTTCAATATTTCAGTAATTACTGAAATAAATTAAAGGACAAGCAAATGAAGGCTAAGAATTTAGAGTTCATTTATCCCCTCACCGTTTATTTTGATGGTGCCTGCAAGCTTTGCGCTAGCGAAATTGACAATATTGCAGCACGGGATATCGGGCAGCGTTTGGTGCTGGTTGATTGCAATACGCCAAGTTTTGATTACGCTGCATTGGGTACGAATCGAGATGCGATGCTCAATGAAATTCATGCGCGTGCGACTGATGGAACATGGTTGCGGGGGGTAGATGTATTTATCGCAATGTACCAAGCGGTTGATCTTGGGGTGGTTGCTAATGCGCTAGCGCATCCCATTGTAAAGCCCCTAGCAATGCGCTTCTATCCGTGGTTAGTGCGTAATCGCTATTACTTGTCGCAGCTTGGATTGCATGAAGTTTTAGGTCTTTTTGCGCATACTGCGCGTCGCAAAGAAGCCTCGCAGTTATTGCGGAAACGGGCTGAGAGCGCCAATGTAAATAGCGCGGCATGTCGGAACGGCACCTGTCAACGTGCTGCGGAATTGTAAGATCAGTAAGGAGAATTATCCATGAAAGTGCTCATTGTTGGTGGTCGTGGCTTCATTGCCAGTCATATTGCCGCTGCCCTAATTCGTCAAGGTCATGTGCCGATGCTGGCTGTGCGTGATGCCGTGAACGATAACGAAATCGCTTGCGATTTGAACCGTTTCTTGCATGCCGCAGCGTGGCACCCACTGCTTGAAAACGTGCAAGCTGTAATTAATGCAGCAGGCATTTTGCATGGCACACCGCTGGATCATCAGCGCGTGCATTGCGAAGCCCCTGCAGCCTTGGCAGCGGCTTGTGCGCTAACGAAAAAACCATTCTTGCATATATCGGCGCTGGGTTTGCAAGATGCCAAAGCAACGTGGTATTTCAACAGTAAACGTGATGGTGAAGTAGCCATCCGTATGGCCAATAGCGCGGCCATCATCGTGCGACCATCATTGGTGTTTGGTGCAGAATCTGTTGCCACTAAACTTATGCTGCTGCAGGCGCGGCTACCGCTTATCGTGCAACCAAAAGTAAGCCAAGCCATTGCCCCTATTCATGTTGATGATTTAGCCAAGCTATGTATCACCCTAATCAGCACCTTGCGGGCATTGGGTTGTGATGTGGATGCAGTAGGCCAAACGCAATTGAGTGCCGCTGATTATATTAACGCACTACGTCAAGCACAAGGCCGTAAACTCGCGCCAGTGTTGCACCTACCTAATAGCTTAATGCGCATTGCGCTGCAATGTAGTGCGTTATTAGGTGCTAAAACTTTGGTGCCTGAGGCGCTAGACTTAATGGAGCATGCTCACATTGGCGATGCGCACCAGTACGTGCGTTGGATGCATCATGCGCCACGGCCAATTAGTGCATTTTTACAGACGAAAGCCATAATTGTGCCCGCGCAAAGATTGGCGTAAGCGGCACACTGGGTTTGAAAAATTACCGTTGACTTTGCCAATTCCTTACTTTAAAGTAAGGAATTGGCGAAGGAGATGGTTATGATTTTAGCGACAGTTACATCAAAGGGTCAGGTGACGATTCCCATTGAAGTGCGTGAACTATTGAAAATTAAGGCTGGCGACCAAATCGTGTTTGAACAATTGGAATCCGGTGGATTTGTGGTGAAACCAGCGCTGTTCGTGCCCGCTTCGATCTTGGAGGGTTTATTTAGCAACACCGGTAAATCGCTCACCATTGAAGAAATGAACGCCGTGATTGCTAAGCGAGGCGCTGCGGCAAAATGATCGGAGTAGATACTAATATTTTGGTGCGTTTTCTCGCAAAGGATGATCCCAAACAGGGGCGGATTGTCTCTCGTTTTGTTAACGGTTTAACACAGGAAATGCCAGGTTACATTTCCCATGCAGTTTGCATTGAGCTAAGTTGGGTGCTTGAAAGTGGTTACGGATTAAGCCGTGAACAGATCGTAGAAGCATTTCAGCTCTTGCTGGCCGTAAGTACATTTCAGATTGAACGTCCAGCGGTGCTAACTAGTGCAGTGCGCAGTTTCAGTCGCAGCACCGCCGACTTTGCGGATTGCTTGATTGAGCGCACAGCTGCGCATGCGGGGTGTATCGCAACGATGACGTTTGATAAAAAAGCTGCGAAAACGGGCGGCATGACATTGTTGGTTTAAAAGCTTTTCTCAAACGAACAATCATGAAAACGGCCAACAAAAGCTGGCCGTTTTTCATTACAGCAAAAAAACTAAAAACCTACAACTGACCCAGCATCGTTTCTGCGTTTGATACTTCAAACTTGCCTGCAGCTTCTAGGTTTAGCGCCTTCACCACACCGTTATCTAACACCATCGAAAAGCGCTTCATACGGATACCCATGCCGAAGGCGCTGAAGTCAGCGTCTAGGCCTAAGGCTTTGGCAAATTCAGCTGAACCATCGCCTAACATGCGTACTTTGCCTGCGGTTTTTTGATCTTTTGCCCACGCGCCCATCACAAAGGCGTCGTTAACCGATAAGCACCAAATTTCATCTACGCCTTTAGCCTTGAAAGCTTCAAAGTGGCTTACATAGCCTGGCACATGCTGGGCGGAACAGGTTGGCGTGAAGGCACCGGGCAGGCCGAAAACGGCAATTTTTTTGTCCTTAACAAGATCGGCTACTTTGAATTTATTTGGGCCGATGCTGCAGCCTGCAGTTTCAGTTTCAATAAATTCGGCTAAGGTTGCGTCTGGTACGGTTTGTCCTACTGCAATCATGATGTTCTCCAAGGGTTAGGTAGTAGTGGTGGTCGCAGCGGCTGCTGCGTAAGTGAAGCTATCTGCAAAAAATTCATCCTCCGGTAAGCCTTGCGCTACGAAGGCGGCGCGTCCCGCATCAATCATGGGTGGTGCACCGCAGGCATACACTTGGTAACCGGATAAATCTTTAAAATCATCTGCTATGGCTTGGTGTACAAAGCCGGTACGGCCAGGCCAGTTGTCGCTGGCAAGTGGTTCTGATAATACGGGAATAAAACTAAAATTGGGGTATTCCTGCGCCCATTGCGCGGGTAGTGCTGCCATGTATAGATCAGCTAAACTGCGTGCGCCCCAGTAGAGCACAAATTCACGATCAATATGCTTATGAAACGCGTGCTCCAGTATCGCTTTGATAGGCGCAAAGCCCGTACCACCAGCCATGAGCACCACCGGTTTATCGGTGTCTTCCCGCAGAAAAAAGCTGCCCAATGGCCCTTCAAAACGCAGTATGGCGCGGTCGCGCATATCGTTAAATACATAACCGGAAAAAACGCCTTCTGGTACATGACGAATATGCAATTGCACATGTGTATCATCATGCGGCGCGTTAGCCATAGAATAGCTACGGCGTTTGCCGTCCTTAAGCAAAATATCAATATATTGCCCCGCCATAAACTGCAGGCGTTCTTGTGCAGGCAATTTCAAATAAAGAATCGATACATCGGCGGCGGGCTTTTCAACCTTTTCAACCCGGCACGGCAAAGTACGCACTTGAATATCACCCGCCCCACCAACTTCTTTAACCTGAATGGTTAGATCTTCCAACGGTTTAGCGCAGCACAACAGCGCCATACCCGCAGCCCGTTCATCCGCCCGCAAAGTACGTTCCTGTACTTGGCCAATATCCACAGTGCCTGCGGTAATTTTAGCTTTGCAGCTACCGCACGCGCCGTTGCGGCAGCCGTAAGGCAGCCCAATGCCTTGGCGCATGGCCGCTTCTAAAATCGTCTCGTCAGTGTTGCAACTAAAGGTATTGCCCGAAGGTGTTAGCGTTACTTGAAATGACATGGAATGCATACTCGATTAAATTCATTGGCCGCTATTGTATATCTTGCAGCCAGCTTAACGATGATTTAGCCTGCGATGCGTTTGGCCGCTGGCGGCGTCGACAGGTAAAATCAGCATCATGAAACCACGCATCCTTATCATCGGCTTTGGCGACATTGGCGCAAGAGTTGCCAAACTACTTATTCCTACATATCGGGTCTATGCCCTAATTCGCAAGGGGCTTGACAGCAAAGAAGCTGAAAATGCACGTCAACTGGGCGTTTTGCCAGTGGTAGGTGATTTAGATAAGCGCTTAAGCTTGCACCGCATAGTTAGCCTAGCGCCCACCATTTTTCACTTTGCCCCACCGCCAACCGCTGGTGTTATCGATACGCGCACTAAAAACCTGCTGGCAGCATTAGGTAGCAGCCACATTAACAAGTTAATTTATATTAGCACCACCGGCGTATATGGTGATTGTGATGGTGCATGGATAGACGAAACCCGCACGCTCAACGCGCAATCTCCCCGCGCGGTGCGGCGGGTGGATGCAGAAGCGCGGTTGCGTCTATGGGCGAAGCATTGCAGCTGTAATCTAGCCATTTTACGGGCACCGGGCATCTATAGCGCTACTGCTCTTCCTATTGCTCGCCTGCAAGCCGCCACACCGGCCATTATTGAAACTGAAGACAGCTATAGCAACCACATTCACGCCGATGACCTAGCCCGCGCCGCCGTCACCGCCATGCAGCGCGCCAAACCACAACGCGCCTACAATATTTGTGATGATTCCACCCTAAAAATGGGCGACTACTTTGAAGCCGTCGCCCAAGCCGCAAACCTGCCACCACCGCCGCGCCTACCCCGCGCGCAAGTGCAAGCGCAAGTGTCCCCTATGCTCTGGAGTTTTATGCAGGAGTCACGGCGTATTGCCAATACTCGATTGCATAAGGAGTTAAAACTAAAGCTGCGATGGCCGACCGTGTTGGGGTTTTTGGATGTATTTGGACGGAATAGATAATCTGTCTGTGCGCGATTTTATATTTTATAGATGCCCTGTTTTTGAGCACCCACAAGGCATACATTATTATTTGCGCACCTAGTTTTTTTGTCGAATCATCCGTCGAAACAGCCACTAATATCAATTCATGGTTTCAACAATCACCTGTTGATTCGCCACACCTAGCCCAGCAATAAACATCGTCAAACGCAAATCAATGGATGCATTGGCGGCGATGGTGTAGCTGCCGATAATTTGTTTGGGCTGGGTGGGTGTGGTCCAAATATCGAAGTTCGTCCCGTTAATGCTGGCAGGTGTGCTGAAGGTAAACGAAGGCGTATTGGTGCTGGCGGTAAAGCTTGACGCAAACGATAGCCGTACCGTGCGGGTGCGGGTGGTGGTATTAAAAAGTCTAAAAGTGTTGTCAAACTTATGCCCATAGTTACCGTAGGTGCGATCAGTTGAATCGCTCAAGCGTGATGTAAATGCGGCGGTTTGTTCCTGCAATTGCGCGTTAAATTTACTGGTGGTGTTGTGGGCAAAACCAATATGCTTGTTCGCTACCGTGGGCAACACCACGTTGGTTAGCCCTGATGTCAGTGATGCCGCATAAATGCCCGCCTCGCGGCCATAAGCGTTGGGTGCTGGTGAAAAAATATCGCCCGATGCTGGCCCAGCTTGGCTTTTGTTAATCGCATCAATAGTCGAGCCGCCGGTGGTGATGACGGTGTAAAGATAAACGCCAGCGCTGGCACATACTTCAAAGCGGCCATCCACCATATTGTTTGGGTTCAGGACAATTTTTGATATTTCTGTGGCCGTGGAAGAAGGCACAGCGCGATTACTGAAGTTCACACCAAAGGTGCCAGCGCGCCAATCTTTCGCCACAAAATAGCTTTGTCCGGTGCCTGCGCCGTTGAGCGGTTTTTGCGCATTGTTGTAGGTAGAACCTTTAGCCGATAAGGTGACGGATGCGTTTTGTGGGTTAGACGCCAGTAAATGCAAATACGCTGTTGCACCACTGCGATTGATATGAAAATAATAAACATTGGTGCAGCCCGATACCGGGCTGGATTGCCCTCCGCGAACAGCATCGCTGCGCGCATTTTGTGCCAGCCAACCAGGGCCGTAAAAAATTTCAGGGTTATTGCTTTTAAATATTTTATAGCCGCCAAGTGCCAAGGATATCGGCACCAAATCGTTATCAGACACTTTTTGTGTGGCTCCTAATAACCCTGCACCCCAAATTTGTAGCGGATCTGGCGCAGGCGCTGCCAGTGTAGCAAAGGCTTCCGGTGCAGCCTTGGCGCTAATCCCGACCATTGCGGGTTCGATGCGGTCTTGTGCAGCCACGTCGCTTTGCGCATCAATAGGCTGCGGCGGTTGCGCGGCAGCTATAACAGCACCTCCTGCAAACACAGTCATGGTGCTTGCCATTAGCGCGGTATTGAGCGCCTTTAAAACTGGAATGAAAACGGGTATGAAAACGCGAATATCGCTTTTATTGCAATTCACAGTAGCAACCACAGGTGCATCTCCTATTTTTATATAGCCCAAAGGCAAATGAGTAACGCCAGATGATTCTAGCCATTCCGTGAGTTTGGCGCAATCAATGATTTAAATGGGCTTTGTGGATGCGTCAGCTTGGTAGTTGGTGTAGCACTTAAAATTTGCGTGACAAAAAATATGTTAATTATTTCTAATGAATACAACATCGTCCGCGCCAACACCGCATTTGCCAGTGACGAAGGTATTACCGTTTCTATCGTCCCGCGCTATGGCGTGCCGGGTGCGGTGCCGCTGTATCGTTTGTATAACCCGGGTGTCAGAAGCCACCTTTGGAAAATTGATAGTGATGAATTCAATGTGTTAAGCCAAAATGGTTGGACGCCGGAAGGACAACTAGGGAATGCACTTGGCGTGAATGGATATGTGTTTCCGTAATTGAACGGGCAAAGCAATAATATAAAACCTTGGAGATGCTCGCTAGAGTATCTTCACAAGGTTTCCAACGCATGATGTTCATTAGAACAGCTGATTTTTTAGAAACTGAACATTAGTGATTGAGTCTGCCGCGAAGCGGCGTTGCTCACGCTATGTGTAGTAATTACTTCGCGTTTGCAGGTAAGCGGTAGTTGAATTCATAGGCGTGTTTGCCGTCTTCAATAATGATTTTAAATTCACCTGTGAGGCCAAGCAATTCAGCAGTTCCTGAGTCCGGCACCACGACAACCGATAGCGATGGTGTGCCACGATTCATGATGCCGGTATGCTGAAGGACGAACGATCCCTTTTTACCGTTTAATGTTCCCGTGACCTGCTCAATGGCGACATAGCCAGCGGAGCCTTTCGTGTCGGTCATCGCGCTTAACATCTGCCCTTTTGTCGTTGCAAGCAGATCGCCAGTGATTTGTTTGTCAATCGACATACGGCCTAACTTCCAACTTGGATCGGCTCCTTCGAAAGATAGGGGCTGCAGCTTGACCTCAAAGCTTCCCTTTGCAACATGGTTCATGGGGTTCATTGGTGTTCCTTGTGCATACGCCGCTGCGTTTATGCAGATTGTGCCAGCACAAAGCAGCCAGACTTGAGCTAATATGTGGCGCACTTTATTTTTACCGCTATCAACAAACATTCGCCGGATTATTGCCGCTTAAACTCACCGTCAATAATTACCGGTGCTTCGCCGTTGCGGCGAGGCGATGATTGTGAGGCGCGGCCATGCCGACGTTGTTGGCCTGCTGGAGATACCGGCGCGAGTGCGCGGCTAGGTAGCATTAACACTAAAAGTGCCGCTAAATCCGAAACGATGCCCGGGAAAATAAACAGCAAGCCAGCGATAACTGTGCGAAAGCTGTCAATAAAAGCGGCAAGCGAGAATTGGCCACTAGCGAGCGCTTCACTCAGGCGAGCCATAAGTGCGAAACGGGCGTTTTTAATCATGGCAATACCAGCCACAATACCAAATATCACCCATGCAATGGTGAACCATAAATTGTGTTCGGCTAGCTTAATTAGCAAGGTGCCCTCTAAAATAGGGAAACCAATGAGTAAAACTACAATCAAAAGACGCATGGTTAGGCTCGTTTCCAGAAAAAGCGATTTGTAATGCTTCCAAAATACCGCACTGTACGCTGGCTGGCAAGTAATTTGCACATTGCTTTGTGCGGTGTTGGGTAATTTAATGTGCCAAGCGTTAAAATCACTTAATAAACTAGGATTGGACGGAAAAATGAAGCAACAATTGTTAGCTTTAATGCGTTTAGTGATGTGCGGTGTGGGTGGTCTTGTCGCTGTGGGTTGCGCAGCGCCACTGTCGCACGCGGCCGAGCCTGCGCTTTCCATTTTACAACCTAAGTTATTAGACGCGAACATTGCCTTTAAGTTTGCGGCACGGCTAAAAGATGCAAAGACAATAGAGGTGCGCTACCAAATAGCTAATGGTTATTATGTGTATAAAGATAAATTTCGCGCTACCGCAGGTGCGTCCGAGCAGCCAAGCTTAACGGCATTAGCGCCGACACTTCCCGATGGCACAATCGTCGATGACCCCGGTTTTGGCAAGGTTGAAACGTATCGGCAAGTGGTATTTTTTGATGTACCTCTAAATGAGGCCGTGAAAAATGCCGGTGTGCAATTTACGCTGAACGCGCAAGGTTGTGCGGATGTAGGGGTATGCTATGCGCCGCAACGGCACAGCATTAGCTTGTCGGCCATTGGCGCTTTTGCACCGATGACGGCACCAATTGTGAGTGACATAGGTGACTTCAGTCCTGCGTCGCGCATGCAATAGGCAGAAACTTATATAGGCTCATACGCGATGCGGATAAAGTTTTTTTTGTTGGCAGGGAGTGTGCTGTTAAGTTTGGCGTGCGTCGCGCTTTACCTAGACTATAAATTTAGTACCAAGCCCATTATGATGGAGGCTGAAGGCGGCGCAAACGCGGGTGCTGGCACCGTAACATCAGCAAATACAGCGGATGTATCAGCTGGTGCAGTTTATGCCTTGAGTAAGGTGGATCAATTTGGTAAGTCGCAAAGCTTTGCGCAGTGGTCTGGCAAATTATTAGTGATTAATTTTTGGGCAACATGGTGTGCACCATGCTTAGAAGAAATGCCCATGTTTGCGCAAATGCAGCAAACCCATGCTTTAAATGGATTGCAAATTATCGGCATCGCCGCCGATAATGCTGCTAACGTGCAGTCATTTTCGGCAAAAATGAAAATTGACTATCCCTTGTTTGCCGATGAGGCTGGCGCAATTGGGCTTTCGAAGCGCTTAGGGAACAGGTTGGGCTTGCTGCCTCACTCAATTGCCATTGCACCTAATGGGCAGATTATATTTAATAAAATGGGTAAGGTGACCGAAGCAGAATTACTAGCCTTGGTGCAAAATTTTGGCATAGCTACGAAAGCTAAAGTACCGTAATGTATAGCATTAATATCAAAAGCAGTTAACCTTAAGTTAAATTCAGCTAACTTCGGCTAAGTGTGGCAAGTAAGGCAAATTTAATTCGGTTTAGTGCGACGGCGCATTAGTAAATAGGTCTATTTTTGTGCGGTGCGCAAATTGTCACCTTGCCAGTTTTTTGCCTAGCTTCGGCTAATTCGGGCTAGTCAAAAACAGCTATTTTCGCCTGCAATTAACCCTAGAATTGCCGGTAATTGCGTCCAATCTGGCGTAAACACTAGACTAATGCTATTAAAATGGTGCAAACTACGCGTATGTCATCCATTTTAGTCATCCATGGACCTAACCTAAACTTGTTAGGAACACGCGAGCCAACCCAATATGGGCATACCACCCTAGCGGAAATTAACGCAAATTTGGTGGCCTTAGCCACAGCGGCTGGGGCAGCGCTGCAGCACTTTCAAAGCAATAGCGAGGCTGCTTTAATTGATCGTATCCATGCGGCGCGTGATGAGAAAGTGAACGTCATTATTATCAATCCCGCAGCCTTTACGCATACTAGTATCGCGTTGCGCGACGCGCTTACTGGCGTCGCCATTCCGTTTATTGAAGTTCATTTGTCGAATGTGCACGCGCGTGAGCCGTTTCGCAAACATTCTTATTTTTCTGATTGTGCCAAAGGCGTTATTTGCGGCTTTGGTGCGCAATCCTATACATTAGGTTTACAAGCAGCGCTGGCATTATTGCCGCCCCGAACGTAACGTGCTTTGGCTTATGCTAAGCCATCAAACCTAAATCTATTCACCACGATTTCCATTATTACTACTGCCACTCATCGCCGTTCACCGCGATTATTTTGAAAGAAGCGCTATGGACCTACGAAAAATTAAAACTCTTATTGATCTGGTGCAGCAGTCTGGCATTGCCGAGCTCGAAATTACTGAGGGCGAAGAGAAGGTGCGTATAAGCCGCACCGGTTCCGGTGCACCGTTTATGGCGCCGATGGCACCCACAAATTATATGTTACCGCCCGATATGTCTGGCGGCGCACAAGGTGCGGCACCTGCTGCCGCTGCGGCGGCACCGGCAGAGCCGGTGGGTCATACTTTGAAGTCGCCCATGGTCGGCACATTTTATCGCTCACCTTCACCTTCTTCGCCAGCGTTTGTTGAAGTGGGTCAAGCAGTCACAAAAGGTCAAACCCTGTGCATTATTGAGGCGATGAAATTGCTCAATGAGATTGAATCTGATACCGCTGGTGTGGTGAAAGCAGTTTTGGTTGAAAACGGACAACCGGTTGAATACGGACAGCCGCTGTTTTTAATTGCGTAATATCCACAGCATTTGCGTAAGCCTTTCAGCACATCAGCATATTTCGGGCACAGCAGTTTTGCGGTCAGTGCCCCGCTAAAACTCCTTAGGAAAAAATAATGGCAGTGTTTGGCTCTAACCCTAAACAAGGGGCAATGTTTGAAAAAATTCTCATCGCCAATCGCGGTGAAATTGCATTGCGTATTCAACGCGCTTGTCGTGAAATGGGTATTAAAACGGTATGTGTACACTCCGAAGCCGATGCTGAAGCGAAGTATGTGATGCTGGCTGATGAATCCGTGTGTATAGGGCCTGCTGCATCAAAAGATAGCTACTTAAACGTGCCAGCGATTATTGCTGCGGCCGAAGTAACGGATGCACAGGCAATACATCCAGGTTATGGTTTTTTGAGTGAAAACGCCGATTTTGCCGAACGCGTGCAAAACTCCGGCTTTGTTTTTATCGGCCCACATCCTGAAAACATTCGCACTATGGGTGACAAAGTGGCTGCTAAAGCCGCAATGCGAAAAGTGGGCGTGCCCTGCGTGCCTGGCTCGGAAGGTGCTTTGCCTGATGACCCGAAAGAAATTCGCAAAATAGCCGCGCAGGTAGGTTATCCCGTGATTATCAAGGCAGCGGGCGGCGGCGGCGGGCGCGGTATGCGCGTAGTGCATACGGATGCGGCATTGGTAAATGCGGTGCAATTGACGAAGGCTGAGGCACAGTCAGCGTTCGGCAATCCCACGGTTTATCTGGAAAAATATTTAGAAAACCCGCGTCATATTGAAATTCAAATTTTAGCTGATGAGCATAAAAACGCAATTTATGTGTGGGAACGCGATTGCTCCATGCAACGCCGTCATCAAAAAATTATTGAAGAAGCGCCAGCGCCAGATTTAAAACCGCGTTTGCGTGACCGTATTGGCGAGCGCTGTGCCGAGGCTTGCATAAAGTTGGGCTATCGCGGTGCGGGTACGTTTGAGTTTTTATATGAGAACGATGAGTTTTATTTCATCGAAATGAATACCCGTGTGCAGGTTGAGCATCCTGTATCCGAGCTAATTTCTGGTATCGATATTGTGCAGGAACAAATTCGTATCGCTGCTGGTTATAGATTGCGGTATCGTCAAAAAGATGTGCAGTTGCGCGGCCACGCCATCGAATGCCGTATTAATGCCGAAAATCCGGTGAGCTTTGTGCCTTCACCCGGGCGCATTACGCAATTTCACGTGCCCGGTGGGCCGGGTGTGCGCGTTGATTCGCATGCGTATGCCAATTATTATGTGCCGCCGCATTACGATTCACTGATTGGCAAAATTATCACCCATGGCGATACCCGTGAACAGGCGATGGCGCGCATGCGGGTAGCGCTCTCAGAAATGATAGTGGAAGGTATTCAAACCAATATTCCGCTGCATCAGGAATTAATGAATGACGCGGCGTTTATGCGCGGCGCGGTATCTATTCATTACTTAGAAGAGCGTATGGCGAAGTTGAAAAAAATTGCGGGCGATAGTTAATTGATGGGTTTTAAAAACTTAAGCTGCACCATTCATCGCGATTACGCGGATGCTTTCGGCGATGCCCTGTTAGCAGCGGGTGCAGTTAGCGTAAACGTTGACGATGCCCGCGAAGGCCAAGCCGATGAGCGGCCCATTTTTGGCGAGCCAGGTGCCTCAGGTGGTTTTTGGGATGATTGCAAGCTTACCGCGCTCTTTGCTGAAGAGACTGATTGCGCGAGCATTTATGCTCAAGTGTGCGCAGATTTTGAAATTGCAGCAATGCAAATTGAAATTACTGATGTCGCTGATGTAGATTGGGTACAGCAAAATAAGGATCAATTTCAGCCGATAAAAATCACTGAAAAATTATGGATTGTGCCAACGTGGCACGTTGCACCCGATGCCTCGGCAATTAATATTGTGCTGGACCCCGGCGCGGCTTTTGGCACGGGAAGTCACCCCACGACACGACTTTGCTTGGAATGGCTCAGTGCTAATATTGATAGCGCCGCTAGCCCCATTTGCCTTGATTATGGCTGTGGCTCTGGCATTTTGGCGATTGCTGCTAAAAAATTTGGCGCTGGTAAAACGCATGGGGTGGATATTGATGCGCAGGCTATTCCTACCGCCATCTATAACGCCGCCCAAAACGAAGTGGAAATTAGCTTTAGTTTGAGCGAGCACCCGCTGCACTTTAAGGCTGATATTGTCGTGGCCAATATCTTAGCAAATCCCCTAAAAATGCTCGCGCCCGCGCTCGCCAGTCATACCAAACCGGGGGGTAAATTGGCTCTAGCTGGTATTTTAGACGCGCAAGCCGACGATATTATTGCCATTTACGCCCCTTATTTTTCTATGCAGGTTTGGCAAAGTGCGGAAGGCTGGTCGTGTATCGCCGGTGTGCGGCACGCCTAAGTTTAATACCCCTTTGGAGCTATGTTCAACAACATCCTGTTTACGTGCATCTTCAGGCCATTACTGGCGGCAAAAACAAGCGTTTGGGAACGCCAGCAAATGACGTTAAACTAGCAGCCTGTTGAGCCGATTTAGCCATAGCCTGACAGGTTGCTAGTATTATTGTCCAATGAAAATTTTGCTTAAAATATCCGCACATGCTGCAAACCACCTGCCCAAACTGTAACGCTCAATTTAAGGTTCAACCAGAACAACTCAACATCCGCCAAGGGCGGGTGATGTGTGGCCGTTGCCGCCACGTCTTTAATGCTTTTCAGTTTTTAGAGCGCGTAACGGAAAGTATCCCGGTTATCAAACCGGGTGCGAGCATCGAACCAACTTCGGCCAGTGCGCGCGAAACGCCTGCGCTAAAGCCAGTAACGCCACCGGCGTCAGCGCTAGAAACGTTTGAGTTTGATATTTCTGAACCGCTAAATACGGTAGTGCAAGCCGATGGGTTGAGCGCCGAGCAAAGGGCAAATGCTGAAGCGTTTGAAGAAAGTCTAAACAGCATTATTGATGGCCAGTCCGGTGGCAATAATGCGGGTAGTACAAGCTATGCCTTGGGTCAAACCACCACGTTTAGCGAGCCAAAAACACCACTTCAAGCTCCGTCATCCCCCCCCTCAGAAAAGCCATACGAGCCATCTATGCCGCCAGTGGCAACGGCACCAGTAGTGAGCGATGCGACCTTAGAAGCACAAGTAGCCGCAGCACTGAGTAACTACTCTTCTACTATTTTGCCAGCAGTGCCCGTAAATGCGCCAGCAGTAGTGCCAGCCCAAACCCCAGCGCCAATAGCAGCTTCGCCAGCACTTTTTGCCTCACCGCTTGTTGCTGCTCCGGCAGAAGTAGCTGCAAAAGCTGACCCGACGCCCAACCAAATTACCCCTGCAGTTCCGATTGATATGCGTTTTTCGCAAAACGCAAACGCAAACGCAAACGCAAACGCAAACGCGAATGCAAAGGCGCAGGCACATGAACCCGTGGATCTGCCAAGTCAAGCGCTTGAGCAGCAGATTAGCGACGCGCAGCAAATCAATATTGGTTCATCGACCAATCCGTTTTTGGTGGCTCCGGCAGGCGCGGAAATCAAACCCAAAACCCGCACTTGGGTTACGGTATTGTATGCCTTGGGTTGTCTAGTGTTGCTAACGGGTTTAGCAGCACAATTTGCGTACCACTTTCGCGATGCCTTGGTGGCGCAGTTCCCCGCACATCGTGGCTTGGCATTGCAAGTTTGCGCCAAACTAAATTGTGTTTTGCCGTGGTCGCGCAATTTAGACGTCGTTAAAATTGAAGCTTCAGATTTGCTGGAAATCCCCGGTAAGCCCGGCCAATTGGTGCTGAGCGCTACCTTAGCAAATCGCAGCACGGTAGTGCAAGATTATCCGTTGTTTGAAGTTATGCTGATAGACAATACCAATCGTACGGTGAGTAGTCGAGTCTTTACGCCCCAGCAATATTTGGCGCGTGCGCTCAAGCCAGATGAAGGATTTGCACCGAATGAGGAAATTGCGCTCACGCTTAATTTAGACGCCGGAGCTAAGTCCTTAGCCTCTAGCTACAAAATGCAATTGGTTTATCAGTAGACGCTAAATTCAATTCTCAGCGCGATCGGTAATTATGCGTGAGTACCAAGCGGCTTGATGCAATTAAACTGTTTAACCCCAATACCAATTGCGCCAAGACTTGGTTGGGTAGTAGCCAAACGCTGCCTTTGGGCGGTGTAGTTTGGGTAGCGGCAGCAATTACGGGTGATACCCACGCTGCATCAGTCGTTAGATCCAACAAAATATCGCCATCCGAATTGGTGTGCATATAGCATTCGCCGCCGAAGGCAAAGGTAAAGCAGATGCCTTGGCCTGCAGTCATACGTCGCCCCATGAGCTCTTGTAGTTCACGGTTGCGCGTGTCCAACCATTCTTCTACTGCCTGCGGATTTTCAAGTTGCTCCCACGCTATTTCGGCCGCACTATTTCCGCTTGTGGTGGTTGAAGAATCAGTCTCAGGCATCGTTTGGGATAAAGAATAGGGGCTATTTTGTTTTCGCACTGAGTGTGCGTACCATCGAGCTAACCGCCCGATCAATCAGCGAAGTTTTCTCGATGATGCGCGCTTGCCCGCGGCGCACTTGTTTTGCTAGTGCGGAAGGTTCAATAGAAAGCGCTTCAATTTCACCCGGATTGGTAAATAAATAGATACCTTTTAATGGGCTTATCCAAGTTAATTTGGCGCGAATACGTTCGCCGCCGGCTTGCATAAACTCTACCCACGTACCGCGCGTCAGTTTTTCTAAGGCGTACTCTTCAACATCTTCATCGTCGTCGTCAAACTCATCCGCATCCCCTTCGGAAAGGTCAAAATCAACAGAAGCAGCGCCCCCAGGCAACACCTTGGGTGCACCCGGTTGAGCGGCAGCAGCAGTAGTTGGCGAAGGGGCTAGTTTTAGGGCGCGTGGTGCCGGTGATTGTGGTGCTTCAGCCGCACCGATTGGTTTAGCAAAGCGTGCTACCTCGCTTGGTTTAGCCGCACTCACTTCTTCAATTTCCACACCATCGTCGCCAAAACTAATGCGTGCAAAACCGCTTCTATCAACCTTCTTGAAAGCAATTTCGCGCGCTTTTTCTTCAGCAACCAATTTTTCAAATAAGGGCTTGGCTTCGGCCGTCGCATTGACTGCAGCGTATAAGGTCATTACGCTTTCACCGCGTAATCCCGCTTTTACCGCAGCAGCATGGCAATCAATTAAAACTGCAAAAAAGCGTGATCGATCTTCTTCTTCAATGGAGGCCAAGTCAAAGCCATCTTTGAGACGCTTTAATAAACTGGGCAAAAGGCTCACTAAACGCTTGCGTGCTTCACCATCGTTTTTTGGTAAAACGCTCCACACTAAATCATCGGCTGTGCCTAAACTTTGAATAAATTCTTCGCCTCTGCCAGCTTCACGCAGATAGATACGCTCTAAAGTGCGTGTCCACGGACCGCGTAGCAATGCGCTGACGGGAGTGGGCAAATCTGGCGTGCTGGCACGGCGTTCAGTTTCATCTTGTGCCACCATCCGCGCCATTTCACGGCGTTCGTTTTCGTGCAACACCTGCGCAGATTTTTGCACAAACTCTTCGTTCGCAGCTTCACGTTCAGCTAGGAAACTTTGAAACTCGGTAATTGCATCTGCGAATACGTTGAGATCAGTTTCAAACTGCGATTGAATGCGCTCAATGAGCATCTCGGTTTTCTTGTAGAGCGGGTCGTCTTTTGAAGCTTCATCGGCATAACACACCGATGCTTCGGCGAGCACGTCCAATAATTGTCGTGCCGGATGCGTCTTTTGCGAGAAAAAAGTTTTGTCTAAGATTGCGACCTTCAGCATCGGAATTTGCAGTCTGGCAATCAAGGCTTTAATGGTGTCTGGAACGCTCTTATCTTCAAATACATAATCAAACAACATCGCAACGATGTCGATGGTCATTGAGTCAACTTGACTAGAGCTTTGCGCTAAACCTTGGGCTTTTAGCTCACGCAATATTCCCAGCTCGGCCACTGGCATTTGCCCAGGCATAAAATTGCGAGCTGCTTGTAAATTAGCCAATACTGCGGCGCTAATGGCGGCATTTTGGGCGGTAACTTCGGCAGAAAACGCACCAGCTTCATCCAATGCAGCACCTGTAGCACTCACGCCACCTGTGGTACCCAGCCCGGCTAATCCCGACAGTCCCGCACCCCCTAGTCCCATACCACCAAGTTGTAAGCTTGAAAGGGCAGACAGTAGGTTTTGTGTAGCGGCAGGGCCGAAGTTCATCGGTGCACCACCTGCTGCCCCCGCTCCTGCTAAACCAGCCATCGGCACCGCGCTGTTCGCGTCACCAAAAAGCTGTGCTAACGCGGCATTTGCATCCATTTGACCCGTGGCCGCCGCTGCCGCACCTAGTCCTGCAGGACCGGCACCGCCACCTAGTAGTTTTTGCAGCGTTGCAAAAATATCTCCGCCTGCATCTAGTCCACCAGCATCGGCGACACCCCCAGCGGCGAAGGCAGCCATCTCACTTGTTGTTGCACCCGCGGCGGCGGCATTGGCATCGGCTTTAGGGTTTGCGCTACGCTGTCCTGCTGCTTGCGGACGCCCGTAGTTGGTACGTAAGGTGGGAAGAATTTGTCTGCCGATCAGTTGGGCATTAACATCTTTGTAAACACTGAGCATTTCTTTAGCGATATGCTGCTCTATGAGTTTCATGACCATCAGTTTGGATTGATAACCAAAGGTCATTTGATCACATGCGGCCTTTAAGGCATTGACGACGGTATCAGGGCTCATCGGATTGGCATCATTGCCAAGTTCTGGCTCAGAAAGCAAAAAGCCCATGCGTTGGGACAATCCGCGCAGCTCCTCGTCGCACTTGTCACCCATGCGCTTACTAATATCGTTGATTGCTAAACTTTCTTCAAGCTCAGAATCATCAATAAGTGACATTTCCAGCGCGGAAAAATCTACCGGTGCTGCCGGTTTTGCACCGGTGTCTTCACCGTTTACCTTACGCTCAAAAAAACTCAAAAATTGTTTTTTAAACGCCACCTCAATATCGGAGCGCTTTTCGCGAGATTGGGCGCGCGCATCAAGGTAAAGATTTTGGGCTTCCCGATCAAGGGACTTTTCAGCCATCTCAAAGAGTTCATCTTCGATTTTATCGAAGGTGCCAGCTAATACACCTGTAATGCGTTTTAACGCCAGATCGCGGGCGTCGTTGATTACGCTAAGCGATTCTGGACGCATATTGCGTCGGTTCGCTTTAAAAGCATTTAACGCAAGAATGTTTTCGTTGCTCGGCGTTACCATGTACGCTTTCTGTAGTTGCCTCGTCGCATCAGCGCTTAATTGTAGAGGCTATTTGCGTTTGGGACAGCATATTAAAATTGTAGTGCATCAATAATTTAGTAGTTTAAGCTTATCCAGCGCTATCCGCAGTAATTTGCGGCAAACTTACAGGAATTCACACGAAAGGTGTGAGAAGTCAAATAATTGCAAGAAATTTTCCTTCTGCATACCGTGTTTCTTATGCGCGCATGACTAAATGTAATGTTGCAGATATTGCAGCTAAGCTTACAGTATCGAGGCGTGGGTGGGAGTGTCAAGGTACATTCCCGCATTTATACTAACTTTAACAATTTATTTATCGTTGCGACGGTGTTGGTGCATTTTTGTATCCACTGCAAGCCCGTGCAGTGTCACAATCGTTATAATCATAGTTATACGTTTTTTTACCCACACAAATTTAGAGGCAGTCACTATGTCGGTACTTATTTGCGGCTCGGTAGCATATGACACGATTATGGTTTTTCAGGGGCAATTTAAAACCCATATTTTGCCAGAGCAAATTCATATTTTGAATGTCGCGTTTTTGGTTCCCGATATGCGCCGTGAGTTTGGTGGTACAGCAGCTAATATTGCCTTTAATATGAAATTATTGGGTGAAGACGCCCTAATTATGGCGTCAGTAGGCGATGATTTTGGTCCCTATGCCGAGCGTTTAGATAAGCTCGGTATTTCCCGAAAGCACATCCGTCAAATCCCCGGCACCTTCGTGCCGCAAGCATTTATAGTGACCGATATTGATGCTAACCAAATATCAGCGTTTCACCCCGGTGCAATGGCATCGTCGTATCTTAATAAGGTATCGGATGCCCCAAGCACAACCTTAGGCATTTTGGCACCCGACTCACGAGACGGCATGTTGCAGCATGCGCAACAGTTTCATGATG
>JANMDR010000043.1:0-12437 GCA_031376425.1 Betaproteobacteria bacterium
CGAGATATTGTCTGTCCGACGGATAAAAATGCGAACAACCGTCGATTATGCATTGAAAACATCGCAAATTTGAATATCTAGCGACGTTAAGTAGCGCATGAAATTCCGAAAATGTGGGGTTTCCATTCAGACACTAGATAGAAGTAAATCAAACGCACCCCACTCCACTTCTGGCAAATCGACTGGTATTTTCTTACCGTGGATTTCGACCGACATTGCCACAGGTTCATCTGCACCAATACCTTTGATAACTTTTTCTAAAATGCCCGCTGTTTCCAGCAAGCCGCGTTCACGCGCAAATTTAGCAGCAATGGGGATGCTTTCTGGTTGATTCTCCAATACCTCGGCAATGCCATCACACTGCGCTACGGTGCATAAATGCCACACCAATAATTCGGCCTCAGAAAGTTCAAAATCTGCTTCAAGCGCCTCGTTTAAGGCCTCCTCAAGCTCGTATGTCAGTTCTAAAGCAGTGCGCTGGGCACGTTGCGCAAGTAAGTTTTCGGCGTAGGACATGGCTAGTTTAAATTCAAAAAATGTTCGCGATAATATTTCAATTCTTCAATGCTTTCCTGAATATCCGCCAGAGCTTCATGTTTGCCGTGTTTTTTCATGCCGGACATAATGGTCGGCTTCCAGCGTTTTGCCAGTTCTTTCAAGGTGGATACATCTAAATTGCGATAATGAAAGAAGGCTTCTAGTTCAGGCATGGCACGCGCCATGAAGCGGCGGTCTTGGCAAATCGAGTTACCGCACATAGGGGATGTTTTTGCGGGTACGTGCTCGCGCAAAAACGCTAACATTTGCGCTTGTACCGCTGCTTCATCTAAGGTAGACGCCTTTACACGGTCAATCAGGCCAGATTTTTTGTGGGTGGATTGATTCCATGAATCCATTGCCGCTAACACCGTATCGCTTTGATGAATTGCCACACCTGGCATTTCGGCCAGCACATTTAAATTAGCGTCGGTGACGATCATTGCAATTTCAATGACACAATCGGTTTCAGGCGTTAAGCCTGTCATTTCCATATCTAGCCAAACTAGATTGTTTTGATCAACAGCCACAGTGGATTAACTCCCGTAAAATAAGAACCTTGATTATATTCTGCCCTTGTCGTTTATCCTAGCCACGCTAACTTGGAACCAAAATGCAAAAACTATTAGACATGCAATGCGAAGCTGGCGCTGATGCCCTTCAAGATCAAGAGATTGCGATGCATTTACAAAAGCTGAATGGCTGGGATCGCGCCGGCAGCGAAATTCGTAAAATGTTTTTTTTCCGCAATTATTATGAAACTATCGCTTTCGTCAACGCCTTAGCCTTTGTAGTACATAAGCAAGACCATCATCCAGAATTGAGCGTGCATTACAATAAATGCGTGGTGGCATTTTCAACCCATGACGCGAATGGGATAACCTTAAATGATTTTATTTGTGCCGCGAAAGTGGAAGCTTTAGTGAGTACGCAAGCATGAACCCTAAAGGTATAGTAACTGGCGATTTTGGACGTGATTTTTTGGTGGAGCTGGCTGATCGTACCCAACTCACCTGCTCACGCAAGGGCAAAAAGCAAGATGTGACCTGTGGCGATATTGTCGAAGTGTCCTTGGCTGACCCAAGTGGTGACGGTGGCAATTCAAAACAGGGACGCATTGAAAGTGTAGCGCCACGGCGCAATGTATTGTTTCGTACCGATGCGTGGCGTGAAAAAACCTTGGCCGCCAATATTGATCAAGCCTTGGTCATCGTGGCACCGAAGCCCACTTTCTCCGATACCTTTCTCTATTTGTGCCTATTGGCCTGCGAAGCAGCGCAGATCAAGCCGCTTATCATGTTGAACAAAAAAGATTTGCCAGAATATGATGAAGCCTACGCCCGTATTGCCCACCTTGAAACCATTGGCTATGAAATTTTGCCAATGTCGGCCAAGCTTGATGTAGAGCCGTTGCGCCCCTATTTATCAGGTAAAACCACCTTGCTGGTTGGGCAGTCTGGCATGGGCAAATCACGGACGGTAAATAATCTAGTTATGCGTGATGTAGCACGCGAGGGCGAGCTATCCGAAGCGCTGGACTCTGGCAAACATACCACCACCTATACCCGCACTTACCGGCTTGACGCCACCACCACGATTATGGATTCGCCGGGGCTGCAATCGTTCGGCCTATTTCATTTAAGCGATGATGATATTGCCTTTGCGATGCCTGAATTTAGGCCTTACATCGGTCACTGCAAATACGGCAATTGCATTCATGTGGCCGAACCAAAATGCGCTATCACTGCAGCATTAGGTATTGTGACCACAGCCGCACAGGGTGGAAAAATTCACCCTGCACGGCTATCGTTTTATCAAGCGCTTATTGAGCAACAGCACGAGCTACGCTTGGCACATCCGGACTGGAAAACGTCCTAGCTTATTGAATCGTGATTGATGCCGCTGCGCTCAAGGTTTTCTTCGGCAAAGTAAGCGTCAACACGCCGTCTTGATACCGCGCTGCAACCTTAGTTTCATCAATATCATGACGTACGGTGAAACGACGGGCACTTGCAATGGCCTCGCCATCTTCCGTTGCGGCATACTCGCGACGCAACCAAGTTTCCGATTCTGCAACCAGCGTCGGTGCCTTCAATTTAGCGCTAATCGACACGGCTTTGCCTTCTACTTTTACGTCAATATCTTCGCGCTTTACACCTGGCAGTGCGGCGTAAACGGTGTAAGCAACTTCTGATTCACTGACGTCGATGGCGATATTTGTGGCTGAAGTAACTGCACTTTCGGCGCATTGAGACTGCCCAAAAACACCTGACGACCAGAAGGTAGTCCCAATGCGGGACAATAGGGCATCTACAGCCGCTTGTTGTGCGGCATTATTGGCGAAGGCGCGACTTGGGGAAATATTTAAAAATGCTCTCATGGTGTTCTCCTAAAAGGGAAAAATTAAGGTTTCTACAGTGAGTTGCGGCGCTCTTGAAAGACCATCAGCGCAACACCTCGTGCATCCCATATCGGTACGGCTGCGTTGAATACAAGCAAATTTTGCGCACTATATTTTTAGTTGTGTACACTTGAATTTTTATTCACCGCCTTTATTTGCAACTCTTTTTATTGAAAATCATGATCGAATTCGACCTTTCCCAATTTGAAGCGCGTGTGCTTGGTGTGCTGGCTGAAAAGCAATTTATAACGCCCGACATCTATCCACTGTCGCTTAACGCGCTCACTAACGGCTGCAATCAATTGAGCAATCGCGACCCTGTGATGGCGCTATCAGACGATACTGTTTTACAAGCTTTGCAGCGCCTGCAGCAAAGAAAATTGGTGCAGGTTTACTACCCTGCAGGTAGCCGCGTTGCGAAGTATCAGCACATGTTGGCAGAAGTATTTGCGGTGGATGATGCTCGCTTAGGCGTGCTCACCATGCTGCTGCTACGCGGCCCACAAACCTGTGGCGAACTGCGTAGCCGCACTGGGCGTATGCATGATTTTAGCAATGTCGATGCAGTAGAACGCAGCCTCAATGATCTAGCCAATGCCTCGCAAGCGCTGGTGATGCAACTGCCCCGCGCACCCGGCACCAAAGAAGCACGCTGGGCGCATTTACTGTGCGGCGAAATAGCCATCGAACGCCAAGAAATGGCCGCCAGCATGGTGGGGCACAATATGAGCGGTGGCGTGGTGAACAGTAGTTTGAGTGATGAACGCGTGAATCAATTAGAAGCCGATGTAACGCAGCTAAAGCGGGAAATGGCGTGGCTGACTGAGGAATTACTGAAGTTTAAAAAGCAGTTTGAGTAAAATGGTCGTGAAGCCTAAGCGGTGTATTGCTTAGGCTTCACGCCAGTACACTTAGTCTTTAGGCACGTGTTTACGATCATATCCAGCAGGCTTATCGCAGAACCAACCCTGATCTTTCCAGCCTCGTGGGCAGTACTTAAAACAACCTCGGATTTTTAAAGCCGTGCTGTAGAAGCCAGATATACACTTCCTTACCCAACGCGCAGACTGCACCTCGCAATTACCGTTGCCAGCTTCTCTCTCGCAGGCATTCTCGCTACCAAATCCGTCGCGCGTGTAGGTGATGCTACTGTTGTTGTCGGGGCGACTACAAGATGAACCCGAATCGCCCCAACCAGACGGACATACAGGCGAGCATCTCCCCACAACGTTGCCATAATACCCAGATTGGCAAGGTGCGTAGCAAAATGCCCCGTGCGTCTCGGTGCCATCTGGGCAGGGCCTTGGCTCAAGGTCAATCAAGCGTTTAACTTCAGCCGCAATTGCGCTCACCGGTGCCGCTACGGATTCAGGGGTTGCACTCAGATCAACCCACTTTCCAAACACAGCAAACCGCAGGTTCGCTCTAGCCGCAGTTGGATTTCGTAAATCAATCGCCGCAGTTGCTCGGTCAAAAGTAAACCCAGACATCGCCACGTCGAACACTTTTCTCGTTCCAGCGCCCATATTCTTGCCTAACAAGTTTGCCGTCGCAGCCGATATATCAGCTTTCAATTTCGCATTATCAAATATTACTGCGAACGACGCGCCACCTGTGGGCAGCGCCGCCCCCAGTTGCCTATTGAGGAGCTTGAGAATGTCGGCCTCAACACCTGCATAGAGATTAACGTCGACGCCAGAGCCGCCTGCCTGAAGCTCGACACTAAACGTAGGCTTAGTTATGTTTACGTTGCTGGTTGCGTCTTGAAGCGCGAACGGGGTGGCAATCACCTTAGCACCGGCTTTAATAGGCAACTGCGGATTGGGCAACCTATTGGTAATGCCCGCCACTTTCGCTATCGCATAGCCGTAAGGCGCTAACGCAGTCAATACACCCTTCAATGTGGGTTGTCCGGTGATATTGAGCGCGATGCCGCCTGAAGTTGCAGTCAGCGCATCGGCGATCACGACGCCATTTATGCCAATATCACGCGCTTCGCCCAAGTATCCCTGCGAGATGGCGCCCACGACGCGGACGACATTATTCCCCTTGAAGGTCAGATCGAGGCGACCAGCGGTAGCGCGTGCAAGTCCGAAGCCGAGCACATTCCATTCGCTAGTACAGGATTGCCCCGCCGAAGTTGGCTTACTGGCGCATGCACCGACCATAGTTGCCGAGACAAAAAGTTGCCCTTTGGTATCTACCGCGAGCGTCGACTGCGTTGCTATCCAGCCATCAGCGGTGGTGGGCTGGATATAAAGGGATGCCGTACCACCCAACGTAAAAAACAGCTGTGTGTTGAGGCGTTTAGGGAGTGGTTGTGTAGCGGCAACTCTGATGTCGAGCCGACTCGCCATTACCGCTGTGCCTATTTCGTTACTAATCTTAAGTTCGCGTGGCTGTGGAATACTCATTGAGGCCGTAAAGCTCAACTCCACCCCAAGTATCCCACCGGCAGCCGGCGCGATGGCGATGACGATCGGCACATTTGTTGACGGCGCACCGAATACACTTATAGCACCTCCGAGGTTTTGCACTGCGGTAGATACTGCGGCTGTTTGTGACGAGGTATTGTTCACTTTAAATTGACTTAAATTGATATTGCCACTGAGATTAAGTCGCCCAGTGCCAGGGCTCGTGACCACTAGGTTTGGAAAATCAAAGACGCCTTGTAGTTCCGATAGCCAAGTACGCATCTCCACTGAAAGTTCCTTCTGCTCTATAGCCGCCATGAAAGGGTCGGCCGCGCGCGCATGAACTGATACCAATGCGGATACAACAATTAATAAAAAACTAAGTATGCGGTACATGAGATATTGGGTGGTTTTCATAAAATCCTCGTTGAGTGAGCGGTTAGATTACGGAACGAACTTAGAACGGGTATGACCGATGCACCGAGCGCAAAACTGCGCCACGATGAACGAGCATGCCGTAAGGCACTTTTACTGCGCACGATGATTTGTGCTCGCCAATGACTTAGAATTAATAGTTATTATTGTGATTCAGCGTTTTCAGCGCTGCACCACATTTGTTGTCGCTTCAAGAAGTGTAGCCCCCGATTTCGCGCTCGACAACACGACTAAAGTCGTGCCGCGTGCGCAAAGGCTCGTGGCGTTATTGAGCCGCATCATATTCTTTTCAAAATTTGTGCATAACCTTTCTAAAAAAAACATGCTCTCCCAAATTAGCAAAGTACTTATCACCGATGACCATAGCCTCATACGCGCAGGCATTGCTCACTTAGTTTCACGCCTGCTGCCAGAGGCCCAGATAGTGCATGCAGAAACCCGCTTAGCCACACTGCAAGCATTAAGTGCACATGCCGATATTGGGCTATTGGTGGTGGATTTAACGCTTGCCGATGCGCATGGTTTGGGCATTGTTGAATCGGTGTTTGCCCACCACCCGCTATTGCCTGTAGTAGTGGTGTCAGGTGTTGAAGACGCTGATTTAGCGCGACGCGCCGTGGCATTGGGGGTGTTGGGGTTTGTGGCAAAATCAGCCGATTCTGCAGCGACTGAAGCCGCCCTGCAAACGGTATTGAACGGTGGGCGCTACTTGCCGAGTTTTGCCTATGCAGCCTCCCAACAAAAACCTTTTTCACCCAGTAGTTTATCGGAACGCCAAACCGAAGTGATGCGCCTGATGTGCGAAGGTTTAAGCAATAAGCAAATTGCGGCTGCATTAAACCTTACCGAAGCAACGGTAAAAGGTCATTTGACGTTGGTTTTTAGAGCACTAAAAGTGAGTTCACGCTCGCAAGCGATTGTGGCGGCGCAAACGCTTTCGTAATCGTTACCGCTGTCGCCGCATTAGCGCGACTAGGTTTACCGTTATGCCATTTGCGAATTATTAGTGATGTAGTAGAAAACTCCTACGCACCGTCACGCCCACGCAGGCGGGAAGGACGAATCATGGATATTTTCAACAATAATGATCGCCTTGATGCGGTAATGGAATTACGCATCTTTAGTCTTCAGCAATTGCGTGAGCGCCACCCGCAAGGTGGCGGCTGCAACTGGTTTTGCTAGTAAAAAATAAGGTTGCTCAAGCGCTTCCTGTGTGACATTAACAGTGACTTCGCCGCTCACCACCAACACTGGAATTGCCCACCGATAGCGCTCGCGCAGGCCATTCACTAGTTCGACGCCGGTGTATTTTCCCAATCTATAATCGGTGATAATCGCATCAAATTGCAACGACTTATCGCTGACAATTTTTGCCACGTCATCAAAATCAAATGCGGTTGTCACTACACAGCCCCAGCTCCGCAACACCAATGCCGTTGCATCATTCACTGCAATATCGTCTTCCACCAGCAATAGTTGCGCGCCTGCTAATAAATCATCCGCAACGATGCGCGGGATGCTGATACTTCTATCGTGTCGCAGCGGCTCGGCGTTGGCAGGCCTAACTAGGTGGCTCGGTACAGCAAGGGTAAACACTGAACCATAGCCAGCACGCGAGCGACAGCTAATTGTTAGCCCCAATAATGCGCTCAATCGCGCCACTATCGCCAAGCCCAGCCCTAGGCCCTCGGCACGATCACGAGCCGGATTATTAAGCTGCACAAACTCATCAAAAATTGTAGTTTGATCAACTGCCGCGATGCCCATTCCAGTATCCCACACCTCAATGTTTAGGTGGCCGCCACGCTGCCTCGTAGCTAACAATATGCCACCATGGTGCGTATAGCGAACGGCGTTGGAAAGCAAATTACGGACGATGCGCGCCAGCATAATTGGGTCACTTTCAACCATTGCCGTGGTGCGCCAAACCCGCAGCGACACGCCCTTAGCGGTCGCCACCAACGCCGCTTCATCCACCACACTATCGAGCACTTCCTGTAGCGCAAAATGCTGCAATTCCGGCTTCACCAATCCGGCGTCGAGCCGCGAAATATCGAGCAACGCATCCACTAGCCCGCCAAGTACGCGCGTCATATTTTGCATTTGGTGTAGCACCGGATTTAACTGCGCGGTTTGATTTTTTGCCGTGCTTTCACCCAAACTCACCGCGTGCGCCGAAAGCAGGCCAAGCGCCTGCAAGGGCTGGCGCAAATCGTGGCTAGCGCTGGCTAAAAATCGGGTTTTACCCACATTTGCGCGTTCCGCTTCAGCAGTGCGTTCTACCAATTGCGCCAGCAAATCCTCGCGCTCATAGCGCATAGCAAGGCTTGAAACCAGCACTTTAGCGCTTCGATTCACATAATCGAGCAGCACAAAATAGGTGACAATCGCACACAGCAACAGCGGCCATGCAAACGCTGAATTATGCATAAACCACGGCACGCTCATGAGCACAAATAGCGGCGTGATGAACAAGGCAAACGCCCGTGGATACCAAGAAAATGCCGCTACCGACATCACCGCAATGACGTATTGCGCACCGAAAATTAAGTAACGCCCGGCTTCACTTGCCGCAGGAAAAAATACCCAACCACACAGCCCCCACAAGCTGCCCGCAAACACCAAGCCAATAACAAACTCTTGCGCCCAGCGCCGCACATCCAGGGGCGCGATGGGAAAAGGTTTAAATAATTGATGCGTGCGGATGACAAAATGCAGCGATATCGCCCCTAACCACAGCCAATAGCCCAACGATTGGGCGTTATCACGAAACAAAAATGCAAACACCACCGCCAGCAACATCCCGCCATAAAGTCCGCCCCGAGCGCCGTGGCGCACCCGCGCCATCGCATCGGCAAACAGTCGATTATTGTCATCGACAGAAAGCGTTAAGCCATCGTCAAGTCGATGCGGATACAGCTTGTTTTTAAAAAAATGGGGGGCAATCATAGCGCGCGCAATTAAATAAGCAATCACCCTATTCTGGACGGTTTTACCGACTTTTTATAGCCCCCCACGACTTAAGTCGTGTCTGAGCATCGTGGCGCGAACCAGTACGGGTATACAAGAGCTTAGTAAACACCCTCTTTCAATCCCAAATAATTCCTGAAGGCGCTCTAAAATAGGGCTTCTTCAGGCATTTAATCTAGGGCAATAATTGCCGCGCCGATATTCCAGCGTTACTGACGTGCGCGCCACCTGCTGGCGCATATTTCGCCAATTCGACACCGGCAGTTCTAAATTGCGCAAGTGCTGCGCATAAAATATCGGAGCGCAATGCGGCTTGGCCGTTTTCAGGATCGCTGATCCAAACTGTAAGTTCTAGCTCAATGCCGACATCAGTAATTTGTCGCACCAAGGCTAGCGGTGCGGGTTCGGCCAAAACGCGCGGTTGCGTTTTTGCCGCATCACTAAACATGGTTAGGGCTTGCGCCAATGGCGCGCTGTGGGCTACAACCATCGCGCATTTAACGGTGATGGACTTATCGGCGTAAGAATGATTAGTAAGCGTATTGGTGACGATAAAATCATTGGGAATAATAGATTCAGTGCCATCAAAACTGCGCAATACGGTGTAGCGGGCTTTGATATCCGTCACCACACCATAGCGATTATCAATGGTCACTAAATCACCTGGGCGAATAGAATGATCAAGCAATAGTACAAAGCCGCTTACATAATTGCTGGCGATTTTTTGCAGCCCTAAGCCCAGCCCCACGCCCACCGCACCACCAAATACCGACAGCACCGTAATATCAATGCCAACCAACGGCAAGGCAATAAGTACGGCCATGAGCACGGCAATGGCGCGTAATAATTTGGTTGCGAACACCCGCATGGTCAAATCAACGGATTGCAACGTCATGATGCGCCGCTCCAGCACGCCGGTTAAAAATAGCGCAACAAATACCGCAATGGCTACGGACAATATGGCAGCAATTACCATCCATAAGGTAATTTTTTGCTTGCCGACCGTGACACCAATTGCTTCCAAACCGGCTATCAGTTCCGGCAACAGCCCCGTAAAGTGCAACACCACAACAGACCATGCGCTGTAAACAATAATGCGTTCAAAGGCCTTTAAAGTGGGGCTAGGCGCTATGGTGTGGCGCAGCATATACACCGCAAAGCGGATGAGCATGAAAGAGCCGATGATGGGCAAGGCTACTTTCAACATCGGCACCGCCTGAAACTTGGCGAGCGCCAATGAACTTAGCCACACTAACGCTAGCATGATAGTGGGTGCTGCCAAACGCACCACACCACCAGCACTTACCTTTGCGGTGCCGGGGGCTAACCCTTCAGGCATACGTGAGCGTATGACTCGCGCACCAAGCCACGCGCAAGCCAAACAAAGCAACAGCACCAAAACTTGTAATGCCCCTTCGCGGGTAAGCAAGCTTTGCGCGAAGGATCGGAGTTCAGCTAGAAATGCGTCCATAACTAACTATTTACGTGGCCTGCGTGCCCGTGTCTGCTTGCGCTAGGGCGTCATCAGCAACTGGCTTAGTTTTTTCGGGCTTTGGTTCAGCAGCCCCACGCACCATTACCGCAGCAAAAAAGCCATCAACATGATGGGTATGCGGATAAAGCCGCATAAAGTCACCTTCCTGTGCAGGCACCACTTTTAAGCGTGCGCTATCGAGCACAGCGTGTGCAGGCACCACACTAAAATGCGGATTGGCTTTTAAGAAAGCGGCAATAATATCTTCGTTTTCTTCCCGCAAAAAACTACAGGTGGCATACACCAATCGCCCGCCTGGTTTAACAAGACGGGCGGCGCTCGCTAAAATTGCCGCTTGCTTTACATTGAGCTCAGCCAAGCCTTTTTCGCTTTGCCGCCACTTCAAATCAGGGTTACGCCGTAACGTGCCTAAGCCCGTACATGGGGCATCTACAAGCACTCGATCAAGTTTTCCGGCTAGACGCTTTACCCGAGTATCGTTTTCACTTTCAATACGCTGCGCCATCACATTAGACAAACCAGAACGTTTTAGACGTGGCGATAAATTAGCCAAACGTTTTTCTGAAACATCAAATGCATACAAGCGTCCGGTTGAGGCCATTTGCGCGCCCAACAATAAAGTTTTGCCACCAGCGCCGGCACAAAAATCTGCCACCATCTCGCCACGCTTGGCCTCCATCAGCAGGCCCAACACTTGGCTGCCTTCATCTTGAATTTCGATGCTACCGTTTAAAAACAATGCGTGTTTATTGAGCGCAGGTTTGCCTTTTAAGCGCACACCCATAGGCGAAATAGCGGTAGGTAAGGCATCAATACCTTCTTGGGCAAATGCTTGAAGTACCGCTTCACGCTTAGCCTTGATGGTGTTTACCCGCAAATCTAGCGGTGCTGCATGTTGCAATGACTGTGCTAGGCGCATCACTTCGTCTTCATCCATCCACGGCGCTAAACGCGCTAACACCCAATCGGGTAATTCCGTGCGCACAGCGAAGGGCAACGTGGATAAATCAAGCGCTTTGATTTTTTCTAACAGGGGATGATCTACTTGGCTCGCCAGCTTCAATACATCGCGCAGCCCCATGCTGGAGAAGCGTGTGAGTGCACCTAAGGCCAACAAACGCGGATGACCGCCCACAATTAGGCTTTCAAGCACACGGCGGTGACGGAGCACGCTGTAGATGGTTTCAGCCACCACAGCGCGATCACGCACGCCTAATTTAGGATGCTGACGAAAATAAAATTTGAGGCTTACATCTGCCGGTGAAACAAGCGGCAGCACAACGATAAGCGCATCAACAATGGAGGAAAACTGAGATGGAGTAATTTGCATACCGCATTATCGCCGATTTTGGCATTCGCTATAGCTTAGGGATGCGAAAACTGCCAATATCCTATTTTTGGATGCACGGACGGGCGCATTGCGTTGTTGTTCCTCAGTTGTGTGGCTAGCCACACTGCCTTCGGAACGCCTAGCACTGCATCCCGTCAGCGCTCCAAAAACGGGACATTAACAATTTCCGCACCCCTTAATAATGATGACCAAAACGCTAAAACTTAAACGGCGTGACTGTTATCGATTGCGCAGTTTGCTCAAGTGCAAACTTGCCCGCGAAGAACTTTAGTTTTACTGGAAGATGGTTGTAGGCAGGTGCCAGCCACACTTCATACACATCGCTAGGGTCAGTGGCGTTGCTTTTAATGTGCACTGTTTCAACTTTACCGAACGGCAGCGTAAGCGTTTCTTGGGCAATAAATTTGAATTTGTAGCGGTATATTTTACGGGCATTGGTGGCGATCACATCGAGATCGGACGCTTCAGGCTTGGGATTCAACGACAAATTAGGTGCATCAAAACCCAATTGAAACAGAAAACTCTGAATATCTTGTAGTTGTCCGGGCAAATTTTCGGTGGTAACGCCATTTCTGCGGCTAAAAACAATGCGGTTAGACGCGTAGTCAAACTCCGCCGTTTCCGGCGCACCAGCGCCACGCACTCCTGGTCCCCCCAGTTGTAGCCGTCGGAGAACAGAAACGGGTAGATATTCCATTCGTGGGGCGGGTAGTCCTTCATGATCA
This sequence comes from Betaproteobacteria bacterium, assembly GCA_031376425.1. Lineage (GTDB taxonomy): Bacteria > Pseudomonadota > Gammaproteobacteria > Burkholderiales > Usitatibacteraceae > JANMDR01. Next base: position 12,329 of record JANMDR010000043.1, read on the forward strand.
TTTCCTGGCAAAGTTTGTACGCCGAGCTGATCAGGGTTCCGCCCGATTCGCTCGTACGGAAGAAGGTCTGCTCGTCGACCTCTTTTGCCGCGGCATCGTGAATGATGAA
>JANMDR010000144.1:0-11331 GCA_031376425.1 Betaproteobacteria bacterium
GAATCTAAGGCGGCCTGCCGGTTATTGTTTGTGGTGACAGCTTCGTTTGGTGCTAAGTTACGTTTCATGTGGGCTCCTTGATTTAAATCTATGGGAGCCTAACAAAAAAATCAATCTACACAAAATTCTTTACACCCTCGCCAATTCACAAGGAATATGTGCCCAAAGCCAATATCCATTGGTGTGGTTTATTAGTGCAGAACATGCCGTGAACCGCGATGAAATTCAGTACACGTATGAGCAAGTGCAACAACCTGTCGGAACCGCAGGATTGCTGTATACAAAAGCAAGCTATCTGTCCGCCATTACGGATATGTTTGGCCGTACCGCTACGCTTACCTATGCGGAAAAACAGTTTAACTCAGCTGCAAATCTACCCCGTGAGTATATTGACCCATACAAGGCGCAGCCGAACAATTTAGCCGATGCTTATCAGAGCCGGTATGAAACACGTTACCTGTCAAACGTGGTTTGTCGGAATCAAGAAAATGAGATTTTGTTTACGACAGAATTAGCCTATTCGCTCGGAATCTTTTGCCCTGTACCTGGAAATGCCCCCCCCACTTTTCAAGGGGACTACACCAAACGTGTTCTCGTTTCGATAGCGCAACTAGACGACCAAAATGCCGGATTGCCGCCGATGTTATTTACCTATAACACTACGGCGAACGTAAACCCAGGTGCCATTGCGACAAAGGTGCTACCCGAAGGCGCAACGGTGGTGTACGCCTACCAGCAAGCAGCACTCGCCAATTGTTCTCGCAGTTTTACCATCACACCACAACTCTCCGGCGCGACACCAAAGATTTGGTTTGGCCCAGATTATGCCCTCGTCATTTGGATCGCAAGTGATCGATTCTCGGTGATGATTTACACTTGGAGCGGACGCTGGATTGCGTGGCAACCGTCGGCGCAGGTCTATCAATTTGCGGTCGATCCCGATGACATCCTTCCTTCAATTGAAAGCGACTTCCTGGCTCTAAGCCTTGGTGGTACTGATGCGCAGCAAAGTATGGTGTTATTTTTCCACCGGAATAATCGCGTCTTAGGGGGATGGCTGGAGACCTCAGTATCGCCAATTCAATTAACGACAATAGACCGCAGTATTGCGTCTGGGCGCAACTTTTTTGCAGTTGCCAATGGACAAAATAATACGGTAACGCGCTATACCTGGAGCAATTCTCAGCGTGAGTGGGATGTACTTCCGTTACCGACGCCGCCGCAGGCGCAAGATCCTACGCAATACACCATTTTTCTTGCAGGAGATTCGAATTTACTCACCGCCCTTTACTATGACCGACTTTCTGCACCGAGTGCGAAGCAGAGTCAACTGGTTCTAAATTATTTATCCGAGACCAATTTGTGGTCTGCAGGAGCAACGCGTACCGCGAGCGAACTTAATATTTTGGGCGCAAGTACGGCTGCGCTCAGAAGCAACTTTCATTGGAGCGCCTCATCTTGGGTATTTGTCGCCACTGCAATTACGGAGGACAGCAATAGCGATCAGCAGTATCAACTTTCTCTGTACACGTGGGGAAGCGATACTAACCCGTCCTATGATTGGAACACGCCGTTTCAACTCAGCTGCGCCATCAGTAAATCGGTCACCGGCACTGTGCCTTACTCGCCTATTGCGCAGGTACAACCGAGTGGCATGGTAACGAGTGGGCCGCAATTGCTGCGCTTTAATGGACAGCAATGGTTGGTGAATGACAATCTTAGATTGCAACAACCAGTCACTGACAGTACCGCGTATTGGTTTGCACAAGGGCAAGATATTGTGCTAAAAACAGAAAACGCCGATGGACGTATTCTTGGCATGGCGCAGGTTTTTGATCCGAATACCAACTCTTTGGCTTGGTCTGAAGCGCCCTATACCCTCTACGATGGGCCACCCAATCAATCACGCTTGAGCAGTTACTTCCCAACTGCAGGAACTGATTTCATCAGCTTCGATACTACCTTCTATTTCCGTGGTACATCAAGCGATTGGGTTCAACCACTTCAATCGCCAATTGCGGGCTTACCGTCGGGGGCAAATACGACGACACTCATCAATCAATCGCCTGAATTTATGGTCTATTTGACCGAAAACCAAGGTAATCCAACACAAACCAATTTGTTGTTACTTGGCGAGGGCTTTGTTGGTGGTACCGAGTCTGTCTTTGAGAGTTTTTATCGAGTCATCGAATCTAATGCGCAAGTTGATCCAAACCCGAACGGCAGCTATCCAGCGGGCTCGGGTAGCTTTGCTACCTTTCTGCCGCTTTCGGTGCCGTTCTCTCAAGCACAAACCGTTACGCTCTATCGGTATTTAAATAATTCGATCACAACACCCGTGACAGATTTCCCCGTGTTATCAGTCACTGTCAACGATGGCTATCGCGTTAAACAATACAACTACAGCTTTGATGCAACTACTGCCGCCGTTAACCCGCAAGGCTATAGCTATAAATATTACAACTCTGCGGTAAAAATTGGCGACGGTAGTTTATGTGGCAGTACTTTATTTAACTTCATTAATGGCTTAGGTGGACAGGCACCAGGCAATCCCGTACAAGATGCCGTGCTTGATGGTCAGCTCGCCTCTAAATCGTTGCTTGACGCCAATGGACAACAGGTCGCCCTACAGGCAAACACTTGGGTAGCCATTACGCAGATACAAGATGCGCAGTCAGGTCAGACCTATGATCTAGGTGGCGCGCTAGTGCAACTGACCCAAACATTGAATGTTACTGACGGCGTGAACAATACGCAGAACTTCGCCTATGACCCTGGCAGTGGGCAACTTATAAGCACCACGACGACCGTCTGGAACGCCTTGTCCCAGCAAGAGCTGCGCACCAAAAATGTACAACTCGCTTATCCTGCGAACCCCGTGTTTAGTTATCTAAACATGCTCGAACAACAGTCAGGCAGTAGCTCCACTATCGCCGTAGATGGTCAATCAGCGGTAACAACTGCCGAGCAAAGTGTTCAGTTTCAACTTTATCCAGGCTTATCAATGGGCGCTGCTGGCGCATTGCAATTGCTTTGCCCAGCAATATCGTATGCGCGAAAGACCGCAGGCGTAGGTTCACCAATATCCGCGCCAGATGAATGGACCTTGCAGTCGCAGATAGTGAAGCGCAATCCCTACGGTTATATTTCGGAAGGACAAGATGCTGCTGGACAGGTTACATCCACGCTCTATTCAGCTGACTTTTCTTCGGCGGTTGCCACTTTTGCAGGCAGTTCTGTGGCCGATCAAAACGCCTACTATTTTGGTTTTGAACCCTACGAAGCATCAGGATCATGGGCGCTAAATAACAGTGTTACACCCTACGTCACGAGCATCTGCAATACTGGTACGCGCAGTTTAAGTGTGCCGGTGGGCGCAACCGCTGCGACGCTTTCATTTACGCCCCAAGATAGAAGCCAAGTATTCACGTTTGCCTTCTGGGCAACGTTGGATCCTTCATCAGCCTCGGTCACACCTACAGTCGCTTGGAATATTGCTTTTTCCTCCAACACCAGTCAGGCGCTACCACCGTCGCAAACTATTTTGGTCAATAGCGCGCAATGGACTTACTACTGTATTGCTATTGATCTAACAGCCTGCTCGGACCCTGTGACCATTCAGTGTACCGCTATCAACCAAGGAACGAGTGTATTTTACGTAGACAATGTTTGCTTCTCGGCGCTGCAGGGCGGGTCAAGCGCCAAGGTTTATGACCCACTCAATTTTTTGCTTACTGCCGAAGTGGGGCCACACAATGAAGTCACGCGCCACGTATATGATCGTGCGCAACGGAAAATCGCTTTCACGTCTGAATTTCAGTCCGTAGTGAATGTGGTTGCTCCGTATCTCTCACGGCAGAGCCAAAGCACCTTTGATTCGAGCGTACCCAATAGTCAATTGGTATTTCAACCAATGGGCCAAACTTATTACGAACGATTCCTTAACAATGGCGTTTGGAGTAATCATTTTTCCTCACCCCAACCAGCCGAGTGGCAAAGTGCCGAGGGTGTGCTGAGTTATTCCGGATCGGTTGGCGGATCAATTCAATTCACGCAGCCGATTTTTATGACGAATTACGCTTGGCGTTGCGATGTGGACGCTGGCGACAATCCCAGTACATCTGTCGGCATCACTATCGGTACAACGCTAACTATTAGCTGGAACCCTGCCAGTAAAAAATGGGGGCTAAATGATGCAGTAAACAATTTTAGTGCACAGAGTACATTTACCAGTACTGACCCCTCCGGAGACTGGACGGTAATACTGAGCGAAAGTGCGTTGATTTTTGCGCAGAACGGTTTGGTGTTGTTTGACTATATACCGTCAATCATGCCAACCGGAATGCCTACTATAAATTGCAATGCGCCGTTGGCAATAAGCGAGTTTGTAATTGGTGCAAACCCACAAATCGCGATGAAATACTTCGATGGTGCCAGTAAATCATTGCAGGGGCAGTCGATTGAAGGTACGCAAGCAATCGTAACTACAAGCGTCTACGACGCTGCGGCGCGCGCCACAGTAAAAGTAAAGCCCGTTGCCTATCAAGGCAGCACGGGCGCAATCGGCACACTACTAAAGACGCGCAATGATATTGTGACGAGCTTCGATTGGAACACTGGGGTGCTAACGGGCAAGGCGGCGACGGATTATCCAGCCGACGAAGGTTATCCATATATCCGCAGTACCTTAGAAAATTCACCGCTTGAGCGGCCTTTACAAACAGGAGCGCCAGGCAAGTTATTTGCCATCACCGGGTCAAATCCAAGTACGCAGAATACGATTCGTTACACCTATGGCAGCAACACCAATAGCGCGATTAATTCGAGCCTCGGTTTGACTGCTGGCAGGTATCTTAGTGTTACCACTACCGATCAAGATAACCGCGTAACGGTAAAAATTAGCACCTCCATTAATCAGGCTGTTGCCAGTGCGACACTGCTTGATGCAACAAGCCAACAATGGCTGCTCAACTTGCAGGCAACCGCATATACCGGCGCTGGTTCTACCTCTATTGTGCGACTACCAAATTACTATGCCCCCCCCAGCGGGTCACAGAGCGTGGCATGGGTAAATCTATCGCAGCGTGATTTGCTTGGTGTTTCCACTTTATCTCATACGCCTGATGGTGGTCTGATGACGGCCATCGCCAACAATATCGGGCAAATACGCTTTACCCAAAACGCGATGGCTGCTGCCCTCGGTCTCGTCCTGTACGTGAAGTTTGACCGTTATGGCCGCAATGTGGAGGCTGGGCTAGTGCCAAGTCCTTGGAACATAACCGTTCTTACGCAAAATGCAAATGATCCTACTTGGCCCACTGCCGCAAACGGTGCTAGACCAATTAGAACCATTGAATATGGGCAGGACGTAACAGCCCTCAACAGTTTGGGGCGTCCAGTTCGCACCATTAATTTTGATGAGATAACTGGGCAGGCGACAACAGCCGACACTAACGATTACGATGCCCAAGGCAATATTGCCGCCAATGGTATGGAACTTTTTGCAGCGGGAACGACCTATACGACGCACTATACCTATGACAACTTAAGTGCCGTCCTCACCACAACTTACGCATCGGGTTATGTGGTCACCAATGTGCGCGATTCAGTTGGCCGCGTAAAAACTATCACGGATAGCGCTGGACAAACATTAGCAAGCTACCAATATAGTCCGAGCGATCAAGTGACTACGCAAACCATTATGCCGAATGCCACTTGCGCGACCAATATTAACTATACGTTCGCGCCGCCGGGGTGGCTATCACAAATTTCCTCTCCATGTATGACCGAAACCATTTCATATACGAGTGGTTCCTATAACGGAGAGGCCTACTATTCCGGACACATCGGTGCAGTAGAAACATTGTTCCAAAATTTCGAAACACCGCCGCAAAGTTTCCCGCCGGATCTGACCTATGCCTACGCCTACGACGCACGCGGGCAACTGCAAATTGCCCAAGCTGTTAATGGTGGCGTAGCGCAACCACAGTGGTCATTCGGACTCACAACACCAGCCACTTACGACCCGAATGGAAATTTTTTGGCGGTATCTGATAGCGGCGTGGATGAAACTTATGCTTATAAAGCAAACACCAATCAAGTCATTAATACCGACGGCGGCCAACAAGTAGATTTTCAAACTAACGCGATGGGAGCCGTCACCGCTGCGAGTCCGCGAGGAATCACTGCAATCAACTACCAATTGCTTTCACAGCAGGCCGCGTCGATTGACACCAGCGCCCAAGGTAGCCTGACATTTCTCTACGATAGCCGTTCAAACCGTAGCTCTAAAACAAGCAATAGCAGTACCCGTATTTATGTACGGGGCGTAAATGGCTGGCCGCTATTAGATATTACTACCGCGACTAGCGCTGCGACGGTAGAGACGGAATATTTGTATGGGCCTCAGGGCATTTTTGCCATTCGCGTAAACGGTCAGATTTTTCCAATTCTAGTTGATCATTTAAATTCGATTCGCGGCTTAGTGGCCGCTGATGGCACCCTTAAGGCCGCCTTCCATTACAACGCCTTTGGCTCTGTTGTAGTGGAATACGGCGACGCCAGTGATCTTTATTATCGCTTTACGGGATATGAGTTTGATCCTGAGACCAATCTCTACAACGCCGCTGCACGTATCTATGATCCACAGCTAAAACGATTTTATAGCGTTGATCCAAAAATGCAGTTTTATTCACCGTATTGCTATGGTGGTAATAATCCTATCTCTATCCTTGATCCAACGGGTGAGGCGGCATGGTGGGCGGTTCTAATCGGTGCTGTGGTGGGCATCATTGCCACGGTGGCAACGGGCGGTGCCTTGGCTCCTGCAGTAGCGGGTTTAGAAGGTGCTGCGCTCGTTGCAGCAACTGCAGGTGTGGCCGCAACAGCAGGAGCCGTGGGCACTTTAGCAGGTGACGCTACCACGGCAGGTATAGCTGGAGAAAAGTTCACCGCTATGCGTGCCCTCGTGGATATTGCAGGGGGGGCGGCTGGCGGCGCAGTAGGTGCCCTAGCGGGTGGGCCAGCAGCCTCATTTGCCATGTCACGCGCCTTGGCTATCAATGCCGAACTCAGTGTGCGTGCGGTAACGGCGATCGGCACGGTGACTGCTGGCGTAGTGGGCGGGACTGCTGGCGCAGTAGCACAAAGTGGCGTGACGTCAGCAATGACGGGACAATCGTTCTTTTCAGTGGGCACGGCGCTCAATATCGCTATTGGTGGCGCTGCCGGGTTTGGGGGGGCGCTACTTGGCTCTGGGGCGCACATGGGTTTGACGGGCGATACCATGCCCGTGCCATTGGGGCGACAAGATTTTGCACTCATCAGCCAACGGAGTATGGCGCAAGGAAGTAACGATGGTGCCGAGTTCTTGACACTAAATCGGGCACGATTAGTGTATTCAGGTGAAGACGTGATGTACCAGCTCAATAACGACCCCCACAATCCAAGTGGCGGGGCCACGCATGACGTAATCAATATGCACGGTAGCCCAGGCACCGTGTACCCGACCATTAACACGCCAGGCGGACTCGTTTACGAGCGCCCGATGTCACCGCGACTACTCGCCGAATATATTACCGGCCAAAATCTACGGGTAGTCACAGGGGGGAACTCCATCAAGCTCGCGATTTGTTACGCCGCAAAGGGCGGATGGTTTACCAAATCCGCAGGGCAAACTCTCGCCACCGCGCTCGGGCGCGATGTATGGGCAGCCAAAGGGATTACCTACTCACCTACTGGCTCACCCAATGCGGATTGGGTGCGCTTCCAGCCCTAATGCTGAATAATTTGAATTCTAAGGTGTAGATCAAATTTTCCGATAAAAGTAAACCAGAGAACTGATTTTGCACCTAGATAGTTGTGGTTAATCATGTACTTAAATTATGGAGATTTAAAATGCAAACAAACCAAACAAACGCTGCCCCCCAAAGAACTTCTTTTCTTGACCTCGCTCAGAAACTTGGGCAAAGTGTTGAGCGTCTCAAAGCTGGCGAGCCTGTAGAAACTGTCGTCAGAGTCCATAGTGTTGATGAGTTCAAAGATATTTTTGCCGGTAATGTAACAGCAGATCAACGTGACAGCTTTAGTAAAGACATGGAAATCCGTCACGGCGATTCGCTTCAATCAAGTGACCCAATGGCACGTCTTTACAATCATGTGCTGGGTAATGTACCGCTGTCCTTAGAAGATTCAAATACGGCGGGCATGATGTTTCCATTAGATGTCACGGTTTTTTCTGTTTCCGATATGGCGGTAACGACCAATATCACCTACGGTCCTAGCGCTAGCCCAGTGGTACTCAATGTGGGTACGCTCACGTTTAACGGTGGGTCAATTACTACGCAAAATACCGTGCTCACGCTGTATGCTGATGCCGTGGCCTTTGGCACCACCCCTGGAACCTTACCCTACCACATCGGCATCACTGGTGTGAACGGTGCAGTCGGAACCGCTGGTAGCGTGGGGACGGCACCGAACCCGGCGCAAGCAACGTCTGGTTCCAATGCCAGTGCTCGCTCCCCTGGCGTTTGCACTGGGGTAGGCAATGGTGGTAATGGCAGCTCTGGCGCAACGGGGCATACAGGTGGCAATGGCTTGCCAGGACAAAATGGCCTTGCAAATCAACCCGCAACAATCTCGATTGGCAGCTTTAGCACGACCTTGCCTGGAAAGTTAGTACTCTACGGTGTTTCTGGCGCGGGTGGCGCTGGCGGTGCCGGTGGCACAGGCGGTGCGGGCCAGCAAGGTGGTAATGGCGGAAATGGCTGTGACTCTGGTTGTGAAGGCACTGACGGAGGCAACGCGGGTAATGGTGGGCCTGGTGGTATCGGCGGCAACGGCAGCAACGGCGGTAATGGCGTTAACGGCTTCAGCACCACAGTAACTGTTCCTGCAGGTGCCATCGGTAATGTGCTTACTTCTACCGCAGTTGCACCGGTAGGACAAGGTGGCGCTGCCGGTTCTGGTGGCAGCGGCGGTGGCGCAGGGAGCAAAGGCAGTGGTGGTAAAGGTTCAAGTGATGGCTCCGCAGGTACGCAGGGTAATCCGGGTGGCATTGGTACGGTAGGCACGGCTGGCACGCAACAAGGTAGCGCTGGTCAGTTCTATATCAGTGCGAATTAAGTTGGTGTAGAAAGTCTCGTTCGCGCGTTTTGCGTTATGACAAGCGTATAGCGCGTGAACGAGTCGATGCATCAGGTCGCAATATTTCTAAATAGGCTTAATATCTTTATTGCAGGAGATACTCATGGACTTATGCGAAGTGACACAAGCAGAGGATGCACTAGTTAGGGAACACCCCATCAACCGTACTCAGTATGTAGATTTCTATAGCTTGGATGAAACCCGCGCTGCGGTACGTGCCACAAGCCAGATTGCATTACAGAAAAAAAGCGCGGTGTTTTATCAGGGTTTAGAAGCACGCCAGCGTTTACCGCAAGGGATGCACGATCGTTGCGAAGAATTTGTGTATGCCAACGGACCCATGCCATCCAAGCAAGACCTTACTGGTCTGAGCAACCACCTTCCTCTTCATTACAAGGTAATACGATTAAACCATTATCATGTACCGGCGGGGGAAACTTGGGATCTGAGTGTCGATCGCGCAAAATATTGGCCAGAAGTAGATCAGCTAGAAGAGTTATATGTATTTTTGCATATTGGGCATCTCATTTTAGAGGAAGATGCACGGGTAATTATTCATGGCAATGTGCTCGCTGTCGAGTGCGCGATACTAGAACGGTCGGTTGATTCACAACTGGGTTCCCCGCTATCGGCAACGTGTTTTGATATCGGAATATTGCCGACGCTCATTTCAGCTGATAGAAACGCTGCCGCTAACACCGGTGCCCATGGCCAAGACGGACGTCACGGTGTTAACGGCGTTTCAGGGCAATCGATAAATGTAGAGGGAACGTTGTTTGGTCCACGAATCGTAGATTTAGAAACAGCCAGCAAGCTAAATACCGACGGCACGCCAGGAACGGAAGGCAGTGCCGGAACCAATGGCGCACGCGGACGCAATGGAGGCATGTGCCGATTGGCCGACATTCGCATCGGCAGGTTAGTTAACTTTGAGCAGCGTGCACTACGCATCTTTTCCCGCGCTGGGCAAGGTTTGCCCGGAGGAAACGGCGGCGATGGTGGCAATGGCGGCACGGGCGGTAGTGGTGGCTCCGGCGCGAAAGCGATCAACGCGACCATAGCTTCCGGCAATGGTGGTGAAGGCGGCAATGCCGGCAATGGCGGCAATGGTGGCAATGGTGGTAACGGCGGGCTTTCATCGAATATTTTTGTCCAAGTACCCGCAGACCAATTGCATCAGGTGCATACGCTAAGTCTACCGTCCCTTGGTGGTAGTGGTGGCAATGGTGGTGAGGGCGGTCAGGGCGGAACAAGCGGGAAAGCGGGGCAAAATGGCACGGGAGTAACTGTAGTTAGTTCCGACAAACATTTGGCCGAAACAGCTAGTTCACTACCGGACAGCGAAAATAAAAGTGGCAAAAACGGGATTAATGGCCTTCAAGGTAATGTCGGCAGGCCGCGGCCAGGTGCAAATTTCTTTGTTTTTTCCGCATAGTTTTTCTGAATAGCCGTACCACTGCAATTCTGATGCGATTCAACTCAATCAATCTCAAACCGCATCTTCAACCCAGCCCAATCCTTCGCCTCACCCTTCAGGCTATATTCTGTCAAGTTATGCTCTGCCAGCCACTCAGCGCCTACGCTTAGCTTAAAGCCATTATCGATACGGCTCACTTTAAAAATGGCTTGCTCCATATTGCGTCGGCTGCGGCACATAAGCACGGCTAGGCGCAGGCAAAACGTAAGTTCAATTAGCTCATTATCTAGGCCAATACTGGCGGCTAGTTTTTCTAATTTGCCTCGGCAACCTAGCACCAGTGCGCTTAAACGGACTTGTTCGGTTTTGGAAAAACCGGGCATATCAGCGTTGGCAAGCAGGTAGGCGGAATGCTTGTGGTAGGCGCTTTGCGCTACGTCAATGCCGGTTTCGTGTAATTGGCAAGCCCATTGCAGAAGCTGTAGTTTGCGGTAATCGGCTTCGTTATTTTCCGGTGCAAAGCCGCGATGCAGTTGCGCTAAAAAATGTTCGGCCATGCGCTCAACTCTATCAGCTTGGGCTTGATCCACGTGATAGCGCTTGGCGAATTGCGAAACGGTTAGGGTGCGAATATCCTCATGTTGAGTGCGGCCTAGCATGTCTACTATTACGCCTTGGCGTAATGCGGTATCTACAACTAACATTTTTTTGATGTCTAATTCTTCAAATACGGTAAGCATAATCGCAATGCCGCCAGCCAGTACCGGAAT
>JANMDR010000038.1:0-33511 GCA_031376425.1 Betaproteobacteria bacterium
AATTGCCTCGCCTGTCACGCGCCTGCAAGTGCGTTGGTTGGCCCAAGTTTTAAGCAGATTGCGGAAAAATACGCAGGTAAAAGCGTCGTAGCAGAGATTGCCGCGAAAATTAAGGCAGGTGGATCAGGCGTTTGGGGCTCGATTCCAATGCCCGAACACGCGAGTCTAAGCGCAATTGATTTAACTAAGTTAGCAGAGTGGTCATTGGCAGGGGCACCCGCAAAATAGGCATGTTAGTTATTACTACTAGTCAAGTTACCCCGATTGGTGCTGCTTACTGTATGATTTTGTCTTGTTGAAGTATTTGCATATTAGGAGAAACTCATGAATAAAACGCGACGCGCAGTGCTGCAGTCTTCCAGCGGCTTTTCAGTTATGGCGCTAGCCGCAGCCAATGGTTTGTTTACCAGCAATGCATTTGCACAAGCTGCAGCGGCGGCTGGTAAGCCGGTAGCAGAATGGAATAAAGCTGCTTTTGATACTAAATCCCTGCAGGCCACAGCCACAGCGCTGGGCGGCGGTACGGCTGTAGAAAGCCGCGATATTATTATTTCTGCGCCCGATATTGCTGAAGACGGCCGAGTGGTGCCACTTAACGTCACCAGTAAGCTCGCTAAAACCGAAGCGATCGCTATTTTGGTCGAGAAAAACCCCAACGCGCTAGCCGCAAATTTTGCGATTCCTGAAGGCACAGAACCCTTCGTTAAAACCGCGGTGAAAATGGGCCAAAGTTCTAATATTCATGCACTCGTAAAAGCCGATGGTAAATATTATTTCGCTACCCGCGAAGTAAAAGTGACGCTTGGCGGCTGCGGTGGTTAACGACGGCTGTTAATTTACTCATCTTATTAATAATCGAATGAAGGAGCACTCATGGCATATCCAATGAAAATACGCGCATCAATGATGGGCGATAAAGTTGTAGTCAAAGCGCTGATTACGCATGATATGGAAACCGGCTTAGCCAAAGATTCATCTGGTAAAACCATTCCAGCATGGTTTATCCAGCAGTTAATTGGTAGCCATAACGGCAAAACGATATTTAATGCGCAGTTTGGCCCATCCGTATCTAAAAACCCAAGCTTAGAGTTTCGTTTTAGCGGTGGCAAAGTAGGTGAGAAAGTAAAGCTTACTTGGATTGATAACAAGGGTGAAACCAGAAGCGACGAAAAAGAGATTGCCTAGCAAGTTTTGGTTGTTGTTTTGTGATTGTCTTATGATAGCTTTAGGGTGCCCTAAAATAGGGCACCTAGGGGTATATTGGAGGTAGCGAAAAATGATAAAAAGAATCGTAACGTCAGTGCTCGTAACCGTACTTTTTTCGACGGCTAGCATTGCTCAAAACAATAACCAAGGCGGTGACAGTACTATTGCTGGTATTGAAAAGTACCGCCAAGCCTTAGCCGACGCAAACCCAGCAGAGCTTTGGGAAGCGCGCGGTGAAGAAATGTGGAAGCAACCCGCTGGCCCCAAAAATGCATCATTTGAAAAATGTGATTTGGGCTTGGGCGCAGGTGTGGTTAAGGGTGTATACGCCATATTGCCAAAGTATTTCGCGGATACCGATAAAGTGCAGGATTTAGAAAGCCGCTTAGTCACGTGTATGGGCGAGTTACAAGGCATTGCCGCTGCCGATGCCACCAAAGTGGTGTTCGGTAGTTCAGGCGTGAAGACCGATATGGAAGCTTTAGTGGCGTACGTAGCGGGTGAGTCGCGTAATTTGCCGATCAAAGTTTCCTTGGCTCATCCCAAAGAAAAAATGGCTTATGAAGTTGGTAAAAAGATGTTTTTTTATCGCGGCGGTACACATGATTTCGGTTGCGTAACTTGCCACGGTGCCGATAATTCACGTATTCGTCTACAGGATTTGCCAAACTTAAGTAAAAAGGAGCCGGCGCAACGCGCTTACTCCACTTGGCCAGCATATCGCGTTTCGCAAGGCGAAGTACGTTCCTTCCAATGGCGTTTATTTGATTGTTTCCGCCAGCAGCGCTTCCCCCAATTAGCATTCGGCTCAGAAGGCTCGGTGGCGCTTACGATGTTTTTAGCCTATAACGCCAATGGCGGTGCATTGAATGCGCCCGCAATCAAGCGCTAAATCTGAGGGAAATAAAATGAAAAATAAAATAGCATTCCGCAGTAAATCAAGCAATACCGTGCTACTTGCTACGGCTTGTGTTTTATTCGCAGCACCACTATTTGCGCAAGCGCCAGTTAAGCCTGTAGTACCTGTTACGCCAGTTGCAGCTAAAAAACCGGTGGTGAAAGCCGCACCAACAAAAGCCGAGGCGGCTGCAAAACTCGCTGCTGCCGCAGCCTATGATGCTCAGCTTACCGCGACTGCACAGGCTGTGATGCGTGCGTCTTTTAAGGAGCGTGGGCAAGTTAAGTTGGATCGCCTAGATCAAGATGGTACGCAGGAATTATGTTCCAAATATGCGGAACGTGGTGCTGAACCAGGCTACAAATTTACTGATGGTAAATTTATTGAGGCGGCTAACTTGAAAACGCTAATCTATCCGCCCGATGGTTTGTTTTTGGGCGATTGGAAAGAGGGCGAAAAAATTGCGCAATTGGGCGTGGGCAAACAATTTTCCGACGACCCGACCAAACCTTCTGGAGGCAATTGCTACGCCTGTCATCAGCTTGATCCTAAGGAAATTTCCTATGGTAATTTAGGGCCAAGCTTGTATCAATATGGCAAGCTGCGCGGTAATACTCAGGCCATTCAAAAATATACCTATGGCAAAATTTACAACAGCAATGCATATTCAGCATGTTCCAATATGCCGCGCTTTGGTCATTCTGGTATTTTGACGGCGGAGCAAATTAAGCATGTGACCGCTCTGTTGCTTGATCCAGAATCCCCAGTTAATGCAAAATAAGACTGCAAATATTGTAGTTGGTGTGCTATTTGGAGCCTTCGCGGCACCGGCGTTGAGTGCAGCAGCAACACCTGTTGCTCCCGCGCTTGCCAATGCGCCAGCCGCTACCTTTACGGTCTCACAAATATCCTTAGAAGCCGCGCAAACGGCGGCGCAAGCCGCTTTGGCAAGTTGTCGTGCTGCAGGGTTTCAAGTGGCCGTTGCGGTGGTTGATCGCAGTGGTAATGCGGTTGCTACATTGCGTGATCGCTTCGCGGGCGCACACACGCATGAAATGGCGTTGAACAAAGCGTGGACTGCGGCAAGTTTCAAAATAACGACTACCGCGCTCGCCATTGAAACTCAGGCGGGTAAGCCCATGAGTGGCATTCGCAATCTGCCACGTGTGGCGGCCGTGGGCGGCGGTCTACCGATAAACGCATCGGGTAGCTTGGTTGGTGCTATTGGCGTTTCCGGTGCCCCTGGCGGCGATGCCGATGATGTCTGCGCCAAAGCAGGTATCGCCGCCATCGCCGACGACCTCGCTTTTTAATCGCTGCACCCTCACTGCAGCGCTTGCTACATTATTGTTGAGAGAAATTTAAATGGCGCAACTAGACCGTCGCGAATTTTTGCATTTATTAGCAGTAGCTACAGCTGCTGGTTTCGGGTTAAACACAACCAACAATTTTGCCGCCAGTAATACCGCAAAGCCCGCCACTATTTACGATTTGCCACGCAAAGGCAATGTGCATTTATTGCATATGACCGATTGCCACGCGCAACTAAAGCCAATTTATTTTCGAGAGCCAAATGTAAACTTAGGGATTGGTCAAGCATTGGCTAGGCCGCCACATTTAGTGGGCGAAGCCTTGCTCAAAGCCTTTAAGTTAAAGCCATCCACTCGTGAAGCACATGCTTTTACGCACTTGAATTTTGAAAAGGCTGCGGCAACCTACGGCAAGGTCGGTGGTTTCGCCCACATAGCCACTTTGGTTAAGCAGCTTAAGGCTAACCGTCCGGGTGCTTTGCTGCTTGATGGCGGCGATACGTGGCAGGGCTCAGCCACGGCACTATGGACTAAAGGGCAAGACATGGTGGATGCAGCACTGCTGCTGGGTGTTGACATCATGACGGCGCATTGGGAATTCACCTTGGGTGATAAGCGTTTGTTGGAAATAATTAATAAGGACTTTAAAGGAAAAGTAGAGTTTTTAGCGCAAAATATTCGCACGACTGATTTTGAAGATGCGGTATTTCCTGGCTACACTATTCGGCAAATGAATGGCGTTGCAGTGGCTATCATTGGCCAAGCCTTCCCCTACACGCCAATCGCAAACCCACGCTATTTCACACCTGAGTGGAGCTTCGGCATACGCGAGGAGGCACTACGAAAAGTAGTTGAGGATGTCCGTAAACAGGGCGTTTCCGTAGTCGTTTTGCTTTCGCATAACGGCATGGATGTGGATTTAAAGTTGGCCTCACGGGTAACGGGCATTGATGTAATTCTTGGCGGGCATACCCATGATGGCGTTCCTGCACCAATAAGAGTGGAGAATGCCCAAGGCCATACCTTAGTGACCAATGCAGGTTCTAATGGTAAATTTTTAGGTGTGCTCGATTTTGATGTGCGCAACAAAAAAATTGTCGATATTTATTATCGCCTGCTTCCGGTATTTTCAAATTTGCTGCCTGCCGATGCCATGATGGAAAAATTAATCAACCGCACGCGTGCACCATACGAGGCGAAGCTCAGCGAAAAGTTGGCTGTTACCCAAGGCACCCTGTACCGACGCGGCAGCTTTAACGGAAGCTTTGACCAGTTAATATTAGATAGTTTGCTTGAAGTGAAAGATGCGGAAATTGCGTTTTCGCCGGGCTTTCGTTGGGGCACTTCGCTGCTGCCCGGTCAAACCATCACTTGGGAGCACTTGATGGATCAAACCGCAATTACCTATCCGTTCACGACAATGACAGAAATGACGGGCACCATGATTAAAACCGTGCTCGAAGACATTGCCGATAATCTCTTTAATCCCGATCCTTACCTGCAGCAAGGTGGTGATATGGTGCGTGTTGGCGGTATGCAATATGCTTGTGAGCCCGGTGCCCGCGCGGGCTTGCGCATAAGCGATATGCAATTAAATGGGAAGAAAATAGAAGCCGATAAAACCTATAAAGTTTCCGGCTGGGCACCCGTGAGTGAAGCGGGACGCGATGCGAATGGCGAGCCGGTGTGGCAAGTGGTAGAACGCTATCTCAAAGCCAAGGGCACCATCGCACCAGTAAAATTGAATTTGCCCAAGCTGATTGGTGTATTGGATAATCCGGGCATCGCAATTTAGAACACGAACTTTTTTTGACCATTCATGGAGCAAAGATTTAAATGAAGACCTTAGGAAAAACCATGCTGATGCTCACTACCGTTTTGAGCGCCGCACTCGTTACCCCTGCCGGTGCCGCAACCCAAGAACCTGATCCGTATTTATGGCTAGAAGATGTGACTGGTGAGAAAGCCATCGAGTGGGTAAAAGCGGAAAACGCAAAAACCGAAGCGGTGCTATCTGCCCACCCAAAATTTACCGCTATCAAGGATAAATCTTTAGCCATTTTAGATAGCAAAGAACGTATACCGAGTATCGTTAAGCGTGGTGAGTTTTTTTATAATTTTTGGCAAGATGCGGCAAATCCACGTGGAATATGGCGCCGTACTTCATTAGCAGAATACAAAAAAGCACAACCCAATTGGGAAGTGGTATTTGATTTGGACGCGCATGCTAAATTAGAAAAAGAAAGCTGGGTTTGGAAAGGCGCTACGTTTTTGTATCCTAGCTATGACCGTGCCATGGTTTCTACTTCGCGGGGTGGCGCAGATGCCACCGTATGGCGTGAGTTTGATGTTATTAAAAAAGAGTTTGTAGTCGGTGGTTTTAGCTTGCCAGAAGCCAAGAGTAGTTTAGCGTGGATTGATCGCGATACCCTGTTTGTGCAAACCGATTTTGGTGCTGGCAGCATGTCGGCTTCTGGCTACCCTAGAATTGCGAAGGAATGGAAGCGTGGCACACCACTCAGTGCCGCGAAAACTGTATTTGAGGGAAAGGAATCCGACATCTACGTGTCAAGCACAGTAAGTCAAAATAAGGGTTATGCCGCTAGGCAGTATGTGCTACAGGCTTTGACGTTTTATACTTCAAAATCATTTTTGCGCGATGCTAAAACGGGTGCGCTGACAGCCATTGATGTGCCAGCTGATGCAACCTTAGGAAATGTGCGTGGTTGGATGTTGATATCGCTTAAAAGTGATTGGAAAGTTGGGGATGTCAGCTATCCGAGCGGTGCGCTCCTTGCAATCAACGAAACTAGCTTTATGGCGGGTAAACGTAATTTTGATGTGCTGTTTAAACCTAGCGCGCGACGATCTTTGGCGGGCTATACGGCGACTAAAAGCGCAATTATTGTTAATGAATTAGATAACGTAAAAAATAAGCTCGTGGAATGGCGTCATAGCAATGGCGTGTGGACATCAACTAAAATAGTTCACGGCGGCAACGGAACGCTAAGCGCCACAGCGGTTGATAGCGACACATCGGATGATTATTTTTTCACACAAACAGACTATTTGACGCCGCCTACGCTTAATTTAGGTACAGTTGGCTCAACGAAGGCCGAGAAATTAAAGGCGCTCCCTGCGTTTTTTGATGCAACGCCATATCAAACCACCCAGTTTGAGGCTACGAGCAAAGATGGAGAAAAAATTCCCTACTTTGTAGTGATGGCAAAAAATGCGAAGCTTGATGGCAGCAATCCAACGCTACTTTATGGTTATGGTGGCTTTCAGGTATCCATGCTGCCAGCTTACTCCGGCACCACAGGCGCGGCGTGGCTAGACAATGGTGGTGTATATGTGGTGGCAAATATTCGTGGTGGTGGCGAATTTGGACCGCGGTGGCATCAGGCCGGTTTAAAGCAAAACCGACAAAAAGTTTATGATGATTTTATTGCTGTAGGTGAAGATTTGAGTACCCGAAAAATCACCAGCCCAAAACATTTAGCTATCTATGGCGGTAGTAATGGTGGCTTATTGGTAGGCGCAGTGATGGTGCAGCGCCCAGATTTGTTTAAGGCGGTGGTCTGCGCTGTGCCACTGCTTGATATGCAGCGTTATCACAAGCTGTTAGCTGGGGCGTCTTGGGTAGCGGAGTATGGTGACCCTGACCAGCCTGATCAGTGGGAATATATTAGTAAATATAGTCCCTACCAAAACTTAAAGTCAGGTGTCAAATACCCGTCTGTGCTTTTTACTACATCCATGCGCGATGATCGCGTGCATCCAGGACATGCGCGGAAAATGATGGCAAAAATGCAAGCGCTAGGTAGCCCTGTGCAATATTATGAAAACATGGAAGGCGGCCACGCTGGTTCGGCTAATAACGCGCAAATTGCCTATCGCACTGCCTTAATGTATTCTTTTTTGCTTAGTGAGTTAAAATAAGCCGAGTCGCTAAAAATGCGTATGTTTTGACGGCAGGCGCATAATCAAGTAGAATGCGCGGCTTGGTTGGAATATCAAGGAGTAACAAAAACACTGTAGTTTTTTAGCAAAGACAGTGTGCTTTAAGCAAAAACGTTTTAGCTGGAGACGTGGCCGAGAGGTCGAAGGCACTCCCCTGCTAAGGGAGCATGCGGCCTAAAACTGCATCAAGGGTTCGAATCCCTTCGTCTCCGCCACTTTGTGGACTAGCTAGAACGCTGTTTTGTTTGCTATAATGTTAGTTAGTTGCGCCCGTAGCTCAGTTGGATAGAGTACTTGGCTACGAACCAAGGGGTCGTGGGTTCGAATCCTGCCGGGCGCACCAAAATTCAAATGCCACCTTCGGGTGGCATTTTTACGTTAACGACTTCAAATCGCACTTTTGCGTATAAAAATTAGTGCCTCATTGGAGTTGATTGACGCGTGCGAGCTCAAGTTTTGCGATGGCATTGCGATGCACCTCATCGGGTCCATCAGCCATTCGTAGTGTGCGTGCATAGGTGTACATATGAGCGAGTGGGAAATCGGACGTAAAACCCCCGCCGCCATGCGCTTGTATTGCCCAGTCAATCACTTTGCAGGCCATATTGGGCGCTGCTACTTTTATCATGGCAATTTGCTGTGCGGCGACTTTATTGCCGACGCGATCCATACAATCGGCGGCATTTAGCACCAAAAATCGTGTTTGATCAATTGCAATCCGTGATTCGGCAATGCGCTCACGCCATACACCTTGCTCCGCCAAACTTTTCTGAAACGCCACTCTCTTGCTCAAGCGCTGGCACATGAGTTGCAGCGCTCGCTCGGCGGCACCAATAACCCGCATACAGTGGTGAATGCGCCCTGGACCGAGACGCCCCTGAGCAATTTCAAAACCACGGCCTTCGCCGAGCAATATATTGCCAACTGGAACGCGTACGTTTTCAAACAAAACTTCTGGGTGGCCTTCCGGGTATTCTTTCGCCCCCAGCACATCTAAATCACGCACGATGCGCACGCCAGATGCATTTTTTGGCACTAAAATCATTGATTGCTGGAGATGGTGATTAGTATGGTTTGGGTCAGTCTTTCCCATCAGAATAAATAACGTAGTGCGCTCATTAGCAGCCCCACTGCTAAACCATTTTCTACCGTTAATCACGTACTCGTCCCCATCCCGTTCAATACGCGCTTCAATATTGGTGGCATCTGATGAGGCAACATTAGGTTCCGTCATCGCAAAGGCGGAGCGAATTTCGCCCCGTAGTAATGGTGCTAGCCATTGTTCTTTCTGCGCCGGACTGCCATAGCGTTCCAAGGTCTCCATATTCCCGGTATCTGGTGCGTTGCAGTTGAATACTTCAGGCGACCAAAGTACTTGACCCATAATTTCCGCAAGTGGTGCGTATTCAAGATTTGTTAAGCCAGCGCCACTGGGGGACTTTGGCAGAAATAAATTCCATAGTCCTGCAGCCTGCGCTTTAATTTTAAGTTCCTCCAAAAGCGGCCACGGCGCGTAGGGTTGGCCTTGACTTAGATTTGTCGCAAGCTGTTGTGCGCGTAGTGCTTCATTAGGGTAAATGTGCGCAGCCATAAAATCGATGAGCAATTTTTGTAAGGCTTTAACTTTTGGTGAGTGTTCAAATTGCATTTGCTTTCCTTGCGCTAAAAAAGTGTTTTTGACTGATGAAATCAGGTTAAAATTATTCCGTACAGTATTGTATGTTTTCCATACACTAGTGTATTTTATGGGAATTGTCAATTAGGACAATCTAGCAGCCTGTCGGAGCGTGGCTATCGGAATTAAAATTTGGCTGCGCCGAGCCAGATTTTGCCCATTTTTTACGTCAATATCGAGCATATTGACTCAAAAATGGGTGAAATATGGGTCGCGCGGGCGAGTTTTAAGCCGATAAAGCTACGCTCCGACAGGCTGCTAGTTACTATGCTAGCAATGACATGCGCGCTATGCTGCAGAAGTAAGAAATATGAACGATATTACTGCGAAGCGAAGGTTAACTTGAACAAAAAAATAATGATGACAAAAAAGACTAACACCGCCTCACGTAAAGAAGCCGCCAACAGCAAAGTCGCCAAATCAGCTGAAACTACACAGTTGGATAAAACCGCGTGGTTGCGTGCGGCGGCTATTGCTATTGCTGAAGATGGTTTTAATGGCACGCGGATATTGCCGTTGTCAAAAAGACTTGGCGTAACACGAGGAAGTTTTTATTGGCACTTTGCAGATCACGCTGCATTTGTACAAGCATTTATCATTTATTGGCGTGACCAACAATTGCGTGCGGTTGAGGTGTTTACTCATGAATCTAATGACCCCGTAGAGGCTTATGCTCGTCTATTAGATTTGGTTTTGACCGATACCGGCGTTGAACTAAAACGCCTAAAAGTAGAATTTGCCCTGCGCGGTTATGCGCGTCGCGACCCTTTTGCAGCGAAAGCGGTAGCGGCAGTCGACCAAGCACGAACCCAACTTTTTATGCCAATTGTTGAAGGTATTGCGGAAACTGTTGCCGAAACAGAGTCGTTTGCGCACTTGTTACTGGCGCAATTGTCAGGTGCGCAACACGCAATTGCTGGGCCAAATTGTGACGGTGCGGTGTTGGCAGGAATGAAGCAGGCCATGCTCCGTGCTTTAGCTGCGCTGCACGCTACGCGGTCACTACGGCCTTCTACAAAGGCTAAGCCGCAGAACCGTGTCCGTAAACCTGCCAGCGCTAAGTAAAGAGGAGATATTGATGCAAAAGATATTGGTTACAGGAAGCGCTGGGTACATCGGCTCCCACACTTGTCTTGTGCTGTTGCAGGCGGGTTATGCGGTTGTCGGGCTTGATAATCTTTCAAACAGTGTGGCACATTCGTTGCAACGGGTTCAGCAGCTAACCGGTAAATCGATGGATTTTGTTATTGGTGACGTTCGCGATGAGATTTGCTTAACGCGTTTATTTGCAGAACATAAAATTGATGCTGTCATTCATTTTGCTGGCTTAAAAGCGGTAGGAGAGTCGGTTCGTCAACCCTTAAGCTATTACGATAATAATGTGCTTGGCACGTTGAAGTTATTGGCTGCTATGCAGATTGCCAACGTAAAAAGGCTGATTTTTAGCTCGTCGGCGACTGTTTATGCGGCAGCGGGTCGTCCGCGATTTTTTGAATCATCGCCGTTGGGTCCTTCTAGCCCGTATGGTTGGAGTAAGCTCCATGCCGAACAAATGCTTTTGGATTTGGCAACCAGTGATGCCGCTTGGAAAATTGCCTTACTACGCTATTTCAACCCTGTTGGCGCACATGAAAGTGGCTGGATTGGCGAAGATCCAAACGGCGTGCCAAATAATTTAATGCCGTTTATTACTCAGGTTGCGGTCGGTAAATTAACAGAACTGGCGGTTTACGGCGGAGACTATCCCACGCCGGACGGCACCGGAATCCGTGACTATATTCACGTAATGGATTTGGCCGAAGGTCATTTGGCAGCGCTTGCAGCCATAGAAACCCTGCAGCAAGGCGCTACTGCGATTAATCTAGGGTCAGGGCAGGGTAGCAGCGTATTGGAGGTGGTTAGCGCGTTTGAAGCGGCGTCGGGTAAGACCATCGCGTACAAAATTGCGCCGCGTCGTGCTGGCGATATATCCGATTATTTTGCGGATGCTGAACTGGCGGCAACATTACTCCACTGGCGGACGAAACGCTCCTTGGCTGATATGTGTAGTGACGCTTGGCGGTGGCAACGACAAAATCCGCAGGGTTTTATGGTTTAACCCACAGGGTTTTATAGCTTGAGTGGTTCTAAATTTAGTCGTACCGCGAAGCCGCATTGATGGTAGGTTGTGGTGTAATAACGTCTAGGCGATTTTGCGCCGATTCTTAGATAAATTAGACCATCATGCCAAAATTAGCGTCAACCAAGCCATCTGTGAAAAAACGCGCAGTAGCCATTAGCGAACCAGTGCCGCGCCGCCAACGCTTATCTCCGGAAGTGCGCGCCGACTTAATTCTTGATTGTGCGGCAAAACTCATCCTTGAAGATGGATTTACCGAAATCTCGATGGAGCGCGTCGGCAGAGGTGCGGGAGTGAGCAAAGCCCTTATCTATAATTATTTTCCAAACTTAACGGACTTACTTCGCTCATTATTAGAGCGTGAAATTGCCGCGCTCAGAAATCGTGGGCTTGCTGAGGTAAAAGCGGCTGGCAGCTTTGAAGACCTAATTCGCCGCACTACCCGTATGTATATTAGTCACGTTTTTGAGCGAGGGCCCTTATTGCACCGGTTGTGGAAAGAATCGTCGGTGGCACGCTCTGTTGCAGAAGTAGATCGTGCTGGTCGTGATGAAACCTTGCGTTATTTTGTTAAGCGCGCCCGTAAAGAATATGGATTGCCATTAGATGTGGCGATCGCTGCGGTAGATATGCAAATGGCGATGACGGAAACGGCCGCCCAACATTTAGCGAATACGAACAACGATGTCGATCTAGCCACCGATATTTGCGTTCATTTGCTATTGGGCGGTATGGATGCACTTGCCAAAGCATATCGTAAAAATTGACTTAGAGCGTGGCGTTTTTTGAGGCTAGGCGTGCGTCAAACTGCGCACGGATTTTTTTGTGACGAGCAGCAGTGAGCGGATATCGCCAAATCAACGGTAACGCGCTTAGGAATAAAACAGCTGCTGGCACGCAATAGAAAATACTCAACCATCCTAATGCGCCGGCGCTGCTGCCACCGACAGCTTGATAGCCAACTACACTAAGTAGATTTAGTGATAGGCCTTGCCCCAAGGCCATACCGAGTTTTAAAGCCACACCCGCTGTTGCGTAATATAGCCCTTGAGGGCTCTTGCCACTGCGCACCGAATCCACATCAACCACATCCGCAATCATCGCCGATGGAAGCATTTGCAATGAGCCGAAGCAAAATCCTTTTGCTGTGAACAATATAATGAAAATGACGGTATCACCCCGCCCGAGTGGCAACATGCACAGCGAGAGTATCGCCAAGGTGGTAAACGATAGTGCGAGCGCGCGATGTTTGCCGATAGTATTCCCAAGCTTGATCCAGACTGGAATGCCTAGCAAACCAACGCCAAAGTAATACAGATAAATGCTGCCTAAGTTGCTGATACCAATAATATCGCGAGCATAAAATAGCGTGATGGTGATACGAAAAGTTTCGCCAATTACAGCTAGCAATAAAACTAATAGCATACGAACAAACGGGCCATTGCGCCACATGCGTTTTAATCCCTTAATAAAGGGCACCTCGTCTTTTAATTCCGTCGGTGTTGTGGCTGGCACAAACCACAATAACCACGCGCCGCATATGGGTAGAAGCACGATAACAATCCAAGCTAACGTTTCTAATACATTACCCATCGTGCCACCGGCACGGCTCAAAATAACGGCTGGTACAACAGTCGCTAGCACTAAACCAATCAGACCAAAAAGTTGACGTGCGCCAGTGATTCGCGTGCGTTCCTCGTAGTGGGGAGATAGCTCACCGCCCCATGCCTCATGAGGCAGGGTGACCATCGTAAAGCCTAAGTACACCACACTTACCCAAGTTAAAAAATACAGAGTTCCTACACCAGGACTTGGAATGAAAAGTTTATAAACGCCGAGCATCATCACTAAAATACCTGCGGCTATCCACGGTTTACGGCGACCGAAGCGGGTACGCAGATTATCGCTGCCAACGCCAATGAGCGGATCAGTAATCACATCCGACATGCGTGCCAAAAACAACATTGTGCCGAGTATTCCCAGTGGCAAGCCGAGTTCGCTGGCATAAAAAGGCGCAACAAAAATCACAATGGGATAGCCAATAAATGAGAGCGGGAGATTGATTGTGCCGTAAGACAATATGCGCCACGCGGGTAAACTTTTGGCGCTAGCTATGGTGGAAGTCATAATCAGTAGTTACTCACTTGTTTGAGGAGGATGTGGGTGATATGTTTTTATATCGATGTTGGGTGATTAGCCCAAAGAGTTTGACGCACTTGTTGACGTAGTAACTTACCTGTTGCCGATCGTGGTAATTCGGTTTCAAAAATGATGCGCCTTGGTCGTTTGTATTTGGCTAGTTGCGAGGCGGTGTAGTCAATGAGTTCAGTTGCGAGCGCGGTACTCGCAAGTAAGGGATCGATCAGTACCACTACGCTAGCAACTTGCTCACCCCATTCTGGATCGGGCGCGCCTACCGTACAGACATCACGGACTTTGGGATGGCGCAGCAAGACATTGTCGATTTCCTGCGGGTAGATATTTACGCCGCCAGAAATAATGCATTCGGCAATTCTGCCGGTCAAAAATAGATAGCGATCGGCATCTAGGTAACCCATATCACCTAAGGTAAAACGGTCTCCGTCATAAGCCGCTGCCGTTTTTGCCGCATCTTTAAAGTAGGCAAAGCGACCTTCTTTAGGCGCTTTAAAATAAATGCGACCGGTCACGCCAACCGGTAGAGATTGAAAATTGTCATCGACAATTTCAAGTTCAAGACAGGGATGAACGTAGCCCACAGAACCGGGTTTTTTTAACCATTCTTGCGATGATATGTGAATGCCTTCGCCGCCCTCAGTTGCGCCGTAGTACTCGATGAGAATAGGTCCAAGCCATTCGATCATCGCACGTTTAATTTCTATGGGGCAGGGTGCCGCACCATGTACTAAGAATCGCAACGACGACAAGTTTGCCTTCTCGCGCATACTCGCATCAATATTGAGAAGGCGTTGAAACATGGTTGCCACCATATGCGTATGCGTCACGCCGTGATGCTCAATGAGATTCAGCACCTGCAAGGTGTCCCATTTCGGCAGCAGAATCAGCGGTACGCCTGATGCGATAGCCCAACGAATATCAAAGAGCAAAGAGGCGGCGTGATATCCCGGACCGCAGCATAGCGCTACGTCAGTCACTGTGTTGTAGTTTGCGTACGTACCCGCGTATTGCGGCGTAATGGCTTCGCACATGTCGCGGTATACGCCTTTAGGTTGACCCGTAGTACCCGATGTGTAGAGCATTAGGGAGCCAATTATTG
Organism: Betaproteobacteria bacterium; assembly: GCA_031376425.1. Classification (GTDB taxonomy): domain Bacteria; phylum Pseudomonadota; class Gammaproteobacteria; order Burkholderiales; family Usitatibacteraceae; genus JANMDR01. The sequence goes on from JANMDR010000038.1 coordinate 14,428, forward strand.
GTGTAGTTGGCGCGGCGCATGACGTTAGCGCCAGAGCGGTTGCATAATCATCTTCGGTATCGCGAATTTTGTTGCAAGCAACATTTGTGTGCGCATCAATGACGATGGTTTGCAGTAGCGCATCGTCATTATTATTGCTGATATGGGTCGAGCTGATTGAGTCAAGATCAGTGAGTGTCGTGTTTGGCGCCGTTGCAATGAATGCGGCTTCGATAAAGAATACTTTTGCTTCGCAGTTGCAGATGATATAAGCCACTTCAGGTGCCGTTAGCTGCGTGCTAATTGGCGTGAGACGAACGCCGATGCGCATGCAGCCTAGGAAGATTTCTACAAATTCAGCCCGATTTTTACACATGACCGCGACAGCATCACCGGCAACGACGCCTCGATGTAATAAGGCGCTGGCAACGCGATTCGCATTTTCATGGAGTTTTTCAAAAGTGCGATTCCCATGCGGAGAAAATAGCGCGGTACCTTGCGGGTTTTCGCGCGCAAATACCTGAGACTGCATCCAGGTTTGTGAATGTAATTTGAGTTCATGCTCAAAAGGATGAAAATCAATTCCAAGGCTTTTCAATGGCATTCCTCCTAACCTTCAGCTGTGGCATTACGTCTTCAGTCTGACCCCATTATCTGGCTTGCTTTATTTCAGGCGAAGTTTCAAATGCGGCAATAATATTTTTACATACATTAGTGTTTGGAATGCTATTATTGACTATTTATATAATAATTGTCACGCTGAATTTAGCAGTTGCCGCAAACTAAGCACTTTTCCCATACTAGAAAACCACAATCACATAAGAGGAACGATGAAAATGATCATTGGATTGAAACAGCAACTCACTAATATTGTGATGGTAATGGCTGTACTCACCCTGTTTGCGGGATGTGCGCAGCCACCCAGCGCAGAATCTATTGTAATGCCAGTTCGCGCGCCGGCGGCGACCGTTGCTGCTAGTGGATTTTGCGGCGTAACAGAGGCGCAGTTGCGGCGAATTCGTGATATTGGTGCTGCAGTTGTTGCGCGCGGATATGCGCCTGGCATTACGTCGCAAATTTTTTGCGACGGTACAGCCATTCTTAACCATACTGTAGGATTAGCGGACGCTACGCGGCCCATGGCTCAAGATGATTTGTTTCGTATCTATTCGATGACGAAACCACTCACCAGCTTAGCTGCCATGATATTAGTTGATGATAAGCGCTTGGCACTTGATGAACCTGTTGCAACGTATCTGCCTGAATTTGCTGGTGCTACCGTATTTGATGGGGGTGATACACCAGAAACCATCAAAACTAAGCCGCAGTCACGGCCCGTCAGCGTGCGCGATCTGCTACGCCACACCGCAGGCATTACATATTCTTCGCAGGCACCGGGTGCGATTTTTCGCCTCTATGCGCTGCGCGGTATTGATAACGGTAGTGGTGCTGTAGTTGTTCCTGCAGATAAGTCTGCGCCTGTAGCTAATATAGGCGAATTTACGCAACGCTTGGCGGCCATTCCATTGCTTTATCAACCTGGTGAACGCTTTAGCTATGGTAATGCTACAGATGTTTTGGCGGCGGTGATTGAAAAAGCCTCTGGTCAACGCTATCGTGATTTTATGCATGCACGTATCTTTAAGCCCTTAAAAATGAACGATACTTTTTTTGAGGTGCCGCCCGAGAAAATAGGTCGCCTTACTGCCGCCTATGCAGGTAAAGCGAGCGAGGACAGTCAAGGTCGTGTGTTACGTACGACACGTGCATCGACGTTACTTGGTGGGCGGGTGTTTCAAGTCGAAGATCCGAAATCAAGCATCTTTTCTAAGCCACGCGCGATTGACTTTGGAGGCGCTGGCTTAGTCGCTACAGCAACTGACTATCAACGCTTTTTACAGGTTTTGCTCCAAGACGGCATGGTGGACGGAGTACGTATCGTCTCGAAAGGCACGGTCGCGCAAATGCTTAAAAACCAACTTGACCCAAAAGCACTGGCAACGCCTAATCTTGCAGCACAAGGCTTAGGTTTCGGCTTAGGTTTTGCACCGTTTTTACAGCCAGAAAAATTAGCCACAGCTGTGCCGAGAAACGGCGCATTTTGGGGCGGTGCGGCTTCTACCTACTTTTGGTTAGATCCTGATCGACGTATCTCTGCAGTGGTGATGACGCAAGTATTTGGAGGGGATGTCATGCCATTTTATTTAGAAATGATGAACACAGTTTATTCTGCAAATCCCAATATTCACGAAGAAAAACTATAGATGCATTAGATGTTTATCGGGGATGTTGGTGTAATGCAACACCTTATTGACGTAGTTTGGAATAACGCTTGACACAGGTTTTGGCTACCCTTAATATTAAAACCGTTATTGACGGTTGTTATTATAAGTCGAATTATTGTTTGACGATTTCATTCAGTACTGCAGTGTTGAACATTTGCACCTAAATTTGTACCTAAAGCAAAAACCATAAATCATCCCTTCCGCACCAATTTTTAACTCTGCACGAACAGAATATAAGTTCGATCACCATTTGACTTACAGTGATTGCGAAAAGTATTCATTGAACAAGGAGAAAAGCATGTCCGTAAAGCACAAGACTACATCGCATTATCTAAAACTTAAGCCACTGTCAGCCGCATTACTTACGGCGCTGCTGTTACCAAGCGCTGTTTTCGCACAAGCTAGTACCGATGCCGCGAAGCCTGCCGCTCCCAAGCCTGCTGAAGCTGCGCAATCTAATAATGCGATTGAAACGATTGTTGTTACTGCGCGAAAGCGTTCTGAGGAGCTTCAATCGGTTCCTGTTGCTATTAGTGCCTTTACTGCAGACTCTTTGAAGCGCGCCAATATTGAAAATCCAGCGGATTTGCAATTTTCAGTTCCGAGCGCAATTTTGGTAGGTGGTGATACATTTACGATTCGTGGTATTGGCAATGGCTCTTTAGGCGGTGATGCCGGTGTTGGCGTGTTTTTGAATGGCGCGTCAGTAGCGCCTGCGCCGCAAGATCAATTCTTTGATATCGAGCGTATTGAAATTTTGCGCGGACCACAGGGTACATTGTTTGGTCGCAACACTACCGGCGGTGCTGCTAGTGTGACCACAAAGCGGCCTACCAATAAATTTGATGGAGAGTTATCCATTGAGGCTGGCAATTTTAATGAACAGCGTTTTGGCGGTGTGTTGAATATACCTGTCAATGATGTATTCGCCACGCGGATTGCTGGGTACTCATACAAACGTGATGGCTTCACCAAAAATCTCTTTACCGGTTCTAAAATAGACGGACGTGATCAGACGTCTATTCGTAGCTCAAGCCGACTCAACATTGGTGACGATGGCGTTTTGAATGTGGCGCTCGGTGTTTACAACGAGAACAGTAGCCGTACGCGTGAAACTAAACGCCTCTGCAAAGCTGACGCTGTGCTTGGCTGCAGCCCAAATGAATTGGGTTTTGATTCTCCGGTAGCAAGCACTACTGTGTTGCAGCGAATTTTTACAGTGATTGGCCCGTTCGGTCTTGGCCCAGGTAGTCCCTTTTTTGTGGCAACATCACCCTTCCCAGCGGGCGGCAATATTTATGCAGGTGCTCCTAATCCGACAAATGTGCGCGAGGTATCGGCAGATACTGATCCTACGTTTAGCCTAGATCAAAAATACGTCACTTGGGATTACTCCCATGAGCTAGATGCGCATACCCTGACTTATGTGGGCGGCTACACAACCTCAGCCACTGAGCAAAATACCGACTGGGACAACGCGGCGTTGCCGTTCCGCTTCACGCGCCCGCTGACCTACAACAAAGATCGCAACAATACTGTCACCACTGATCAGTTGCTTAGTAGTGACAGTTTTACCGCCACAGGTAAAACCACGTCCCATGAGGTACGTATTTCCTCGAAGTACAGCGGTATGTTCAATTTTACCGCTGGCGCTTACTATTTAGACAATAGCGGCACATTTGGATTTGCGACGTGGCATCCGTCCATTGAGTATTTCCAGAAATTCCTTGGACGTCCAGCTTCAACATGGTTCGTAAACACCGGTGGGCGCGGTACTTTAGAGTCCAAAGCGTTATTCGGAGAGGCTAACTTTAAGCTGTCGCAGAATTTGCGGTTGGCCGTCGGCTTACGGCACACGGCAGAAAAGCGCACGTCAAATGGTTTTAGTGCGGTATTGACGGCTGCGGTAGGCGAAACTAGTAGCGCTTCGGAGTCGTCAAAAAACACCGGTAGAGTGACTATTGATTATTTGATAAATCCAAATTCTATGTTGTATGGCTCAGTTGCAACTGGTTTCAAAGGTGGTGGTTTCAACGCCACCAACGTTGCCAATCCAACCTTTAAGCCAGAAGAAGTGGTTGCGTACGAATTCGGCTCGAAAAATATGTTCTTGGGTGGCAGTTTACAAGCGAACTTTACTGCCTTCTACAATAATTACAAGGCGCTTCAGCTAGGGCAGCGTATCAATGGCACCACATTGACTAGCAATGCAGATTCCAAGACTAAGGGTCTAGAAGCTGAGTTTGTATGGGCACCGAACCGTTCTTTGCTTTGGGACGCAAATTTTTCACTACTCAATACGCGAATTGGTGAATTTTTGACGGTAGATGCGGCTAACCCAGCGCAAAGTTTGACTACCACCACACCTCAGGTTCCGGTCAGTTTGCTTGGTAACCAACTACCGTATTCACCCACAAAAAAATACAAATTGGGCGGCCAGTATACGGCCGCACTATTTGATACCGGTTGGACAGCGGTAACGCGGTTAGATTATGTTTGGCAAGATTCCTACTTTGCGCGTGAATTTAATACGCCAACAGATAAAATCGGAGCGTGGAGTATCGCTAACTTACAAGCGCGTTTTATTAGCCCAAGTAAAAATGTGCAATTCAAGTTGTACGTCAAAAACTTAGGCAATAAAAACAATATTACGCGTATTGTGATCGAAGATGCACTTTTGGGTAGCTATCGTAACGCCCGATTCTTAGACCCGCGTACCTTAGGCGTTTCGATGGAGTATAAGTTTTAATACGTCATCTTCAGTGTTCACCTCAACGGCATAAATTGGGGGAACACGATATTAAACCGCGCCTCGCGGACCGAAAAATGCCTTTGGCTTAAATGCCAAAGGCATTTTTTTCGTCAGACACTAGTTGGCGGAAAAATCATAGCAGATGGTGTGCTGATACACCTCATTGGGTGCGAGCCAACAATTTGGTTGCGGCCATTCGGGATGGTTTGGGCTATCGGGTAAAAATTGTGGTTCTAGCGCTACCCCGGCACAGCGCTCTAGTGGCTTGCCATTACGATTAAGGATGCCACCCAAAGACTGACCACAGTACAGCTGCATTGCGGGTAAGCTTGTGCTGATGCGCAATGTTAACCTACCGTCAGATCCAGTGATCATCGCCGCTGGCTCACCATTTTTTCTTGCGAGGTTCACCAAATAGGCATGGTCATAGCCACCAGCGCGTCTTTGCTGTTCACCCTGCAACCAATGGACGTTGATGGATCGAGGTTGGCGAAATTCAAATACATCATCCACTTTGGCGATATTGCCTAGAGGTAGTAAGTTTTCGTCAATTGGTAAATAATAATCAGCGTTAATTTGCAGGATGTGCTGACGACTATCTGTTTGTACTGCGTCTAAATTGAAATAAGGGTGATGGGTGACGCAAACAGGGCAAGGCTTGCTTGTTACGGCATGTATTTGCAGTGTAATTTGGTGTGCACCGGAAAGCGAAATAGTTATAGTCGTGGTGAGTGCCCCGGGAAACCCTTGGTCACCATCTGGTGAAAGCAGACTAAGGGCTACCGTTGTCGGGGTGTGCGCCAAAATTGTCCATTGACGACGATTAAATCCATCTGGCCCACCATGTAGTTGATGAGGTTTAGTCGCGTCTTTTTGTAGCGTAATATCTTGTCCATTCAAACGCAGCGTAGCGTTAGCGATACGGTTGGTATAGCGCCCCACCATGGCACCCATATAGGCATGCTGAGTAATGTCATCCAATGGTCGTGCTGAACCTAAAATCGTTTCGCGCATATTACCGTCTGCTAGTGGCACGCAACATGATAGCCATGTGGCACCATAGTCCATCAGCTTAAGCGTTAAGCCAGAAGGATGTTGTAGCGAAATTACCTGCGGAGGGGAATCGCCCGACATATTGACGCTTAACAGAATAGTTTAGTAAGACAAAACGCTTGCGCCAGCGCTTGAAACGCAGGCGTAAATTAGCGCCGGTTCACCATTTGGTGAGCGGTAGTGTGCATTCACTGCAGCGCTGGCTTGTGCAATGAGTGCTTGCGGCATCACTGCCACGACGCATCCGCCAAAGCCGCCGCCTGTCATACGCGCCCCGCCAGCATTGCCTATGCTTTGCTGCAAAATATGTACCAAGTTATCGATAGCAGGCACCGTAATTTCGAAATCATCCCGCATTGATTCATGTGAGGCCGCCATTAATTTTCCCATACTAGCAAGATCACCTGCAGTAAGCGCTGCAGCGGCGTTAATGGTACGTTGATTCTCGCTAACAACATGGCGAGCGCGACGCAGAACTACTGCATCTAAGCCCTTGGCCGATTGCACTTGTACAACACTTACATCGCGTAGTGCTTTGCATCCAAAATAGGCAGCTGCAGTTTCGCATTGAAGGCGGCGCAAATTGTATGCACTTTCAACCAGTCCTCGTGCTACCCGTGAGTGTGCAATCATTACCGCCGTTTCTCCTAGCGCAATTTGTTGGGTTTCGAAGCTACGGCAATCAATCAATAAGGCGTGGCCAGCTTTACCCTGTGCGCTGATGAGTTGATCCATGATGCCGCATTTGCAGCCAACGAAATTGTTTTCAGCGCGTTGTGCTGCTAGCGCAATCTGCATTGGGCTCAATGTATCAAGTGCAAATAATGACTTGATGGCTTGACCAACGGCTACTTCCAGCGATGCCGACGAAGATAGCCCTGCACCACGAGGCACGTCGCCAGCGATGACTAAATCCATTCCGCCAAATTCATAGCCGAGTTTTTTTAATTCTACGATCATGCCGCGAACATAGTTTGACCACGGTTTGTCAGCACGATTGATAATAGGTTCATTGATTAAAAAACTATCAAAGTCCATGTCCATATCCATCGCCAATAGGCGCACAAAGGCGTCTTCGCGGCGCCTGCAGGCAATGATAGTTGCGTAATTAATGGCACAAGGCAGCACAAAACCGTCGTTATAATCGGTATGCTCACCGATTAAATTCACTCTACCAGGTGCCTGCACAATGCAGCTTGGGGTTTCATTAAAGTGCAGCTTAAAAGCACCGGAAACGCTCGTAATCAGACGTTCTTGAGATAATTTAGGCACTATCATTGGCTAACCTTATAGTGGGTTTTCGATGTTGCGCGTAGCATTACAGCGGCCTGCTCTGGTGTTAGGTCGCGTTGTGCTTCAGCCAACATTTCATAACCCACCATAAATTTTTTCACAGTTGCCGAACGCAATAATGGTGGATAGAAATGAGCGTGCAACTGCCAGTACGGTGCACAGGAGGTGCCCGACGATTGTTGCTTATCATTGCTTGTAGTGTGGTGTTGTACAAACGGTGCGCCATGCCAGCCCATTGAATAAGGAAATGCGCATTGAAACAAATTGTCGTAGCGGATTGTTAATTCTTGAAGGGCTGCACTGAGGTCATCCCGTTGTTCTGGCTCAAGTTGAGGCAATTGCTGCACCTCAAAGCGCGGAAGTAAAAGCGTCTCAAAAGGCCAGCTCGCCCAGTGGGGAACCACTACAAGCCAATGCGCTGTTTTGACCACCACGCGCTCGGCTGCCGCTGCTTCATGCATTGCTACATCTAGCAACATAGGGCGGCCATGCTTGGTAAAGTATTGGCGTTGGGTTGCTTCTTCATGCATGGCTTCATTCGGTAAAAAATCTGTAGCCCAAATTTGGCCATGCGGATGGGGATTAGAGCATCCCATCACAGCACCTTTGTTTTCAAACACTTGTACCCAAGGATAGCAAGTGCCAAGTGAGCTACTCTCAGTGCACCATGTATCTACGACCGTACGAATCGCCCTTAATGAAAGCTCTGCCAAGCTTTTGCCGTGATCTGGTGAAAAACACACCACACGGCTTACTCCCGTTACTGGTTGCGTCTGAAACAGTTCAGGGAGGACTGGTTTATGCCCGTCTGGATCAAGCTGTCGTGCATTGGGCAACACGGCAGAGAAATCATTGTCAAACACAAAGGTGTCGCTATAGTTTGGGTTTTTTTCGCCCGTGATGCGGGTGTTACCCGCACACAAATAGCAGCTTGCATCGTGTGCCGGTAATTGCGCGTGGGTTACTGTTTCATGACTACCTTGCCACGGTCGTTTATTGCGATGAGGCGAAACTAACACCCAGTTGCCAGTAAGCGGGTTGAAGCGTCTATGGGGGTCTTCTGTTGGGTCAAAGAAAGGCGTCATAATAATTTTATTTGAAGGTATTTAGATGTGCTCTAAGAAGAACGTTTACTAGGTTCAGTTGGATAGCTTTGTTGCGGTGTGGTTTTCCGCAATCAAGCGAATTATCAATGCTGATTCGGCTGTCATACGAGGTAGTGGCAAGCCACTTTGTTTCAGCCATGCCCCGTCAACCGGTGTCTTGTCGAATTCATATACCTTATCCTGTGAAGGCGTGAGGTTTTCAATCACATATCGACACTGATCGTCGAGCATCGCTAGCGTAATACTTGGTGACCAGCGTTGCATGGTAGGTCTAATTCGGTAAATGCAAAGTATGTATGCAGCGTCTTTCTTTTGGCTGTTACTGTGCACCTGCCACACGATACCGTCACCCGCGTCGCCGCGCCATACCTGTGCTTGATGCAATGTGTCGCGCAGGCTGCGATACAGGCGAATCCATTCTGCAAGTTCCAAACGCTCAGTTGAACTGAGTTTGCGCACATCCATTTCTAAACCAAAATGCCCTGCAAGCGCTACTGCCGCACGGAACGCCAGCGACTGGCTGCGGCCCGTAGTATGCGCTGGTGCAGTACCAACGTGGCTGCCAATAATTTCCGGTGGTAGCCATTGCAATGCTGCCTGCTGTATGGTTAAGCGGGCTAAGGCGTCATTGCAATCGCTTACCCATACCCGATGTGTGTAGCGCAGGATAGCGTAGTCGATACGTCCCCCGCCTGAAGCGCAGCTTTCAATTTCAAGCTTTGGGAAAGCGGCACGAATTCTTGCCAGTAAGCGGTACAGCGCATGCACATAGGCGCTGTAGGCAGCACTCTCCTTGCGCCCGTGGGTGGCACCAGCATGCCTGGTACCGGCATGGGTGATATCGCGGTTCATATCCCATTTTAGATAGCTAATGGGGAGGGTAGTTAGGAGTGCACTCAGGCAATCAAAAAGATAGTTTTCAACAGTCTCATTTGTGAGATCAAGTACCAGTTGATTGCGCCCCGTAACTATCGGGCGGCCGCTAATCTGAAACGCCCAATCAGGATGGGCTCTAAATAATTCACTATCGGGATTAACCATCTCTGGCTCTACCCATAAACCAAAACTCATTCCCTTAGCGATCACATGATGCGCCAGTGGTGCTAACCCTTGGGGATATTTTTTCTTATCTGCCCACCAATCGCCCAAGCCTGCCGTGTCGTTATTGCGGGCGTGAAACCAACCATCATCAAGTACAAATCGTTCAACGCCAACATCGGCCGCTGCAGTTGCGAGTGCCATTAAATCAGCTTCATTGTGGTCAAAATATACTGCTTCCCACGTGTTTAAATGTACGGGTCGGGGAGGTATTACGCCATCGCGCCAAGGCATTAGGGCTCTAAGTGTCGCGTGATAGCAATGGGCCAAGCTATCTGCACCGTCGGGTGCAAAAGCTGCGAAGACTGTAGGGCTTTGTAAATATTGGCCTGATTGCAATTGCACTTCGCCGGGCGCTAACCATTCCCCTAGTTGCCATTGATATTGGCCGTCATGCTGCCATTCAATGGTCTGCGAGTGATTGCCAGACCATGCCAGATGTGCGCCGTATAGCGGGCCGTTTTGCTGGGCAGATATTGCAACAGTCGCAGCGGGAAAGCAATCATGGGAGGTGCGGCCACGGATGTTTTCGCGCCGCCAAATGCTACGTGAAAGCGTGTCTGTTTGTATTTGAAATTCGCTTGCCCATTGCCCCACATAGGAGTTTACGCGCTGACTTGTTGCCGGTAACGGCAGTGTGGCGGCAGCTAGCCATTGTATGGAGAGTTTCTCGTCAGCGTCGGTGCCATCATTGTACAAACAGCTATTGATTTCCAGCATATCAGTAGCACTTGCAAGCGTCATGTTGATTACTAATCGTATCTTGGCAATAGTGTCGGTAAGCGTAATACACAGATTTTGTTTTTCCCGCGTCACCGCGCAGTTATTCCACGACTGCGTAAAATGTTGTCCGTCGCGATGCGCGAGTAGGGCCGATTGACCAAACCAGCCGTTGCCAAAAGTGGGCGCGATTGATAGCGGTTGATCAAATTCGAGTGAGGCAGGCGGTGTTGGGCGCGTAGCGCGCAAACGCGTTGGTGGTGTAGTGCCATCCAATAATCGCGCGCCCCAGTAGCGCCATAGCGGCGCTTCCGTGGCGCACCACTCAAGTATCACACTGCTTCTATTGCTGTGCAAAATTAAATAGTTTGGTGCCTCTTGATTCATGTACACCGCCAAAAAATTTGTCTAAGGGGCATCGGATGAATTAGCTAGAAGGTGCTACAAGATGCCATAAGGCCATATCGTACGGCGCTATTCGTTCATCGCCTAGCAGGAGATTAGCGTTCGTATTTGGCCGCCACTTTATAGCATCATCGCTAAAATTAAATGCCATCGCGATTTCTCCAATGTGACTAACTCGCAGACCATCCGGCATGAGTGAAGTTTTGATCCCTGCATCAACGGCAGCCTGCGTCAGTACACTTAACCAGCCTTCTGTATCAAGCCATGCCGCGACATAGCGTACATTTTTGTGGCAACAAATTGCAGCGCCGCCATCAACGAAGCTTGCCTCTGCTGAGGCGCTATGCAACTCAATTTCTTCGCGCCAGCGGGTTGATGTAAATTTATCATTACCCCATTGAATTGGGTCGATTATTCCCGGTGGCTGCGAAGCCACGCGCTTTACAGTAATCCCTGTTAGATCATGCAGGGAACCTGGTGCCAAGTTATCGGGGATATGCAATTGTGCGGTTTTTGAACCGGTTCGCGGTGCCAGCACAAGTTGCGCAGTAGAGGCGTTTAGCGCCGCCAAGAGAGTTGGATTAATATGCAACATTGCTGGCAAAACAATTAGCTTGTAATCTTGCAGCGGTGTTATTGCACTCACAATATTTACGTTTAATCCTAATTGCCGCAGTGTGGAGTAAAGCCGAAAGCACAGCTCTAAGCCGTTGTAATCGGCACCTTGAGGTTGTATTTGCGACATCCACAATGCATCGTAATCGAACACTAAGGCAGTCGCAGCTTGCACAACCATATTATCAATAGGTAATTGCGCCCGTAGTGTCGCTAACTCCTGTGCAACTTGGGTAGCTTCAAGCGCTCCTTGGTCGTCGTCACGGTTTGGGAGTTGCAAACCGGCATGCATTTGTTCTTGCGCAAATGGTGCCTGACGCCATCGAAAATAGCTAACTACTTCTGCTCCATGGGCAAAGGCTTGCCACGTCCACAGCCGCACCATGCCATTTTGCGGTAGGGGATTCCAGCTGGCCCAATTTACAGGGCCAGGCTGTTGCTCCATCACCCACCAGCGGCCTTGTTTTTTATTGTTGGCGTTGGTGCGAGTCAAGCACATACCTCGATATAAGTCATGATGAAAACTAGGTATATCGGGGTGCCCTTGTCGCGCCCATTTTGTTTTTTCTTGTGGCGTTAAAAAGAACATTTGGGTAAAGCCTAGCGGATAGCTGTCCCAAGAGGCAATATCTAAATCTGCGGAAACTGCATGATGATCAAAGCCGGTAAAAAACCCCATGAAGTTATGGGTGATGGGTCGGTTAGGTGAATTTTTCCGCAATATTTCAACCTGCTCGCGATTAAACTGCACCACTTCGTCAGAAGCAAAGCGTTGCCAATCGAGCCGATGTGACGGATTCGCCTCAGTTACTGTGCAATTTGGTGGATCTACTTCATCGAAACTCCGATAGCACTGGCTCCAAAATGTACAGCCCCATGCAGCATTCAGTTGCTCAATGTTGGTATAACGTTCACCTAGCCAAAGCCGAAATGCCTTGCGTGCCGATTCGGAATAGCTCAATACCGTATCGTGGCAACCGTATTCATTATCGGTTTGCCAAGCCACCACTGCAGGGTGCTCGCCATAGCGCGTGCTAATCGCAGCCGTTATGCGTTGCGAATGCTGCCGATAGGTGGTGCTGGAAAAACAATAATGCCGACGCGAACCAAAGCGCCTTGGTCGATCAGACGCATCCCATGCCAGTATGTCGGGATTGGCATCTATCAGCCATTTTGGCGGTGTTGCCGTCGGGGTGCATAATATTACATATAGCCCCGCTTCATGAAGCGTATTGATTGCGCGATCTAACCAGCCCCACATAAATTGATTGGGTTCTGGTTCTATCAGACTCCATGCGAATTCGGCAATGCGCACGTGACTAATTCCCATTGCGCGCATACGCTTCGCGTCATCAGCCCACCATGCTTCAGGCCATTGTTCTGGATAATAGCAGACGCCAAGTTGCAATTTGACCAACCTTTATTGACTAATAGTATAATAAAGATTGTACTATTTTTTTCGCAATATCATGTTGTCATTTGCGTTTTTTGAATAATTCTGAGAGGATTTTCATGTTGAAACTTCGTGTTCGTTCATTGATGATGCGGCTACCAGTAATAGTGGCGACGGCGCTAGCAACTGGAATTGGCCTTCACTTTTTTTCTGCGCCTGCTGTAGTTACCGCTTCCGCAACGCCAATTCCCGCCGGACAGCTTGCTTATAGTATCGCCACCAGTGATGCGCCTGAACTTGCGCAGTTGGGCACCTATACAGTAGGTGTGCGAACGCTGACGCTAACAAATCCGGATCAGACTGATATTCCGAAAATGGTTAAAACCTTGGGGATATCTACCAAATCAGACCGCGTTTTGACTGTTGAAATATGGTATCCCGCAGCGGCAAGCGCAAGCACAGGCGAAAAAGCGATTTATAAAAGCTCATTTTCACGCGGTAAAGATCCCGTTAAAAAAATTGAGTTTAATTATCCAGGTATCGCCGTACGCGATGCCACGCCGCTCACATTGGCCAATAATGAAGCACGTTTTCCATTGGTGATTGTTTCGCATGGCTTTGCGGGTTGGGGTACGTTCATGAGTTATCTAACCGAGAATTTGGCATCAAAAGGCTATATCGTGGCGGCCATTGATCATGCTGATGCGCCGTTCACGGATGGCGGAGGCTTCGCTCTGTCTTTTGGTTCGACCATTGTGCATCGTAGCCGTGACCAACAATTTGTGTTGAGCCAATTATCGGCGATGGCCAAAGTTGATAATGATGCGCTTGGGCGGCTTATTGATGCGCAAACTGTCGGTGTAATCGGCTATTCGATGGGCGGGTTTGGTGCATTGGCGACAGCGGGTGCGGGATATGATGCGGCAAGCCCCACCTTTAAACAAATTCCCGCAGCGGTGATGGCACCGGTGATGGAGGGCAATCCGCAGTTCATGGAAGCAGCAGCCACACGTGCCAAGAGCATTAAAGCCTTAGTGCTCATAGCACCTTGGGGCGCACAGCCAGCAAATCGAGCTTGGACTGCAAAAAGTTTAAAATCGGTTCAGGCACCAACGATGCTGGTTGTAGGTGATCAGGATGACATCGTTGAGTATGAACAAGGCGTTAAGCACCTAATGCAAACTATAACAACCCCTTCAAGACATATGTTAGTGTATCAAAATGCACGCCACAACACGGGTGGCAATCCGCCATCGCCTGAGGCAACAACTGAGTTTAGTTCGCGCGAGTATTTCGACGAACCTGTGTGGCGCAAAGAGCGGCTTAACGCGATTAACCAGCATTTTATAACGGCATTTTTAGACTTAAACCTAAAAGGAATTGCCACTCGCGCTAGCTATCTTGATACACCCACAGTTAAAGCCAATGACGCAAAATGGCCGGTAAGCTTTGGGCAGAGCACCGGTGGTACTTTTGCCGCTGGAACGGCTGAAACTGCACAATATTGGCGTGGTTTTCAGCGGCGGTGGGCAGTTGGTTTGGAAATGCATCGAATGAAAGCGGGAGAATAACCGGTGATTGCAGCCGCTACAAGCACAATTTCACATGAGTTTGTGGTGGTTAATAATATTCGTTTGCATGTAAGCATGGCAGGTCGGCGCGATGCCCCCTTGGTTATTTTCTTACATGGTTTTCCAGAAAGTTCGCGTAGTTGGCGGCGATATTTAGAGGAAATGTCCGGTAGTTATTTTGCCATCGCGCCGGACAATCGCGGGTTTAATGAATCAGACAAACCCGCATCCGTTTCCGCTTACCGTATGGAAAATATCGTTGCTGATATTTTGGGTTTAGCCGCGCACTATGGTGCCTCTAAATTTATCTTAGTGGGGCACGATTGGGGTGGACTTGCCGCTTGGCATTTTGCGGCGAGGCATCCGAAAAAATTGCGTGGTCTAATCGTGTTGAATGCACCGCACCCAACATTATTCCAACAAGCTATTTTTTCCCATGCAGGTCAGCGTGCTGCATCACAATATGTAAACCGATTTCGCAACCCCACATTCGAAGCGCAGATGCAAACGCTGGGATTGGAGAAGTTTTGGATGTTGCTATTTGGCGCGCAACTTGCGGCAGGCCAAATCTCGCAGGATGATAAGACCCATGCGCTTAAAGCTTGGGCAAAGCCCGGTGCGCTGACTGCTATGCTAAATTGGTATCGCGCCGCTGATTATGTGGTGCCAAATGCCACCACGCCGCTTGAATCAGTGCTTGAATCACCGCTTGATCCCGTGCACATCGCGGTAAAAACATTGGTGATTTGGGGTATGCAGGACACCCTACTGTTACCGTGCTTGCTTGATGGTATGGATCAGTACGTTCCTGCCCTCACCATTAAAAAAATAGATGATGTGGGTCATGGACTTATTCATGAGCGGCACGAGCAAATTATTGCCCTTATCAATAATTGGTTTAAAGAAGCACGTATTTAAGCGTGTATTTAATGTGCTAAAAATTACCTGCCTTGATGGCACCACCATCTACGCGTAAATTTGCACCAGTAATATAACTTGAGGCGGGGCTCGCTAAAAATACAACAGCATTAGCCACTTCTTCCGGTGTGCCTAAACGTGCCATCGCAGGCAGGCGCGAAGCGGCGGCAAAAAGTTGTGGGCGTTCGATGCGATTTTTATCCCACTCGCCACCGTCAAATAAAATCGGACCAGGTGACACCGCATTAACACGGATATTATTTGCAGCTTGGCGTGCCGCCAATTGGCCAACATAGTTTATCAACGCAGCCTTCATTGCGCCGTAAGCTTCTTCATGGGGTGGTAGATTTGTCATGCTGGCGGCAATAGAAGCAATATAAACCAAACTTGCCCCACCACGCTGTTCAGATTTCATTAAAGGTAATGCCAATTCCGTTAACTGAACGTGCTGCAAAATATCACACTCAAAGCCGTCCTTCCACATCTGCAAGCCCATGCCTGACGCGCGCGTTGAAACATTGCTCACCACAATATCAAGGCCACCAAGATGATTGGTCGCGCGATCAAACCACGCTTTGAGAGCATCGTTATTACGCACGTCAAAGGCCTCACCATAGGCCTTCGAGCCATTTGCCTTTAGTGCCGTAACAGCATCGTTGACACCCGCTTCACCGCGCGCACAAATGGCAACGTCAGCACCTTCTGCCGCTAAGAGTAGCGCGATTGCCCGGCCAATACCACGACTGCCACCCGTCACTAATGCTCGTTTTCCTTTTAAGCCTAAATCCATTGTTATTCTCCAAATATGTTTGCTAGTTTGATAACGCTAAAAGGCTAAAGGCTAAAAGGCAAAAAGGCCTAACACGCTTTTAAACCACCGTCGATTGGTATGGCGGTGCCAGTGATAAATGACGCTGCATCGCTGGCTAAAAACAGCACCGCATTCGCGATTTCATCTGGTTCGCCATAACGTCCAAGGGGAATCATTTTAGACATGCCGCGCCGCACGGCTTCGGGGTCTTCGGGTGAGCGCGTGCGTTCCATTTCAAACATCATCTCAGTGGCTGTAGGTGCAGGGCAAAGCGCATTCACGCGAATCTTAAATGCGGAGAGCTCAGCAGCAGCTAGTTTGGTCATACCGACTACTGCGTGCTTGCTGGCGGTGTAGCCAATCACGTGCCGACCACCGCCTATGCCAGAAACGGATGAAATATTAACGATTGCGCCGCGCTCATTGGCGCGCATTACACGGCCAACATACTTCATACCCAAAAATACACCGCGCGCATTTACTGCCATTACCGAATCAAAAACGTCATCAGGATAATCCAGCATAGAGCCTAAGAAGCCTGAAATTCCCGCGTTGTTTACTAAAATATCAATGTGCCCAAAGAGTGCCATTGTTTTTTCAATGACGGCCTGCCAGTCAGCGGCATCGGCAACATTGCCATGAAAGGTAAGAATAGGTACGCCGTATTTTTCAGCAGTTTTTACTGCATCTTCTAAGGGCGCATGCGCTAAATCAAATGCCACAATGGTGGCACCAGCGGCCGCAAAAGCCTTTACGGTAGCCAATCCAATACCACGTGCGGCACCCGTGATGATTGCTACCCGCTTATCGAGAATACCGGTGGTTGCGGTCATTTGGATTGTACTTTCATGGAGTTGCTTTTGATGATTTCTGTGCGCCTTGCTGCCATCTGCACGCAGATGGCAGCGTTGGGCAGGGCGGCGATGCCATGGGTGCGCTGCGCTTCGGTCAGTTGCATCAACAATATGATGTTACCGTCAGGGTCAGCACAAAAGACCCGATGGGCATCGCTCATTGCGACTTGTTCCGCTGACTGTGTGGCACCCATATGGGTAAATCGTATTAACGAAGATGCAACATCGACGACTTCAAAGCAAAAATAGGTGTAGCCGTATTCGCCAAGTGAAGGCGTCGTTATTCTTGGTACGGTAGCAGGTTGTAGGTATTGAATTATCTCAACCTGCATATTGCCGGCTTGAATCCAAGCGGCGCGAAGCTCAGTGCCTAGCATGCCTGAAACCGCGTCAATATTGGGATTTGGTCCCAAATGCCCACTTTTGGCGGCGGTTTGCCCAAGCACATTTGCGTAGAATATCGCTAAGCGATCTACGTCATGGCTAGATAAGGATACGTGTGCCAACCACGGCGTAGGATCGTCCCACACTGGCGGTACGCCTTCAAGTTCCATCACATTGTTTTCGGTATCTCGGGCGTAAGAATACAAAAACCCCGTTCCTAAATCTACTGGTGGCGCGTGGAAAGTGGCACCTGCTTTTTGAAAGTTGCCGTACAAGTGTTCAATGCTAGGTGATTGCAAGCAGGCATGGACGATGCCCGCCTCCGCTACTGGGCGTCGATCTTGCCTAGCAGGGATTGCTGTAACAGGTTCGAGAAGCCGTATATAAGCATTCGCACTTTGCAGCATAGATTGATCAGGCTGTGCCCGCACGCCCGAGCCACAGTTGATACTTAAAGCTCGTTCTGTTTGCGGTGACGGTTGAAAGTTTGCCGCTTGGGCGTAGAAGCGTGCGGTGCGTTCTATGCTGGCAACCGTAATGCCGATATGATGTATGCCATTAATCATGATGATGTTTCCATCATCGTATTATGCCGTTATTATACAAACTGTCAATAGCGAATTGTACGGATGATGAAAAAAGTACAGAATAGAAAAAAGCGAACGCTATCAGGATAGCGTTCGCCACGGTTAATGCCTAATTTCAAAAAAAACGATGTGTTCTAATCTGCTAGGGCTCGGTATTATTTATTAACCTGTTTGTAATTGTCATCGGCCGCTGTTTTAGTCCATGCACCTTGATCGTGCACTAATTTTTTTGTGGAGTTCATCCATGTCTGGGTAACGCTATTGGATGCTGATGCACTGGCCGCAGCGGTGGCATTGCCAGCAACTGGACGAGGGGGTATTGAAAACTCCCATAAGTAATGCCAAACGGCGGCCATGTGCTTGCCGACAAAATCAAGCCCATTAAAGTACCAAGGCTTTAATTCTCTATATGCGGTTTCGTTCATTAAATCCTTTGTTTCTGCGCCTTCGCTGACGCCAGATGTGCTCAGCGATTCAAAAATTACACCCTTAAGTTTGAGTGCGTCAACATAGTCGTGCCCTAGGGCGACAGTGGTATCGTTGTTCAGATAAGGTCTGGCATCACCTATGAATGCGGGGTCTAAGAGCATGATGCGTTTAGGTAGCAGGTTAGCGGGAATTTCACCGCGGTCTACTGCGTCACTGATTAGCTTAGCGCCTACGAGCACCATTTGTGAGCCCAAAGAATGACCAACTAAACGGATGTTATTACCGGTGTAGCCACTTAAAGCAGACTTGTACGAAGACACAAAAAGCTGTGCAGCCGTTTGGTCAATATTGCTATCGACATAACTGCCATCCGCTTTGCGCCAACGCATTTTCTTTGGCCCATATAGCGACCATATTTTAGCTTCTGCATCTTTCACATCTGCTTCGTCGCCGAATTGATTCCAATAGAATATTCCGGTATTCCAACCCGCTTGTTTCCAAGGCAAAATTAAGTCCTGCGTAATACCAGTTTCCGAACGCCGATCAAAGGTTTCGCGATATAGCAGCGGTGTTTTGTCGCGTTGCCAGCCGTGAATATAAATTAGTGTTGGTTGACCATTGGTGTAATTAGGGTTGGCGATGCCTGGCACCGATTTTTGCGATACCAGTTGGTTTTGGTACCAATAAATTCCATAATCGAGGTTATCAAATACGGAGCGATCAAATGCCAGCGCTAGCGATGGTACCTCCAGCGATAAAACGAAAATTCCAATTGCGCAGATGCGTGATTTCATTTTCCTGTCTCCAATGCGTTGAATAAACTTAGCGATG
>JANMDR010000182.1:0-3672 GCA_031376425.1 Betaproteobacteria bacterium
GGCGCGTAACCGCTTGGATAATTTTTTTGATCAACTTAACGCCGCCCAAAGCGCACTGGACGAGGCCAAACATCAGCAAATCGTCGCGGAAATTGAACTGATCCTTGCGAAGTTCAAGGGAAGCGATCCATCGACCTTTGAAGCGGCAGAGGCGATGTTGCAATTACGCAAAGCCGATTTTTCCCAACGGGTCAAAAATTTGCCGACTGAAAGTGAGAAATATGCGGCAATGGCGCTGGAGGCCTATGGCCGCTTGTACTCAGGGCAGACCGTTGAACTTTCAACATTTGACTATTCTAACCTCAGCCTCAATGCGGTAGCTAATGCGATGGATCTGAAGGAGAGTGCGGCACTGGCAGCAGACAGGCCAAGGGAGCGAATCAGCAATGGTAGAAAGTTGGTTGCTTTGAGTGAACCCTTCCTTGCCTGCGCAGTATTGTATGACGGAGCGCAATGCAACAAGTTAGTTAGATCTGCGACAAAGCAAGCGGCGGAGCGACTAGAAAACGACCCGGATACTATGCTGGTGCTTTTTGCGAGCCGCCGAAATCTGTTCCTAGTCCCTGCTTTGTCCATGGTTGCTGAGGATCAACGGGCTCGCGTGACCGGGTTAGTGCAGAGGCCATCAACTGATCCGCTCCTGGACTATTGTCAAGCTGAGCGTGACTATGGGCGGGCGCGCAATGACAAGAATCAGAGTGAAATGGCTCTTGAAGAAATGAGGCTCGCCTTGGCTCGTTGCGAACCGTGGGCAAATGACTACGACTTTGATTTCTTTCTGCGCACTACGACCGGCCGTCTAATGTTGCAGCTTGCAAAAGCTCAGCGACGCGTTGGACGCGACCCTGAGGCGAGAGCTACGCTCTCGCGATGCTGGAGTTACGAGTACGCCACGTGCCAAAAGGCCTTCGCAGAAATGCTGGAACAAGGCATCGGAGGTGCCAAGGACAGTATTGCCGCTGCCGTGGTTCGAAAAAGGAAACTGGATTTGAAGCGATTTACGATACCTATTCGAGCAAAAGAGGGTGATAAATTGACTTACTCTTTTCATATTAATATCGGCGAACTCTCTGACAAGCGTCGATACAAAGGAATTGAAGATCAAGCCATCTTGCTAGAAAGAAATCGTGGTTTGGTCATTCCAAAAGATGTGCGTGACTCGTTTATCAAACTGGAAGATATTGCCCGTGCCCACAAAGTATCGTTCCTTGACTTGGTCGTATACGCTCTGGGTGCAGCGCGGTCGGAATATAAGGACTTGACTGCAGCGCAGTCGACGCCATCCGTCGAGGATCTAGCGGCTGTGCGCCGTGCTATCGCGCTCGCTGCACTTCAGCGCAGTGCGGCGGTAGCCTCGGATGAAGCGGGGGTTGCCGTAAATGGACAAGATGTAGTGGTGGCTTTCCAGACGCAAAAGGCTGAAGTCGGGTTGCCCTCTTTCCACTTCTTATGGAACGGCGGTATCTGGCTATTTAAAGATCAAGCGAATCGTGATGTCTTTGCGGCCAATCCCCAACGTTACGCCCCGGTATTTGGCGGGTTTTGTGTGGGGCAGTTGGCGCTCGGTAAAAAGGAAGTGGGTAGTACCCAGTACGCGTATGTTTATGAAGGGCGGCTGTATCTTGCTTGTTCGGCCGAAGTATTGAGGCTGCTACAGGCCGAGCCGCAGAGTATGATTGCTGAAGCTGAAGCCCAATGGGTAAAACTGCGCGATTTCGCCGTTAAGCCAGAAGACCCTACTGCATTAGGAAAGAAACTCCTAGAAGGGTCGGGCAGCGTTACAACTCCGGCACCTAAATAAGGACAACCCACTAACAACTGACCTGATCGGTGTTGGCGCAACCTACCCATTTAACGAACTATGCATACATCCTCCACCGCAGTAATAAAAACCAGTATCCCTGTGGTAGTTCACTTGGGATTTGCAGGGGCACGCAAATTATTTGACCCCGTTACGCATTCTGATCTCGATGTTGACCAATTCAATGCCACCCTTGTAAACTTATTGGTTGCCCAGCTAGGCCAACTGCGGCGGACACTTGGCCTGGATGAGCCGTACTTTCTATGCGGTGTTTCTGCACTGGCCACAGGCGCAGATACACTCTTCACCCGCGCCTGCCAGCAAATGGCGTGGCCACAACGATTACTGTTGCCGCAGCAGCGTGGTGATTTTTTGGCCGGTGTCGGCAACAGCGGCACTCTAGACTTCGCAGTCAATCAAAGGGCCGAAGCCGAAGTGCTGTTCCAAAGTAGCCACATTATTGAAGAGCGCGTGGCAAGCGGTTCGCGTGAGCGTGCCGAGCGCTTTCAAGACGTAAACAGCGCAATTGTGGAACTGGCCGACGTGCTAGTTTGCCTATTGCCGGAAAACGCAAGTGCCGGCAAACCAGGCGGCACAGAAGAATTTCTTCAGCTAGCGAAAGACAACGCTCGGCCAGTGTTAGAGCTACGCTTGAAGATTGATGAGACGGGTGAGCCAACTTTTAAGGCAACTTGGCACCAGCTAGCTAGCTTTCAAAGACCAGCGCCGCCCGAAGCAATCGCTGACGCGCAAATTCCATCGACAAGCGCTGTAGGCTTAGAGACCTACTGCGCATTGCTCAAGACGTTTTCGAGCAATTATTCCAAATTACGGCAACGTTGGTTTAACGCCAGCGCGCTTACCATCATTGGCACGCATGTATTCGCCACATTGGTCGCGGTATTTGCGCTCAAACTTGGCAAGAGCCCTGCATTGCCTTGGCTATTGGGAGTGGAGCTGGTGCTGCTTATCGCTGGTTTGGCGACACATCAGTATCTACATTCCAACAAAGCGATTGCGTCTTGGGCGATGGCACGATTGGTGGCTGAAACTGCGAGGTCTTATCTCGCTTTGCAGCACATGCGCGCTCCAGTTTCGCATATGACCACGCTGCTATTGCCGTCGACTCTGCGAGCGCTTGTGCGCACACTTGAGGTGCTGCACCTTCGGGATGCAAAGTTGTTGTCGGCCGACACATGGCTTGACCGCCGCGAAACTTATCTGACAAGCCGATTGACAGTCGATAGCTCAAGCGACCGAGGGCAAATTGCTTACTATCGTGACGAATGTGCGCGTGCGCAACGACAGCACCGATTTGCATATCGGTGTTTTTTGCTCGGCTCATTGGGAGCCTTAGTTGCCACTGGCGCTAAATTCGGCCTTGCTTTAGTAGATATAGAGGTGCCGATAAACACGCTTTTAGGCATTTTTGCAGTCGTTTTACCAGTCGTGGCCGTTGCGGCGATGTCGCTCGCTGCATCAAGAGATTTGGAGGCTCGTGCTCATACTTTTCAGGAAATGCACGACTTCCTGACGTCGCAGCAGTTGCGTTTGCGATTAGCGCGTTCCGAGCAGGAATTCAACAGACTCGCACTGGAAACAGAGGCACGACTTCTTGGTGAGACTGCTAGTTGGTACTTTCGCCGCGCTTTTACAGGCGTTGCTTGAAGCAATCCGAATAAATAACTTTGCCGCAGAAAAGGTGCGTCCTGATAAATGCTCGCCCCTACAGAGGCTATCCCGAATTTTGTGTTTTTAGTTTTTGCTAGGCGGGGTTAAACTGCTTTTCAAAGTGGATCATCAACTGACTTATTGCTTGTTTCCAGTTTTGGATTGGCATTGTCCAGCGCTGGGCAATATTGCGTAAGCCT
>JANMDR010000188.1:0-47666 GCA_031376425.1 Betaproteobacteria bacterium
GGCGTTTACCGGCAATTTCAATGGTTGCGCTATCAGTTGTGGCACTGATTACGCGCACACCTTCGGCGGTTGTTTCTCCCACAGAAACGCTGCGTGGAGTGCCATTTCCTATAACCACTAAGGCTTTATTTGGAAAGGTGCCCACTAAAGTTACCGACTGCGCTAACGCCGTCGGCGCGAGGCTACCAATACTCATAATAAGCAGTACTACAAGCGCAAAGAAAGTCTTTTTATCCACGGCGGTCTTTAAGTTAATTAGAGCAGTTTAAATATTCATTCTTGCACTTTCCAGCAGCTACAATAGTCCAAAAGTAACCATCTAAAATATGTAGCTTCACCATTTTGCACCAATGCGTAGTTATGCTGTGTAAAAAACTAAATCTTAATGTAAATATGACCGAAGAAATTACGGAAGTTGCAGTGGCGGTTTTGCAACAGACCGATGGCAGTTTTTTGTTATCGTCCCGCCCCGAGGGCAAGCCTTATGCGGGCTATTGGGAGTTTCCTGGGGGTAAATTAGAAGAAGGTGAATCGGTGGAGCAGGCTTTAAAACGCGAGCTTGCAGAAGAATTGGATATTCAAATTACGCAGGCACACCCGTGGTTTAGCTTCATAATGCGTTACACCCATGCCACCGTGCGCTTGCACACTTGGCGGGTGCGGGAATGGCAGGGTGAATTACGCGGGCTGGAAGGCCAACAGTTTATTTTCCAGCAGTTACAACAGCTACCTGCGCAGCTTGATGTTGCGCCAACGCTTCCAGGATGCGTACCAATCTTTAAGGCATTGCAGTTGCCCAGTTACTATGCCATTACCGCTGGAGATGGCCTATCTACAAACTTATCCAGCTTATTTGAAAAAATTGAACAGCGCTTGAATTGCGCGCCACTGTTGCTGCAAATTCGCGAGCCAAGACTTTCTCTGCCCGAACTTACACGCTTTGTGCAAGGGCTGCTGCAATTTAGGCAAGCACACTATTTAGCATTTAAAAACTCAAATAAACTGCAGATTTTGTTAAACGTTGGTAGCGCAGAAAGCCTCGCGTTGGCGCAAAAACTAGGTATAGATGGCGTGCAATTACAGGCTGCCTTTTTAGAAATTTTAGCGCAACAAACGCCAACAGTACGCTCTAATTTTTCGCTTATTGGTGCATCGGTGCATGATGCTGCGCAACTGGCGCTGGCAGGGCGCTTAGGATGTGATTTTGCTGTACTTGGGCATGTGTTGGCCACGCCATCGCACCCGAATCAAGTCGGCTTAGGCTGGGCTGGTTTTGCGCAAATAGCGCAAGATGCGCCAATTCCTGTTTATGCCATTGGTGGCTTAGATAGTGCTGATTTAGCCGTAGCGCAGGGTCACGGTGCGCATGGCGTTGCGATGATTCGTGATGCATGGCGCTAACCGCAATCAGCCCTGCATTAAGACAAAAAATCGCATGCGCATACGCAAACACTAAAATTCCGTTAATATCGCGGATTGTCGCTGCAGTGTATTTCCCGATTTGAGCTAGCGACGCAAATTATTTTTAACGACGAGGTTTTTAATGAGTGATCATATTATTCATGTGTCCGATGCGACGTTTGACTCTGATGTATTGCAATCTGATGTGCCCGTATTGGTAGATTATTGGGCAGAATGGTGTGGCCCCTGCAAAATGATTGGCCCAATTTTGGATGATCTCGCACGCGATTATGCGGGTAAACTAAAGGTGGCAAAATTGAATATTGATGAAAACCAAGAGACCCCACCAAAATTCGGCATTCGTGGCATCCCCACTTTGATGTTGTTTAAAGGCGGCGACGTGGCAGCCACCAAAGTTGGCGCGTTGAGCAAATCGCAACTGACGGCGTTTATTGATAGCAATATTTGAGTTTTATGCAGTGGGGGCGTGCGTTTGTCGGTATATTTGCTATTCGCGCGCCCGATAGCTAAAATAGTGATCTATAAAGTTTGACATAAAGTAGTTTCCGGATTATCTTTCCGATATGGCAGTATTGAGTTGCTCGCAAAAGAATGCAGATGCAGCTAAAATGGGTTCGATAAAATATCGAATACCGAAAAACGCAGAACGTCTCCGCGTAAACCTTCAAGTTTGTTCTAGTCGTTGTCGCAAAATGTGCGAGCCGCCTATTCACAAAGCGAATGTGCAGTAACGAGCCCTCGCGCTGTTTGTTTTAAAACCCCCAAAACTAAATGTAGTGAGCCTGAACCGCATGGTTTTTTTGGTGTAATTCAGTGCGCTAGTTAGCGATCACCGCGTTTGAACCCCGTATTTTTTGTTTATTGGAATTTTTGTATGTATTTATCTGAGTTAAAACTCAAGCACGTCACTGAACTTGTTGCCATGGCCGCTGAAGGCGAACTAGAAGGCGCTAACCGCTTACGCAAACAAGAACTAATTTTTGCGCTGCTAAAACACCATGCAAAAAAAGGCGAAGCGATTTTTGGTGATGGCACCTTAGAAGTGCTGCAAGATGGCTTTGGTTTCTTACGCTCCCCAGATATTTCCTATCTTGCCGGACCGGATGATATTTATGTGAGCCCTTCACAAATTCGTCGTTTTAATTTGCACACTGGTGACACCATTGAAGGTGAGATTCGTACGCCAAAAGAAGGCGAGCGCTACTTTGCGCTGGTGAAGGTAGATAAGGTTAACGGTGATTTACCCGAAAATACTAAAAACAAAATTCTGTTTGAAAACTTAACAGCACTTTTCCCCAATAAGCCGTTCACGCTCGAACGCGAAATTAAGGCTGAAGAAAATATCACCGGCCGCGTAATTGATATTATTTCGCCCATTGGTAAAGGTCAGCGCGGTTTACTAGTAGCCAGCCCAAAGTCGGGTAAAACGGTGATGCTGCAGCACATCGCTCATGCTATTTCATCGAACCATCCGGAAGTTACCTTGATTGTGTTGCTCATTGATGAGCGGCCTGAAGAGGTGACCGAAATGCAGCGCACCGTAAAGGGTGAGGTTTTGTCATCAACCTTTGATGAGCCCGCCACGCGCCACGTACAAGTCGCTGAAATGGTGATCGAGAAAGCCAAGCGCTTGGTAGAACATAAGCGCGATGTGGTGATCCTGCTCGATTCCATTACCCGTCTTGCAAGGGCTTATAACACGGTTGTACCGGCTTCCGGCAAGGTGTTGACGGGTGGTGTCGATGCCAATGCCTTGCAGCGCCCTAAACGCTTCTTTGGCGCGGCACGTAACATTGAGGAAGGTGGCTCGCTCACCATCATCGCCACTGCTTTGATCGATACTGGCAGCCGTATGGACGATGTGATTTACGAAGAATTTAAAGGTACGGGTAATATGGAAGTACACTTGGATCGCCGTGCCGCAGAAAAACGGGTGTATCCAGCGATCAACGTAAATCGTTCCGGCACGCGCCGCGAAGAATTACTGATAAAGCCCGACCTGCTACAAAAAGTATGGGTGCTACGCAAATTACTTTACGGTATGGATGAACTAGAGGCGACTGAATTTTTAGTCGATAAACTCAAAGCCACTAAAAATAACGGCGAGTTTTTTGATTCAATGAAGAAATAGTAAGCCAGTCACGATCTAAGAACGCATTGAAGACCCTCTAAAAACGGGTTTCTTCAGGGCGTTTTGCATTTTAGCGTAGTCAGCTTTTGGTTATGGCGTCACTAATTTTTTATCCGACCACCGGGGCCGATAATACTAATATCGGCAAAAGTTGAGCCGATATTTGCGCCCGGCGCATAGCTTACCGAGAAGCCATTCAGGTCAAGTTCACCTAGGCTATTTAAGGCTTCAAGCACTTTAGCCCGTGTTGGGTTATTGCCCGCTTTGCGAAGCGCTTCTACCATCACTCTGGCTGCTAAATAACCCTCCAAACTGAGGAAGGATGGCACGTGCTTGGGCGCCACTTCTTTAGCATCCTTATTGAAATCATTGATCACCCCAATACCCACGGACGTAGGGCGTGGCACTACGTGGGTGAGTTCAAGGCCCTGTGTGAGTGCGCCTAATTCTTTAAAATAGGCACCCGCATCAATAGACGCCAAATGATTGAGGCGTGCACTCGATTTTAGTCTGCTAAATTGCCGCACAAACTCGGCACAGGCTTCAAGCGTACAGGCCATGATGATGGACTGCGGATCACCACGCATTACATTGCTGACAGCAGCGCCAAGATTGACGCTGTTGCGCGTGTACTCGCCGCGTGAGGCGATAGTGAGTTTGCGCTTAGCTAGGGACTTTTCTAGGCCAGTCGTTACGTCTTTGCCAAACTCATCGTTCTGATAGAAAATTGCGAATCGGGTCATTCCCAATTGTTGGCCTTGAACAACTATTTTCTCTACTTCGGCATGATAGCTGGCACGTATAGGAAATAAATTCGGATGATTGCGGTGCGATTGTGCCCCGGTAATTGCGCCGACGAGTGCCACGTTCCGTTGGCTAATAAGCGGTAGCGCAGCTGACACTGTTGCGTCTCCGGCGTAGCCGAAAAGCGCAACGGCTTTGTCATCATCTAATAAGCGCTTGGTGTTTTCGACCACTAATTCAGGCAAATTGCCATCGTCTAAACTGGTGTAAATAATTTTTCGACCACCAATGCCGCCGCGTTTATTGACGGCATCAAATTGAATTTGCGCGCCCTCATTAAATGCCTTAATAGACGCTGCTGTTCGTCCCGTAAATGCGGCCGATGCGCCTATAACAAGTTCGGTACGATTGTTTTGCGCCAAACTTGTTTGGGGCAATATGATGCCTAAAAACAATGCAAATATTGCTGAACTGGCTAGGCTAAATCGCATATTATTCATTCGTAACACCTCGAAATTTTAAGTTTTACAGTAGGCGCGTAGGGCGTATATGGGCGTAATTGATATATAAAAAGGCGTGTGTGCGATTAAATTCCGCAATTAAAACCAGCAAAAACAGCGAACGGTTGCGCAAAACTCGAAAAATTGCGATAATTGCAGATTACCCATTAACTTATCGCCTAGAGGTTGCAACGCAATACATTACGGATTTGTGAAAATCTTATCATGTGTTGGCTACCCTTGGATGATTAAACAGGACAGAATCATGAAAACCGGTGTTCACCCAAAGTATAACGAAGTATTATTTTTTGACTCTTCATGCGATTTCAAATTTGTTACGCGTTCGACGATTGATATTTCGAATCGCGAAAAAATGAAATTTACCGACGGTAAAGAATATCCGTGTGTTCGTATCGAAATTTCGTCTGAATCGCATCCTTTTTACACCGGCAAACATAAAATTATGGATACAGCTGGTCGTATCGATAAATTTAATCAGCGCTATGGTCGTAAAGTCGCATCATCTGCTGAAGCTGCGGAATAAATTTTTTGTTGTAATATTGCAACGCAAGGCTAGATTGGCGCAGCACCGCTCAATAGTATAAAAGTTTATATTGAGCACCGATTCAGAAAAAAGCAGCTTAACAGCTGCTTTTTTGCATTGGCGCGCAGCGTACTTACAATATAGTGAACGCATCACTTTGCGTTAACCGTTTTTCTCCTCAAGGTTTTAAATGACGCGATCTAAGGCCAGACGCGCTGGACGCAAAGCAACGTTAAAAGCGCGCAGAATCACGCGTGGCTTGCAGGCACCAATCGTGTTTGATGGCACGGTATCGCCCTTAAAAACGCTCTTATTTGTCGTCATTTGTTTGGCTTGGCTATTACCCGGTTTAGTTGGGCATGATCCTTGGAAGCCCGACGAGCCGGTACAATTTGGTATTGTCTTGAGTATGTTAGAGGGCGCACCTAATTCTTGGTTAGTGCCCACCCTGGCGGGGCTTCCCTACGTTGAGCACCCACCATTTTATTTTTGGGTAGCCACTTTTTTTGCCAAACTTACGCAAACCTTTTTGCCATTACACGATGGCGCACGTCTAGCCTCCGGCTTTTTTGTATCGCTTACGATGGGCTTTTTAGCCGCCACCGCAGTACGCCTGCAAAATGAACGTGCTGCCCGTATTTGCGTGTTGTTGCTCATTGCCAGCTTAGGTTTTTTATTGCGCGCACATGAGTTAAGCCCAAGTCTGGGGGCGATGACGGGTATGGCAATTGCGCTCTATGGCATGACGTGGATTGCGTCTGATGCTAAACGCGCTGGCATCATTGCTGGCGTCGGCGGTGCCCTTGCTGTGCTCTGCGTTGGGGCGCTCATGGGAGCGATGGTGTTAGCGGTATTCGCGACACTTGCCGTCGTGCTGCGCGAATGGCGTAACCCACGGTGCCGTCGCGGCTTTGGTTTGAGTTGCGCAATCATCATCGCAGCAGTCTTGGTGTGGCCGCTATTACTCATCACTTTTGCACCTCAGGAAGTTCTAAATATGAGCACCTTCATCGGTGCTGCAAGCGGCTTTTTTTGCTTGCTTGATCCAGCATCGCAAGCTACGGCTGCGCTTAACCGCAGCTTTGATTTGCTCTATTTACCCAAAACACTTCTCTGGTACGCCTTACCCGCTTGGCCAATTGCATTGTGGGCATGGCTTAAAGCCCGCAGAAATATCGGCGACCGCATTGAACACGCATTACCATTCGTGGCGTTTATGGTCATGCTAATTTTTGTATTTTTAACCATGGAACCGCGTGATACATCGCCGATGATATTGCTGCTACCGTTGTGCTTGGCAGCCGCGCAAGGCATGGATAAACTATCGCGCACCTTAGCCAGTTTCGTAAATTGGTTTGGGCTGTTTGTATTTGGCAGCATCACAATATTTTTATGGGCGATGTACACCGGTGCTATCACCGGCATTCCCCGCAATGCCGCACGTCGTGTGCTTTACGAGGTACCAGGCTTACAGCTTGAAGTGCATTGGGGGGCAATAATTTTAGCCTTGCTGCTCACCGTGCTTTGGCTCGCCGTGGTACTACGTACCCGCTATAGCAATCGCCGCGCTGTTGTTAATTGGGCAGCAGGGGTGACGGTGCTATGGATGCTCTTTAATTTGTTGTGGTTACCAGCGGTGGACTATGCAAAAAGCTACAGAGGTGTGGCACAGAACCTAAAGTCGGCAATTGCCACCAGTAATGTAGATGGTGGTTGTATCAATAGTCAAGATGTGGGAATAGCGCAAATAGCATCGCTAGATTATTTTATAGGACTGCGCCTAAAGCCTATAAATACGGGCATTTGCAGTCATATCTTAGTGCAGGGTCGCACTAAAGCCCCGCCACCAAGCGTCGTCGCTGAGCCGGACAAAATCCGTTGGCAAGGGGCAAGACCGGGGGATACGGAAGAGCGGTTTTGGTTGATGGGACGGTAGGATGCAAAGCTTAAAAATTGAGTCAAGAGCGCAAAGTTACTCGCCAGAGTAAAATATAGCCTTAATTTTATCGAAAGGCTTAGGATGACCACTGTTCAATCAATAGAGGCGGCGGTAAAGCAATTGCCACCGCATGATTTGGCCGAGTTTCGTCGCTGGTTTTTTGAATTTAACGACGCTGAATGGGATGCAAAAATAGAGGTTGATGCTCAAGCCGGAAAGTTTGACGCGCTGGCCGCTGAAGCCCTAGCTGAGTGCCATACTGAGCATTCACGCGTACTTTGAAACACCAAGCTTCTATCAAATTTTGGCAGATGTTTGATGCTTTGCCTGCGCAGATACAAACTCAGGCTCGGCAAAACTTTGCTCAATTACGAGAGAATTCCGGTCACCCCTCTTTGCATTTTAAATTAGTGAAAAACGGTGCCTTCCGAAGTGCGCGTGTGGGCATGGGTTATCGCGCAGTGGGGGTGCCAATAGCGGACGGCGTCCGCTGGTTTTGGATTGGAAGTCATGCCGACTATGACCGGTTGCTCGGGTAGCCATGCTATTTTGAATGTAGATACCAAGTTGTTACCGAGTTAAAGCATTTGGCGCACCTATATTAGCCGCTCTGCCATCAACTCAATCCAATGCCCAATCGGCGTTTTGCTGCTTTGATTTAACCCCGATTCAATATGCGCTAAGCACCCGATGTTGGCAGTGACCACTTGCGCAGGTTTGTCGCTTTCTAATGCAGCTACTTTGTTGGCAAGTAAGTTTTTTGACATCTCGGCTTGCAGTATCGAATAGGTTCCGGCTGATCCACAGCATAAATGGCCATCTGGCACGTGGGTGAGCGTATAGCCTGCGCTGGTCAATAAGGCTTCTACCTTGCCCTTGATTTTTAAGCCGTGTTGCAGGCTACATGGCGAATGAAAGGCGATGCGTTTTGGTGCGGCTAGCGGTTTTAGCTTGGCTTGAAGTGCCGCCGATTCTTGGGCAATAACTTCGCTAATATCTTTGCAAAGCGCCGAAACACGGGCGGCTTTGGCTGCATAGGCGGTGTCGTGCTGAAGTAAATGGCCGTAGTCACTTACGGTGGTGCCGCAGCCACTTGCTGTGATGATAATAGACTCAATACCCTGTTCGATTAATGGCAACCAAGCATCAATATTCGCACGCGCCATGACTCTGCTACCCTCGACATCACCCAAATGATGTGCGACCGCGCCGCAGCAACCGGCAGCGTTAGCGGTAATTAGCGAGATGCCAATGGCATCGAGCACCCTCGCTGTGGCAGCGTTAATATCTGGGGCGATAGCAGGTTGCACGCAGCCTTGCAGCACCAACATACGCCGTGGGTGACGTGCTGGCGGCCATGCACCTGCTAGGCGCACATTGGGTATCTTACGGGCGAGTGCTTCGGGCATGAGTCCACCTGCCAATCCCTTCACGGTTTGGCCGGTTTTGAGCACGATGCGGAAGGCCGCAGTATTTGGCAGAATTTTTTTCAGCAGCGCGCGTTTGAATTTTTCTAGTGGCGGGCGGGCAACTTTTTGCTCCACGATTTCACGACCAATATCAACGAGCTTGCCGTATTCCACACCGGATGGGCAGGTACTTTCGCAGGATCGGCAGGTTAGGCAGCGGTCAAGATGGTGTTGAGTGCGCTCGGTAACGGGTGCGCCTTCCAGCATTTGTTTCATCAAATAAATGCGGCCACGTGGGCTATCCAATTCATCACCTACTAAATTGTAGGTGGGGCAGGTAGCCAAACAAAAACCGCAGTGCACACATTTACGCAAAATCGCGGCAGCTTCGTTGCCTAGCGGTGTGTTCATGAACTCTTCAGATAGGGTGGTTTGCATGGTTATTTTTTGATATGTAGCCTGTGTGACTGCGTGAATTGAAAGTATGCTCGGCAATGTGGAGCAGTGGAATGAGGGTGCAGTTTAAAAACTATCCATGCGCTCGCGATTCAAAATATTATCGGGATCAAACGCCTGCTTTAAGTTGCGATGAATTTTGGCTAAGCCTGCGTCAAGTGGATGAAATACGGAGGCTACTGTCGTGTGGCCTTTGCCGTTAAATAAGGTGGCATGACCGCCTAAATCTGCCGCACGGTTGCGAATTCTAGCGGCAGTGTCGCCGTCACTTTCCGCACTTAACCAACGCAGCCCGCCGCCCCATTCGATGGGGCCAGATTGTATTTCAGCTTCATCAAAAGCGAGTATGGGTGCGGTTTGTGGGATTGAAATGCGCCATAACGGCTTTGCATTAGTGAAATAAGCATGTTGATGTTCGCGTAAAGCATGCCAATGCCCATTGGCAACCACCGCATCTACTGCATCTCCACCTAATTTTTGCACTGCTGCGGTCACACCCGCTTGTGCTGCAGACAGGCGCAGCATCACTACACCTTCAAAGTAGGAGGATGCGGAAATCGGCAGCGGCTTGCCTGCCCATTCATTTAAGCGCGTAATCGCGGTGGCTTCGTCCATTTCAAAGCGTAGTGTTGTTTCGGTTTGCGGGCGCGGCAGCACTTTAAATGAAATATCGAGAATCACCCCGAGCGTACCCATCGCCCCCGTCATTAGGCGCGATACATCGTAGCCCGCCACGTTTTTAATGACGCGGCCACCAAAATTTAAGTCGTCGCCTTTGCCGTCAATAATGCGTGTTCCCAACACAAAATCTCTCGTAGCACCAGCATAAGCACGACGTGGCCCCGATAGCCCCGTTGCTACAATGCCACCTATCGTGGCACCTGCGCCGAAGTGTGGCGGTTCAAAAGGGAGCATCTGGTTTTGATCAGCCAGCGCTTTTTCAACATCAATAAGAGCTGTACCAGCGCGCACGGTAAGCACTAATTCCTTTGGCTCGTAATCGATTATGCCGCTGTAGATGCTTGTATTTAGGACTTCTTCAGGCGTTGTTGGAGTAGCGCCATAGAAATGTTTGGTATTACCACCCTGAATGCGCAGTGGTGTTTTGCTGGCGCGATGCTGTTTAATTTTCGCTGCGGTGTCGTTGATGAATGCGTCCATATTGGCTCAAAGTAAAATCAAAATCGTGGAATATCAGTATGAATAATACGCCCAGCGCTGGCATGCATGCCACCCCATTCACTACAACGCTTTAGCAGGGGAATACCTTTGTCTGGATTTAAAATGCGATTGGGGTCAAACGCTTCTTTAACGGCATGAAACATGGCAAGCTCGGGAGCACGAAACTGTACACACATTTGCTTCAATTTCTCAATGCCCACACCGTGCTCACCAGTAATAGTGCCACCAACTTCAATGCAAATTTCAAGCATTTTGCCGCCAAGTTCTTCGCTACGTTCCGCTTCCCCCGCAATTTTGCCATCGTAAAAAATACAGGGATGCAAATTGCCATCACCTGCATGGAATACATTGGCCACTAGCATGCCATATTGTGCGCCCAGTTCGGCATAACGCGCCAGCACTTCAGGCAGGCAGCGACGCGGAATTGTGCCGTCAATGGTGTAGTAATCGGGTTGAATATTTGCCAAGGCAGCAAATGCGCCTTTGCGGGCGCGCCAAAGTTTCGCGCGCGCAACATCATCGCTAGCGCGGCGGATTTCGGTAGCACCTGAACGTTCTAATATAGTGCGCACGGCCTCGGTTTCGGCCGCAGCTTCTTCTGCGCTACCATCCAACTCGCACAGCAATAAGGCATTTGCATCAGTGGGAAAACCCGCTGCCATAAAGCGCTCGCACGCCTGCACTACTATTTGATCCATCATCTCTAAGGCAGCAGGAATAATGCCTGCGCCAATGATGTCCCCTACGCACTCTGCAGCCTGCTCCACTGTGGAAAAGGCTGCCAATAGCGTCTCTACCACGCTTGGTGATGGTGTAAGCTTAACCGTAACTTCCGTTATCACCGCTAACATGCCTTCTGAACCAGTGAGTAACGCGAGCAAATCATAGCCTGCTGCATCCAAGGCGTGGCTTCCGATAATTACAGTATCACCTTCAGCCGTAATGCATTTGGCGCGACGAATATTGTGGGTGGTTAAACCGTATTTTAGGCAATGTACGCCACCCGAATTTTCAGCGACATTACCGCCGATGGAGCAAACGATTTGGCTTGAGGGATCGGGCGCGTAAAACAAATTAAGGTGCGCTACCGCGTCCGACACACTTAAATTGCGCACACCAGGCTGTACGCGCGCGAATCGAGCGGCAACATCAATTTCTAAAATTTGATTGAGTTTGGTCATGACCAATAACACTCCTTCCGCAAGCGGAATGGCACCGCCAGCGATACCTGTGCCCGCGCCGCGTGTTACTACGGGTACGCCACACTGCGCACAAATACGCATGATTTGCGCTACCTGCGCTGCGGTGTCCGGTAGTACCACGCACAGTGGTACGACGCGGTGCGAGATAAATGCATCGGTTTCGAAAGGAGTTAGTCGCTCCCTATCGGTAAGCACCGTGAGCGTTGGCAATAAACTAGAGAATGCTAAAAATAGGGCATCTATAACCTTATCTGGTTTGCCTTGCGGCACAGTATGCGCAGCAGCTTGAGCCCTATTAGCAATCTGCATGGCGCGGCAGCAGCTAGAACCGAGGTAATTCCGGATGCGGCAAATTCCCGCCAGACACCCGCATGCGTCCGTATTCAGCACAGCGGCTTAAACTCGGTATTGCCTTGCCGGGGTTAAGCAACATATGAGGATCAAAGCACCGCTTAATGGCAAAAAACGCTTCTCGTTCAGTGTCGCTAAACTGGCTGCACATTTGATTGATTTTTTCAATGCCCACGCCATGTTCACCGGTAATGGTGCCACCTACTTCAATGCACAGCTCTAGCAAATCTGCTGCAAAGGCTTCGGTTTTTTCAAGATCACCGGGGATTGACGCATCAAACAAAATGAGTGGATGTAAATTGCCATCGCCCGCGTGGAATACATTAGCGCAACGCAGGCCATACTTGCTGCTAAAGCTAGCGGTTGCCTTCAACACATAACCTAAAGCACGGCGTGGAATCGAGCCATCAATACAATAATAATCTGGCGAAATACGTCCTACTGCAGGAAACGCGGCTTTACGACCAGACCAATACTTAAGTCGCTCTGCCTCAGTTTCTGAAACGCGAATTGTCGTGGCACCACTTTGCAGCATCACCTCCCGCACGCGGGCAATTTCATCTTCTACTTCTTCTGGTGTGCCATCGGATTCGCATAGCAATATTGCCTCAGCCTCCATATCGTAGCTGGCATGTACAAAGTCTTCTACCGCGTGAATCGCCATTTTGTCCATCATCTCCAAGCCGGCAGGAATAATGCCTGCGCCGATCACGTTTGCTACGGCAACTCCAGCCAGCTCTACATCGGCAAAGCTTGCCATTACCACTCTGGCTATTTGCGGTTTTGGCGTGAGCTTCACCGTTACTTCGGTTGTCACGCCCAGCATACCTTCAGAACCCGTCATGAGTGCCAATAAATCATAACCGGGCGAATCTAGGGCATCTGAGCCGATTGTGAGCGCTTCGCCCTCAATAGTAGCCACCCTAATTTTTTGGATATTGTGAACGGTCAAGCCGTATTTTAAACAATGCACCCCGCCCGAATTTTCGGCCACATTGCCACCAATGGAGCAGGCAATTTGCGATGAAGGATCGGGCGCATAGTACAAACCCAGGTGGGCAACAGATTCTGAAATTTTTAAGTTACGCACACCAGGCTGCACTACCGCCGTACGCGAAAGCGCATCAATTTTCTTAAACGCATTCAGCTTAGCAAGTGACAACAACATGCCATCTTCTAACGGCGTAGCCCCCCCCGATAGTCCGGTGCCCGCGCCGCGCGCAACAACCTTCACACCGCTGCTGCTGGCTGCTTGCAAGGCTGCGCATACCTCTGCATCATTAGTGGGTAGCACGGTAAGCAAAGGCAGTTGTCGATACACCGCCAAACCATCGCACTCATAGGGGCGCTGTTGTTCAGGCGTGTGAAGGATTGTGGCATGGGGCAAGCGTTGGCTTAAGATGAAAGCGAAGTCTTGGCGCTTAGTTTCTAGTCCGCTTGCCGTGGCGGGTTTTTCTGCTAATACGCTTGCCATAGTCGCTTTCATTGCTAGGTTAGTAGTTTTGGTGCAAAGAATTTTTAGCTGCAGTCGCTACGTCATGATAGCGCAGCTAATTTGTTGATGCTGAGGAATGTAATAAGTTTGGCGTTAGCTAACCACTGCGCATTAGCGCCTTTTTTTGGTCATTTGCTTTTTACCTACTTTGTTAAGCTTAAACTTGAAGCCCAACGAAGATAATGTCATGGCACCTGCGCCCACCGCAACCGCGCCAAAAATGAAAATGAACGGTAAAGAAAACCAGACATTACGCCAACGAATATGGTTGGAAAGTGCCGACTGTGCAGGCGCATCAGGATTGATAAATACGGGTAGTGCGCGTTCTAACGACTTTGCTTCTTGTAGTAAAGTGACCCATGCATCGTGATAGGCTTTGTCATCATCGGCACCAAAATCACCAACGCGAATAGTGTTGCCGAAATAAGTTTTACCCGCATGCTCGTAACGATATTGCGTGCTGACCGAATATGTCCTTCCACCTTTTTGACCTGCGGACTCTTTAAGACTTGCCATCGCAATATGTGCGTTACCTTGCGTCCAAGTTAATGGGCGCAACACACTATTCACCTCTGAATACAACATGTAACAGCCAAAGCCACTCACCAAGCCAAATGCCAGCGCGATGAGAGCGCTTACAAGGGCTAATGTGGTATTGCGCTCAGGAGTAGCCATAGCGATTTAGGGTAATATAATAGTTTAGATTATCATCCCAAAGGATAGCGTGCGGTGCAAGTGAGCAATTTAACGTACAGAGGGCGCAAGAAAGTAATTACGTATTTTTCACTCACTGCTCACTGTCTAACTGCGCCATTTGCTCATTGCTGTAACGGCTGCCGGTCGCGGCATTGATTGGTATTGCGGTTTCAATAGCGACTAAATCCGCCGGCGTTAACGCGATTGCGACAGCACCTATTGCTTCGGCCAGTTGCGCAGGGGTGCGCGAGCCAATAATGGGCATAATGCTATTGTGCCGCTGCTTGGCCTTGGCGAGCACCCAAGCAATGGCAATTTGTGAAGCGCTGTAAGTCACCTGATTACTCATGTTTGCAGCAATACTATTAAGCACGTCCACTAGTTTTTGGTTTTCTGCCAAAGCATCGCCATTGAAGCGCGGTAAATAGTTGCGGAAGTCAGTAGGGCCTTTGGGTTTTGAGCCGCTTAGCAATCCACGCGAAAGTACGCCATAGGCTGTCACCCCAATATTGAGTTCACGCAGTGTGGGGAAGATTGTTGACTCCGGGGCACGGCTAAGAAGTGAATACTCAATTTGTAAATCAGCAATAGCATGCACTTGGTGCGCTCGACGGATGGTATCAACACCGACTTCTGATAAACCAATTTTACCTACATAGCCTGCTTTTACCATGTCGGCAATGGCACCGATGGTGTCTTCAATTGGTACATTAGGATCAAGGCGTGCAAGGCGATAAATGTCGATATGGTCAGTGTTTAGGCGCTTTAAGCTGTACGCCAAAAAGTTCTTAACGGCTTGCGGGCGACCATCCACACCAGTCCAGCCGCCATCGGGTGAACGCAATGCGCCAAACTTTACGGAAAGCTGGGCACGGTGGCGTTGGCCTTCAAGCGCTTTAGCAATTAGTATTTCATTATGTCCAGAGCCGTAAAAATCGCCGGTATCGAGCAGGCTAATGCCAGCATCAAGGGCGGCGTGAATGGTGCGAATGCTAGTGGCATCATCGCTCGCGCCATACATGGCAGACATGCCCATACAGCCTAAGCCGATTGCTGTAGCGGTAGTTGGTGTTGCTTCAAGTTGATGAAGTTTGGCTTGTGTATTCATGATGGTTTCCTTTAGAAATTAAGATTGGCAATGCACAAGCGCTACTTTATTGATATGCTATTAACTAATAAATAGCAATTTTAGTAAATAACTATTAGTAAATATTGAATAATATGGCACTAGATAAATTTAAAGCGATGCAGGTTTTTGCCCGTGTTGCCGAGCTTGGTAGTTTTACGCAGGCGGCAGAAGCGATGCATATGCCCAAGCCTACGGTAAGCACGATGGTGCAAGATTTGGAGTCGCATCTGGGGGTGCGATTGCTTAATCGCACTACGCGTCGTTTAAATTTAACAGCGGATGGCGTCGCCTACTTGGCACGGGCAAGCTTGATTTTAGGCGATTTGCAAGACCTAGAAACCCAAGTTCGCGGAGCCTTGGTGAAGCCTGCGGGGCGATTGCGAGTAGATGTGCCTGCAGCAATGGGTAGGCATGTGCTGATGCCTAACTTGCCTGACTTTTTTAAACGTTATCCGGAAATAGTATTGGAAGTAGGTTCCACTGATCGGCCTGTGGATTTAGTCCGTGAAGGCATAGATTGCGTTATTCGCGGTGGCAATGTATTTGATGAAACCTTGGTTGCCCGCAAGCTAGGCGCACATACTGTGTTTACTTGCGCGGCACCCGCCTATCTCAAAAAATTTGGTGAACCAAAAATACTTGCTGACTTGGATCGGCACCAGTTCGTAAATTATTTTTCAGCTAAAACAGGGAAGGTATTTCCGTTTGATTTTTATATCGATAACGGCGCTGGTGTGAAGCAATTACAGCAAATAAATCGCCCTCACAAAGTAGCCTCCAACGATGCCGATAGCCATGTAGCAGCAACGCTTGCCGGACTAGGTTTAGCACAATTGGTGGGCACAAACCACCTCCAGAAGCACCTTGAAGATGGCCGATTGATAAGGGTGTTGAAGGAGTTCGATAGCGGCGAGCTGCCACTATTTTTAATGTATCCGCAAAACCGTCATTTGTCGGCACGGGTGCGAGCGTTTGCAGATTGGGTGATGACACTTTATGCAGAAACCGTATCACGAGACGACTAAGTTTTTGGCAACACGATCAGCTGTTCTTTGCGCATTGAAAGTGAAGTTTTTTTAAGAAGATCAATCGTCATTAGTCTAGCGTAAAATCTGTTTTCTATCATGCTAAGTGACAGGGAATTATCACATCGTGGCTATATCCAACTCTGTGTTGGCAGTTTTGACCCATTTACCAAGCGCCCTGCACCAGATGGCATGGGCGTGCATGCATGGGTTTCAGGGCTATCGTTATGTCGCCATCGGACTGCTTGCACTATCTTTGTCGAACAGCGTATTTGTATTCGCGCAAGTGCCAAATCTATTATCGGTTGCATCACCAAAATCATCCGTCACCCAATACAAAATCGACACGTGGCAAACTGAGCAGGGCTTGCCACAGAACACCGTACAGACGATGTATCAGACGCGGGCGGGTTATCTTTGGGTGGGTACAGCGGGAGGGCTGGCGCGGTTTGATGGAATGCGCTTTGCTACTTTTGAATCTACAGTCGCTCCAGAAGTCGCTGCTAGTCCGATATTCGGATTTAAGGAAGATGCGGAAGGCTATCTGTGGATTGGTTATGGGCGTGGTGCAGTGCGCTTTCGTGATGGGCGATTTGAGTCTGTTATCGATAGCACCTTAACAGATGGACGGCGCGTGTGGGCATTTGCGCAAGCGCCCAATGGCGTGATGTGGATTGCCTCAGAAAACGGGTTGATACGCTGGGATAAGGGGTTGACCAAGGTTTATAAAGAAGCCGATGGCCTGCCCAGCAACCGTTTGCGCACACTCTGTTTTGATCGCGAAGGTGTACTTTGGATTGGCACGGGCGGCGGTGGTTTAGCCTCTTTTTCTGCTGAAAAATTCACGGTATTTAATGCTGCAAATGGCTTCCCGAATCCCGAAGTGCGGCACGTGCTTGCCGATCCTGCGGGTGGTGTGTGGGCGGCTACGGCGGGTGGTGGATTAGTACATATTGATGGTGGCAAGGAAGGCAAGATCAAAACTTACACCATGGCTGATGGCTTGCCCACGGATCAGCTTACCCAACTCGCGCGCGATAAATCCGGCGCGCTCTGGATTGGAACTTGGGGTGAGGGTGTTGTGCGGATGTCTGATGCGCGCTTCACCACAATTTCGGCCGCCGCAGGTTTAGGTGGCGATCAAATATGGTCTTTGTTAGGGGATGCCGAGGGTAGCGTTTGGGTTGGTTCATGGAATGGCGGATTGAATCGTTTAAGCAATCGTGCCTTTGGTGTTTTTGGTAAACCAGAGGGATTGCTTAGCGATAACGTGCGCAGCATAATGCACACGCGCGATGGTGCTACATGGGTATCTACAGCGGGCGGCGGTGTGAGCCGGTTGGAAGGCGATAGCCTTAAGTTGATAACGAAAAAAGATGGCTTGGGCACCAATGAATCATCGGCGTTGCTGGAAGATAAAGACGGTGCAATCTGGATAGGTTCATACACGCAAGGTATCTCCAGATTAAAGCAAGGCAAAATTGACAACTTTAGCCTAGCGCAAGGACTACCAAATGTTGATGTGCGCACGATTATTCAAGATCGCGCTGGCACCATATGGGCGGGCACTAAATCGGGTTTGGCGCGGTTTGACGGTCAGCGTTTTGTCGCGGTAAAGCCAGTGGGTGTGCCACTTGAAGGCGTTTCCACCATCCTTGAAGATCGAAGTGGCATATTTTGGCTTGGCACCCCTGGTGATGGCCTATTTCGCTACAACCCAGGCGATGGCACCGTTACTATGTTTACGCGTAAGGACGGCTTGGTTTCGAATTGGGTACTGGCGCTTCATGAAGATGCTACAGGTGGACTTTGGATTGGCTCAAATGGCAACGGGTTAAATCGACTGAAAAACGGGCGTTTTTCTGCTATTCGCACGACGGACGGCCTTTGGGATGGTACCGCACACGTTATGATCCCCGACCAGCTTGGAAATCTTTGGATGACATGTAATCGTGGCTTTTTCCGTGTTGCCCTTGCCGACCTTAACGCCTTTGCCGATGGCAAAACGCCCAAGGTAGTATCTACAGGCTTTGGTCCTGGTGACGCGTTACGCAGCGCCACGTTTGCCGGTGGGTTGCAGCCCGCAGGTAGCATGGACCCAAAGGGGCGACTATGGCTGCCGTCATTAAAAGGTCTGGTGATTGTTGATCCAGCACGTCTTCCAGGGTCTGGCGAGCTACCCCCGATTATCATCGAGCAGGTATCGGTAAATGGCGTGGTTAGCGTCCCTAAACTAGGAAGTGGTGCTGTGCCTAATTTGCTTACGCCTGCTATGGCAAACACAAACGAAAGTGCTAATACCAACGCTGAAATTGTGCTGCCACCTGGGTCCGTGCCGCTGGCGATTCGTTACACCGCGGGCATGCTGCTGAACGCGGATCGCGTGCGCTTTCGTTATCAAATGGAAGGTTTGACACCTAACTGGGTGGAAGCCGGAAAAGCGCGCGAGGCCGTATTTCCTGCTTTACCGCATGGGACCTAT
Source organism: Betaproteobacteria bacterium (assembly GCA_031376425.1). Lineage (GTDB taxonomy): Bacteria > Pseudomonadota > Gammaproteobacteria > Burkholderiales > Usitatibacteraceae > JANMDR01. The sequence goes on from JANMDR010000188.1 coordinate 18,708, forward strand.
CAATTTCGGGTAGCCGCTTCGCTTGATGGCACGCGCTGGCGTGAAGCCACGCAGGTTTTGCCTATTCGCGTGACCCCTTACTACTATCAAACGTCTTGGTTTATGGCGTTAACGGGGCTTGGAGCTTTGGCGGCGCTATTTGGTGTGTTTCGATTACGCACCCATCAGTTGCATAAGCGCCATGCCGAAATGGAACGTATCGTGGCTGAAAAAACGGAAGCACTTTGGCAAGCCAACGAGCATCTTTCCCGCCTGTCACGCACCGATGCTCTAACTGGTCTTGCTAATCGACGCAGCCTTGACGAAACCTTGGAAGCCGAATGGCGACGTGGTTTGCGTCTGCAAACTTCCCTTGCGGTTGTGCTCATTGATATCGATTCTTTCAAAGCCTATAACGATACTCTAGGCCACCCCGAAGGCGATAAATGCCTGATTGCAGTAGCTGATGTCATCCGTAAAATAAGTGGCCGTGCAGGCGATTTTGCCGCCCGTTACGGTGGCGAAGAATTTATGGTGCTAGTTCCCGGCTTTGATCACAAGGCAACTGCTGTTTATGCCGAAACCCTGCGCCAAGCCTGCGAAGCGCAAGCTATTCCTCACCCGGCATCGCCAGTGGCTACGGTAGTAACGATCAGTATCGGCATAGCCGTATTGATACCTTCAGAGCAATCATCGGTTGAAAGTTTAATCGCACAAGCAGATGCCGCGCTCTATCGGGCGAAAAATGAAGGGCGTAACTGCGTGCGATAGCGGTTAAAGCAAGCGCAAAATTCTGCGGGAAAGACCTATTTCGCAGATTATGCCGAGCTCAAGCTTATTTCAAGTCTATAGCGCTGGGCTGCGCCCTTCGCCCATTATTGGTATTAACTTAATGACAGTTTTTGCCTGAATATAGGGCATGAACTCCCTATAATAAGGCATCTAAGTCGATTATTTGGCGCTATCTCTAAAACCATACCAATAATTTATTTTGTACCAAAACTACAAATACGCTGAATTTAGTGCTTTTATTTTGTAGTTATAGTATATTTTCAGTGCGCTGAAATGTGAGCCTTGTTGCATTGCAACAAGGCGCGCTTGGTAAAACTATCAGGAGTCTATTGGGTGTATTACGGCAATAAAACAATAACTTTGCCCACACCGCATCATGCTGTTTGCATAAAAAAACTTTAAAAACGCAACATGCTTTAAGTGTCACTAGGTTTAAGCGTCACTAAGCAATAGCTGTATCAAGCTCAAAAAAACGCCGATTCATCAACGCGCTCCAGCGTCGCTTTAATTTAAGCCAACGCCCAAGCGTGCGGACGAACTCAACCTAAAAATGTAGCTAACAATAATTTAAACAAAACATTGGAGAGAGAAATCGTATGAAGAGTAAACTTTTACAAGCAACTTTGGCCCTCGGTATCAGCCTCGCTGGATTCGCCGCACCGAGTTATGCCGTACTTAATAATCCCGCCACATCAGTGCAAATGTTTCAGTGGAGCTGGAATGATATTGCTACTGAATGTACGCAATTTTTAGGGCCTAAAGGCTATGGTGCGGTACAAATTTCGCCGCCGGGTGCCTCTAAAGTAGCAAACGGTTGGTGGGGTGTTTATCAGCCGGTGAATTACGTCACGCTTACCAGCCGTATGGGTACGCAGGCGCAGTTGCAATCCATGGTAAATACCTGTCATGCCGCTGGTGTGCGGGTGTACGCGGATATTGTTGTAAACCAAATGGCTGATGGCAGCGGCACGGCGACTGACGGTAGCACATGGAATGCCGGTACATTGAGCTATCCTTTTTTTAGCGCCAGCGATTTTCATAGCAACTGCAATATTGCCGACAGCGATTACAACTCGCCTGCTGGCACCTATGCGGTCCAAAACTGTCGTTTAGGCGGCTTACCCGATCTTGCGACTGAAAATGTTTATGTAAAAGGACAGATCGTAAATTACCTAAATAAACTGCTTGACCTCGGCATAGATGGCTTCCGTATTGATGCTTCAAAGCACATGCCTGCCTCAGCGTGGACGAGTATTATGGCTACGGTAAAATCGACGCGCCCTAAAACTACATCAGGCGAAAATATCTGGTTAACGCAAGAAATTATTCCCGATGGTGCCACTACGATTAATGATTATTTATCGGTAGGTACGGTTAACGAATTCCGCTTTGCCTACGCCATGCGTGACGTGTTTCGCGGCAATAACGGGCAAAGCTTATCGACTATTCCCAACATCATGGGTACATGGGGAAATTGGGGCGGTAGTTATGGTTTTGTGCAGCCGCAAAACGCGACAATTTTCCTAAATAATTGGGATACTGAACGTAACGGCAGCTCGCTTGCGGCTAGCAACTATGGCGCTGGTGCGACCAATGATAGCGTCGGTACACAACGTTATGCGCTTGCAAATATTTTTATGATGGCACAAGGCTACGGCGAAGCACAATTGCACTCGGGCTTTCGCTTTACGAATGGTAATGGCGATCGCCCCACAGCCAGCCCCTATGATGCAACGGGTGCGGCAAAAATTAACGTGGATTGGGACTTCATCCATCGTTGGGGCAATATCGCCAATATGGTGAAATTTCGCGCCGCTGCCACAGGTGCTGCACAAGGTAATTGGATAACCGGCAACGCGCAGCAAGTGGCGTTTAGCCGTGGCACTGTTGGCTTTGTAGCGCTTAATAATACGGGCGCTGCATGGACAAACAATTTCTATACCAATTTAGCCGCAGGTACTTATTGCAATATTATCAACGGTGAAAAAAATGCGGCAGGCACAGCGTGTACCGGTGGCAGTGTGGTGGTGGCACCAAATGGATACGCTAATATCACCGTGCCTGGAGATGGCGGCAGCGCTACGCCAGCTGTGGCAATTTACACAGGTCAAAAACTTTCCGGCAGCCCACCGCCAACCGCCACCTGTAGCGTTACTTTTAGTATCGCCAATGCCAGCACAACATTAGGCCAAGATCTTTACGTGGTCGGCAATCAGGTAGAAATTGGCAACTGGGCTGGCACCGGCGGTTATAAGCTCACCATTCAAGGCACTGGTGCAAATGCGCAGTGGAAAGGCACGTTGAGCTTACCTGCCAACACGGCAGTGCAATACAAATACGTTAAACGCAACGGCACGGCTGTAGTGTGGGAGAGTAATCAAACTACGCCAAGCGGGAATCGCACATTCACAAGTTGCGCATCCGGCGCGTTGCCGCGAGCCGATGGCAATTTTAAGTTCTAACTTATAATAAAGTAGCTGAAAATGCTCTATTTTAGGGCGTTTTCAAATAGTTTTAATTTGCATATTTAGCCTGAAGGCGCCCTGAAATGGTGCGTCTTCAGGCTATTTTTTGTGCGTTAAAAGCGTCGTTCTGCGCGTCATCGTGGTGCAACAATGTATGGTTATGCTCGTTTGAGCGCAATGGCAAGCTTATTGCTTTGGTAAGGCTGTTCGCTAATGCGCGATAACCTTCATTAGGAGCAGCACGATGCGACTGCCAGCAAACCATCCATTACGTTATGTATTGAGCAACGAAATTCATGCACGTCCACCACCAGAGCTTGCGGCACCTGAGCGTTTATCTTACATCACTATTCAATACGGTCGTGACGCTGCCGCCACCGCCCCCATTGATGATTTAGCGCGGCTTTGCGTGATGTGGGGTGTACCTTCGCCGATGGCGGAAGTTACGCATTTTGTGGCGGAGCATTCTAATTTACGACTCAAATGGGAGCGCCACACCGAGTTCGTTACCTACACATTTTCGCGACGTGGTGAATTCGAGCGCCCCTTTGAAAACCCCGTCATTGCAGCCGTTAACGAAGAATGGTTAGCAACCATTAGCGGGCAGCTGATGGTCGCAATTCATTTAGCAGTGCAGCGCAATCACGCGTTTGTTCCAGACTTGCAAGATGTGGTGGCTGAGTTTGATAACAATTATTTAGTTGGTGCAAAAGTGGCTGGCGGCAATGCAATTGTGCTGACCGACTTTATTATTCACGCCGACCAATTTGGTCGTATGTTGGTCATGGATACCCACCTTGGCAAGCGTCAAGCAGGGCGCACTGTGCAGCGTTTATTAGAAATTGAAACCTATCGCATGATGGCACTACTGAGCCTACCCGTAGCATTGGGAACCGCTGCGATGCTGCGCCCAGCCGAGCATGAGCTTGATGAAATAACTACCTTAATGGCCACAGGTGCTGCCGCAACTGCACAAACGCCAGACACTGCCATTGATGAAGCTGCGCTGCTAATGCGCTTGACAAAACTTGCCGCCACCGTTGAAAGCGAAGTGGCCTGCAATAGCTTTCGCTTTGGCGCAACCCACGCCTATTATGAAATTACCAGACGCCGTATTGCCGAGTTGCGCGAGGAGCGCCTAGTTGGCGTGCAGACAATAGACGAATTTATGAGCCGCCGTTTAGCACCTGCTATGGCAACATGCACCTCCGTTGAAAAGCGACTGTTAGATTTATCTGAACGCATTGCCCGTGCCAGTGATCTGCTGCGCACGCGAGTTGATATTGAGCGTGAGCAGCAAAATCAGGTGTTACTCGCCAGCATGAATCAACGTGCAAAATTACAATTGCGCCTGCAACAAACCGTGGAAGGGTTATCGATCGCGGCCATTACCTATTACGTTGTCGGTTTAGTAGCGTATGCTGCAAAAGCCCTAAAACAGGGTGGTTTGAACATATCGGTTGAAATTGTTACAGGTGCAGCGATACCGGTTGTAGCGCTGATTATTTGGCTTGGTGTGAAACAGATGCACAAGCGCGTGCATAAGCATTTGGGCGCGGGGGATGAGGACGGGGTGGTGTAGGGCGCAACTAAATTTATCAATTCACTTTGCGCCACTCAACGGAACATCAAATAGGTATCCACCGGCTTTCTGTCAATGCTAAAGGTGCGGTTGCGGTTATGGCAGAAACTTCAAGCTGTTTCGAAACTTCTCCAAGCAAATTTTTAACAAGCTCTTCCATTTTATCATCTATCAACGCCTAGTCATGCTCAGTCGTGATGATTTCATCTCTCGTAGGCAAAAGCGCAAGTTTACTGCGCCCTTTTTGTTGCTCCAGAACAGTTTTTTTGTTCTTTCATTTGTATTCATCTTGATAGCCGTTCAATATACGCCTAATACCCAAAGCATAGATTCTTTTTGCGCCCCGTTGTTTCTTGCAAAAGACCTAGTGCAACAAAGGTTTCAACAGCGCCATTTGTAGTGGGAAAACTGCTGTTGGGCGTCCGTTTTGCAGAGTCTACAACCAGTCTTGGCATCGAGCGCAATGCTTCAAAAAGCCAGTAGCTGGCGTTTCACATCGTGCTCGCTGCCAACAGTTTTTTTAGTAGCTGTACGCAGCCTAAAAAGGGTGTTTGCAGTGGCTCAATTTATCAAGCGGATTGCCTAGCCTTACTTAAAACAAGCGGACGATGCGCTTGTGGCAGTTTGTTGCGGGAGCGCGGAGTAAGACTCAAGCGATGCTGCCCGGTAATTGTTCGCTATGAATTGTAGGTATCCCGTGTAGTACGGACTATTTTGTGCCGTTTCGAGCGCATTCTTGAATGCTTCATTGAGATTACTCTTAGAGCCGCCTATGACTCCGACTAGCACAACTGGCCTTTCATGGGTCGTTTGATCCGGCGTGACTGCTTTGATCTCTGATGAGTTTGAACGGAACTGCCCTAGGTTAATCGAATAAACTAATTTTTTTTGTCCTGATCCTTTTAGTGATGCATTTATCCATTTTGCAATAGTATGCCCCCTATTGTTAGCACGGGTGGCTTCCTCTTCAGCGCTGCCTTCGCTAGAGGCTGTGCCCAACGCAATAATCTGGTCGTACGCAAAAAAAAGCTTCGCGTCTTGAAGTGCCCTGATCGAGGTGCAAACGTGCATTTGGGTGCGCGCGGCATTGGTTGTGACGGCTAAATACTCATCATTTTCGAACACCCACGAAGAGGTGTTTGATAAGATCACGAAGTCAAAGAGAGCTGATTCCCCGGCTTTATCAGTCCCTTTAATCTGTTTCCTTTGCACTCCTTTTGGATCTGGCATCAGAATAATCTGCGCCTTCTTTACGTCGCCATGGCACGGAGCTATTGCTGAAATTATTACCGATTGCTCTTCATCGATTTTTGGTGGCGGCATGTAGCTGGCGCCGGTTAACACGCCGACTTTTGGAATCCAATCCATCCGTGGGTCGTGCGCATCGCATTCCCGCATGCTCGCCTTAAAGTGGACCGGGCGAATCGGAGTTTCGCTGAACCGGTAAATAGGCGATGTGACTACGTGGTAAGCGCCTTCGTATACATATTCCAGTTTCAGTGGGGTATTTTGGTATGCGTCTTCCGATTGATTGCGTACAAGCAAAAGTGTCGTGAACGTGCAGATCGAAATTGGACCAGCCGAAGCCCAAATAATACCAATGACAGTGAGCAGAATGGGGCTAGTGCGCTTTAGTCGAATGCTTCTCCAATGAAGCAACATAAAGCCGATGCAGAAAATCAAAGAACCTGCGCCAATGAGGGTCAATGCTAGTTGATTCGAGCACCGCGACAACCAGACGTACAGCACAACAAGTATGCAACTCACGATGAGGACTGGAATTGCATTAAAAAAGATGCGTAGCCCTTTTTGATTGGTCGGAATGACAAATGGCGATGCTTTCCACGTGAGGGCAAATAAGAAAATTACCGACCCAAAGAGCGCGGAAAAAATCTGCGTGTATACCAAGTCCGAAGTCATTTTTAGTCGCCTTGTTTGCGAAATTCAACGCTTGAAGAAGTCAAAACTTTAAGACGATTTTGTTACTGTTTCAAACAGTCTAACAGCAAAAATAGGCTGGAAATGCCTGATAATAGGGTATCTCCAGCTACCCAACAAACTCCTTAAACCACCTGCACATTCCGTAATTTAATATGCAAATCACGCAGTTGCTTTTCCGGCACCGGGCACGGTGCACCAACTAATAAATCTTGGCCGCGTTGAGTTTTCGGGAAGGCGATTACATCGCGGATGGATTCGGCACCGCACATCATTGTGACCAAACGATCTAAGCCAAACGCAATACCGCCGTGTGGGGGCGCACCGAATTGCAATTGTTTGAGTAAGAAACCGAATTTGGCTTCTTGATCTTCAGGTGAGATTTGCAGTGCTTCGAACACGCGTGTTTGAATTTCTTGGCGATGAATTCGCACCGAGCCGCCGCCTAGCTCCCAGCCGTTTAATACGACGTCATAGGCTTTAGCGATGGCTGCCGCTGGGTCAGCCTTGGGGCCGCCGGGCAAATAGTCTTCATGGCCATCTTTTGGGGCGGTGAAGGGGTGATGGCGGGCCGCCCATGTTTTCGATTCATCATCGTATTCAAACATCGGGAAATCAACAACCCACATTGGTTTCCATTCTTTGCTCGCTAAACCGCGCGCATGGCCAATTTTGGCGCGTAGAGCGCCGATGGCGTCATTAACGATTTTTTCTTTATCGGCACCAAAGAAAATAAGATCACCATTTTTGGCACCTGTGCGATTCAAAATTTCGCGCAAGGTTGCCTCACTTAAAAACTTCACGATCGGGCTTTGTAAGCCGGTTTCGTTAGCCTGAGCGACGTCATTTACTTTAATGTAGGCCAACCCTTTTGCGCCGTATACCGCCACAAATGGCGTGAGGTCATCAATTTCCTTGCGGGTCATCGCGCCCTCGCCACTACCCGCGCCGGGCACCAGCAACGCCACAACGCGGCCATTTGCAAGGTCAGCCGCTTGGCGGAAAACTTTAAAGTCGCAAGTTTTTGCGACATCAGTGAGTTCGGTAAATTTTAACGGCACGCGCATATCGGGTTTGTCTGAACCGTAATCGCGCATAGCATCCGCGAAGGTCATGCGCGGAAAATCCGGTAGCGTAACGTTGAGGCAAGTTTGGAACACGTCTTTAATCAAACCTTCCATCATGTCCTGAATTTCGCGCTCACCTAAGAACGACGTTTCAATATCGATCTGGGTAAACTCAGGTTGGCGATCTGCGCGTAAATCCTCATCGCGGAAACATTTGGTAATTTGATAATAGCGGTCAAAGCCGGCAATCATCAGCATCTGTTTAAATAGCTGTGGGCTCTGCGGCAGCGCATAAAATTCGCCATCATGAATGCGCGAAGGCACTAGGAACTCGCGCGCACCTTCTGGCGTCGATTTATAAAGCATCGGTGTTTCGATGTCGATAAAGCCGAGTTTATCAAGGTAGGAGCGCGTTGCCATCGCGGTGCGATACCGGAGCATTAGATTTTTTGCCATCTGTGGGCGACGCAAATCAAGTACGCGATTTTCTAAGCGCACGGTTTCAGAAATCTCCGCGTCGTCCATCATGAAAGGTGGTGTTAACGATGGATTTAAAATTTCAACCGTATGCGCTAGCACTTCAATCGCACCGCTTTTTAGGCCATCGTTGGTTGTGCCTGCCGGTCGAGGGCGGACGAGTCCGGTAATTTTCAGCACGAATTCATTGCGCACGGTGTTGGCGGCATTAAAGCTTTCTGCGCGGTCAGGGTCACATACGATTTGTACCAAACCTTCGCGGTCACGTAGGTCAATAAAAATAACGCCGCCATGATCGCGGCGGCGATGCGCCCATCCGTAAAGCTCAACTGTTTGTCCTAAATATTGGCTATCAATTAGCCCTGCGTAGTTAGTTCTCATGATTTTTTCTCACTCTAAATTTGACGCAACGTGGCGTCAATAGATTGCTTGTATCTAACAATACCTATGCTTGAAGACGCCCTAATAGAGGATGTCTTGAAGAATTGGGTGATTTTTACGTGCCGCCGTTAGAGCCTAACGACGGCTACATATTGGGGTCGGTGCCGGATGTTTTCATCTCGGCACTATTAATGGCGCTGGTTGACGTGTTTTTATGCGCTTCTAGATGTGTGTACACGGGTTCCGCCAAGCCCATAGAAATAATGTATTTCAGAGCATCATCTACACTCATTTCAAGTTCCTGAACTTCTGTTGCGGGCAGCACTAAGAAAAATCCGGCGGTAATATTGGGCGTGGTTGGCACAAAAACTGAGCGCATATTCTTACCCAAATGATTCGTAATCTCGCCCTTCGGCGTACCCGTAAGCAAAGCCACCGTCCATGAACCTGCACGCGGATATTGCACCAATACTGCTTTGCTAAATGCTTGACCGTCAGGTGAGAAAAGGGTGTCGCTAATTTGTTTTACGCCACCATAAATGCTGCGCACGATAGGAATCCGTTGCAGCAAGTTATCCCACATCGCTAGTAATTTTTTACCAAAAAAATTCGCGGCAATCATGCCTGTTGCCAGCACAATCACCAGCGTTAAAAACACGCCCAAGCCCGGAACATGAACCCCTAACCATGCCTTGGTTTGCAGATGCTGGGGGAGCAGCAGCAAGGATTGATCCATGATGCCAATGAGCAAAGACAGTACCCAGACCGTGATGCCCACAGGAATCCACACTAGCAGACCAGCAACTAAATATTTTTTAAAATTTTCCATTGGCGTTTTAATAATACTGTCGTTAAGTGGAGCTTGCGGGAGCCGCTGCGGGCGTTGGCGCAGTTGTTGCAACTGGCGTGGACGCAGGTGTCGGCGTTGCGGTAGGGGTCGGTGTTGGGGTTGCCGCTGGGTTTGCCGCTACAGCGGCAGGTGCACCGCCATCGGTTTTAGGCGCTTCCGCGATTGGTGCGTCCGTTTTCGGGGTTTTATTACCCTCGCGGAAATCGGTCACATACCAGCCGCTGCCTTTTAGCTGAAAACCGGCAGCAGTCACCTGTTTGCTAAAGGTTTCTTGGTTGCAGGAAGGGCAGGTAGTCAGAGGTGCAGCACTTATTTTTTGCAAAGCATCCTTTGCAAAACCGCAGGCGCTGCATTTGTAAGCATAGATTGGCATAAATTGAGCAGTATTGAAAAAATAGCAATTAAAATCAATGAATTACTATTTTAACACAGCGCCTAGGCTTAACCTTTCTAATTGTTGCGGTGCAGCACGGCCTAAATTCCGCTTAATCCTCAATCTCCACCGCATCTAAATGTTCAGCAGGTTCAGGGTATTTCAATTTTAAGCTGCGTAATTTTTCTACGATGACCGTGCTAATGGCAAGATCGCGCACCCATTTGCGGTTGGCAGGCACGATGTACCATGGCGCATGCGCGGTTGAGGTGTGACTGATGGCATCTTGAAATGCAGCTTGGTAGGCATCCCAATATTTGCGCTCCTCTAAGTCAAGAGGATTAAATTTCCATGCACGGGTTGGATCGTCCAAGCGCGATCGTAGGCGAATTTTTTGCTCGTCTTTGGATATATGCAAGAAAAACTTTAAAATCGTTGTGCCTTCTTCGGCGAGCATACTTTCAAAATTATTTATTTGACGCATCCGTTTAGCTGCTGTTTTGTCATCAATCCACTTATGCACACGGGTTATCAGCACGTCTTCGTAGTGGCTACGGTTAAACACTACAATATCGCCCTTAGCGGGTACTGCTGCATGAACGCGCCATAAAAAATCATGGTCAAGCTCTACCGATGTGGGCGCTTTGAAGCTGATAACTTTTACGCCCTGCGGATTTATGCCCGAAAACACTTTGCGAATCACGCCGTCTTTGCCACCCGTATCCATGGCTTGCAGCACGACCAATACTTTATGTTTATGTTCGGCGTAGAGCGTATTTTGTAGCTCCGCCATTTCGGCGTTAAGAGCGGTTAATAGCACTTGCGCAGCAGCTTTATCGCCCTTAAACCCGAGCGTTGAATTACAGTCGATAGACTTAATGGTGGTCGTTCTCGTGGCGACCGGCATAGTTATTGCATTTTTTGATTTTGCCATCTTTTTCTCCGGATTGATTGAGTTTTTAACCTGCAAAAATTGGCCATTGCAACTGCCATTGTTCAGCAGGCGCACGTTTAAAGCCGCTCTTGGCAAACTGATGCCAGCGGCCAATCGCGTAGGACAAAATCGCGTTTGCGTAGGCGGCGCTATCAAAGGACTCTGGCAGGCTTTTGGCCGCGATGGCCAAGCGCGTGCTTTGACGCAGGCTGGCTTCAATGCGATCGTGCAATTGGTTCATGCGGCGCTGCAGGCGCTCATCTTCAATCACCAAGGCATCACCAATTAATACACGCGTCATGCCAATATTTTTTTGGGAAAAATTGAGTAATACTTGCACCACACGCTCAATTTGCTTTAAACCATCGGCTTCTTCGGTTTGAATTTTATTGATGAGGGAAAAAATCGTCTCCTCAATAAACTCAATTAAGCCTTCGTACATCTGCGCTTTACTCGCAAAATGGCGATAGAGTGCCGCTTCAGATACACCGATTTTCTTTGCCAGCAAAGCCGTGGTGATGCGTTCACCTGCGGGCTGCTCCAGCATCTCTGCCAAGGTTTGCAAGATTTCGCGGCGACGCTCGCCGGGTTCGCGTTTAGACATAGTTGCTCCGAATGATGTACATTTTAAGTGCTGAAGTGCTAATAAAAGTATTGCCCCTTACCTCTTACCGCCAAAAATTGATCCCAACACGCCCCGTACAATTTGCCGTCCGAGCGAACTGCCCACGGCACGCGCCACGCTTTTTGCCATCGCCTCGCCCACGCCTTCGCGGGTGCGACCACCCTTAGTTGGTGTGGTTTCAGGCAAAATTATTTTTTTCAACATATCAGTGAAGCCGCCGCCACCCGCGCTAGGTGTTTCTGGCGCAATCTCGATCTTTGCTGCCGCCACTAATTTGCCCTGTAGTTTTTCGTAGGCCGATTCACGGTCTACCAGCGCATCGTACACCCCTGCTACTAATGAATTTTGCACTAGCGCCTGACGCTGTTCCGCAGTGATGGGGCCAATTTGGCTGCACGGCGGGCATACGAAGGCGCGCTCAACAACGGTGGGCTTGCCAGCGTCATCTAAGAATGAAATCAGCGCCTCACCTACCCCTAATTCAGTGATGGCCGCTTCGGTGTCTAAATTTGGGTTGGTGCGGAAGGTTTGCGCTGCTGTTTTTACCGCTTTTTGATCGCGTGGCGTGTAGGCCCGTAAGGCGTGCTGTACGCGGTTGCCGAGTTGTCCAAGTACTGTGTCTGGGATATCTAGCGGGTTTTGGGTAATAAAATAAACACCCACGCCCTTTGAGCGCACTAAACGCACTACTTGCTCAATTTTTTCTAATAGTGTTGGCGGCGCTTCGTTAAATAACAGGTGCGCTTCATCGAAGAAAAACACGAGCTTGGGTTTATCGCGATCGCCCACTTCGGGCAAATTTTCAAATAATTCTGATAGCAACCACAACAAAAATGTGGCGTACAAACGTGGGCTTGAAAGCAACTTATCAGCCGCCAAAATATTGATTACGCCGCGACCGTTATCGGTTTGCAAAAGGTCGTCTAACTTTAATGCCGGTTCACCAAAAAATTTATCGCCGCCTTGCTGTTCTAGCGCCAACAAACTGCGCTGAATTGCGCCGATTGATGCAGGCGAAATATTGCCGTAACTGGTTGTGAAATTGGCTGCATTTTCACCGGCATATTGCAGCAGCGCACGTAAATCTTTTAAATCAAGTAGCAATAAATTATTGTCATCTGCTACCTTGAAGATTAGCGCCAATACGCCTTCTTGGGTTTCATTTAGGTTTAATACCCGTGCTAAAAGCAATGGCCCCATTTCGGAAATGGTGGCGCGTAATGGATGGCCTTGTTCACCAAATACATCCCATAGGGTAACGGGACAGGCGCTGTAGGCCAAATCGCCCATTTTTAATAAGGCTGCGCGTTCAGTCACCCGTGCATTATTGCCCCCCGCTTGCGAAATACCAGTTAAATCGCCCTTGATATCGGCCATAAAAACGGGCACGCCTACCTTTGAAAATTGCTCGGCCAATACCTGCAAAGTTACGGTTTTTCCCGTGCCGGTTGCGCCCGCAATTAAGCCGTGGCGATTGGCCATACGGGGCAGTAGTTCGAGGTGATTTTGTGCGGCGTTTGTGGTTTTGGCGACAAGAAGCGGATTGCTCATGGAAACCCTAGGTTTTGCGTAAGAATAGGACGTGCAGGATAAAAATGCGCTGAAAACGAGCATCTAAAGCCGTGCAAGCAGGCTAAATGTTAAGATTAGCATGTTTTGGAAAGCGCGAATGTTGTGCAGTGCGGTAGAAGTGAGCGCCCGCGACCAAGTTTAATAATACCTTCAAACTGATTAGGAATTCTCATGGCAGGACACAGTAAATGGGCCAATATTCAACACCGCAAAGGCCGTCAAGATACCAAGCGCGGTAAAATTTTTACCCGCTTAATTAAAGAAACGACGGTAGCTGCACGTCTCGGCGGCCCTGATCCGGCGATGAATCCGCGCCTGCGTTTGGCTGTGGATAAAGCGCTTGAAAATAATATGCCAAAGGACACCATAGAGCGTGCTATCAAACGCGGCAGCGGCGAGCTTGAAGGTGTTAATTACGACGAATTACGCTATGAAGGCTATGGTATTGCTGGTGCGGCCATTATGGTGGAGTGCATGACTGACAATAAAGTACGCACAGTCGCTGAAGTACGCCATGCTTTTAGTAAGTACGGCGGCAATATGGGCGCGGATGGCTCGGTGGCATTTATGTTCAAGCACTGCGGACAGCTTATGTTTGCCCCAGGCACCGATGAAGATAAATTAATGGAAGCAGCGCTTGATGCGGGTGCAGATGATGTCATCACGCATGACGATGGTTCTATGGAGGTCGTGACCGGCCCATACAATTTCACTTCAGTAAAAGCAGCGTTGGACAAAATTGGCATGAAGGCAGAGTTTGGTGAAGTCACCATGAAGCCCTTAAATGAAACTATTTTGAATGCTGAGGAATCCATCAAAATGCAGAAGCTACTTGATAATTTGGAAATGCTTGATGACGTGCAAGAGGTTTACACTACTGCCATTCTTGAGCAGGATGGGGAATAATCTATGGCCGTTATCATCACCACTACGCCTAACTTTGAAGGTAAGCGTATCGTGCAGTATTTAGGCGTGGTCACGGGTGAGGCTAGTGCGCAAGTTGATCTGGTTTCTACCGCCGATAAGCCCGCCATGAATTTTGCCGACTCTTACCACAAGGTCATTCCCGCCGCCCGCGATAATGCGCTAAGGGGTGCGATTCAAGGGGCTGAACAATCAGGTGCGAATGCCATAGTAGGCGCTAAAATTGACTATATTATTCATGGCTCCGGTAAGGGCATGGTGCTTGTTAGTGTGACCGGAACGGCCGTAATAATTGAATAATGCGTTGAATAGCGCAATTAATCCCGTCGCCATTCGTATCCTTGGCATTGACCCCGGATTGCGAATTACTGGTTACGGTGTGATCGAAAAAAACGGTGCCAAACTTAGTTATATTTCGAGTGGATGTATTAAGTCGCCTACGGGTGAATTACCGGAGCGGCTTAAGAATATTTTGCGCTCAGTGCAAGAAGTGATTTCTTTATTTCAACCTACGCAAGTGGCGATTGAAAAAGTGTTTGTAAACGTTAATCCTCAAAGCACCTTATTGCTCGGGCAAGCCCGAGGGGCAGCTATCTGCGCCGCAGTCTCACAAGATTTGCCGGTGGCAGAATACACAGCGTTGCAGGTGAAGCAAGCCGTGGTGGGCAATGGTCACGCGAAGAAAGAGCAAGTGCAAGAAATGGTTAAGCGGCTGTTAGTGTTGCCCGGCTATCCTGGCGCTGACTCGGCTGACGCATTAGCTTGCGCCATATGCCATGCACATGCACATGCATCGGCGCTCGGTGGCATGGCTACGGCTGGGTATCGGGTAAAGCGCGGGCGGCTCGTTTAAACACAAATGAAGGCTAAAAATGATAGGCAGAATTAGCGGTATATTGCTCGAAAAAAATCCACCCGAAGTGTTGGTGGATACGCAGGGCGTTGGCTATGAAATCGGTGTGCCCATGAGCACGTTTTATAATTTGCCAAAAATTGGCGAAAAAGTCGTGTTGCTCACGGTTCTTATTGTGCGTGAAGACGCGCAACTTCTTTACGGCTTTGGCACCGAAGCTGAACGCCTTAGTTTTAAACAGTTGATTAAAGTGAGTGGCGTTGGCCCAAAAGTGGCGTTGGCTGTGCTTTCTGGACTCTCCGCTAATGATTTAGCGCACGCAGTACAAATGCAGGAAACAGGGCGCTTAACCAAAATTCCCGGTATCGGTAAAAAAACCGCAGAACGGCTTTTGCTAGAACTAAAAGATCGTTTGAAAGTTGATATTAATACCGTAGGCAATGCTGTAAATAGTACGCCACCAAGCACCAATAGCGATGTGATGCATGCATTAATGTCGCTGGGATATAACGAAAAAGAAGCGTTGTTTGCGATTAAAAATTTGCCTACCGATATTGGTGTTTCCGAAGGTATTCGTCAATCATTAAAGCAACTTTCAAAGCCCTAAATCCTAAACCCCATGGAAAAAAGTAGCGTGAAAAAAACTAGCACCGAACAAGGTTTGTGGAGCAAACTTAAAATCGGGCCGAACGCATTTCGCCATTTTATGAATTGCTGGCCGCCATTGATTGTGATGCGCATCCACATCGAGCACATTGCACCGGATTGGCGTGAGATTGATGTGCGCATGAAATTGTCGCTGCGCAATAAAAATTATGTGGGCACCCATTTTGGCGGTGGCTTATTTGCGATGGTTGATCCGTTTTATATGCTGATGCTGTTGAGAGTTTTGGGCAGTGCGTATGTAGTCTGGGATAAATCGGCGACGATTGATTTTGTAGCGCCCGGAAAAAGCACGGTTTATGCGAAATTTCGCATCACTCAGGCGCAAGTTGATGAAATACTGAATGCCACTGCAGACGGCAAAAAATTTGAACCCACCTATGAAATTTTGATGCAAACTGCGTCCGGTGAGACCATCGCTAGGGTAACTAAAACGCTTCACATCCGTAAAAAGAAGGCAGTAGGTTAAAATTGGCTGATGATTGAACCCGACCGCTTAATATCCGCAGTAAAAGAAAGCCCCGTTGAGGAGGCGCAGGAACGGGCTTTGCGCCCCAAATTGCTAGCCGAATACGTAGGGCAAGAGAAAATTCGTGAGCAGCTCACTATTTTTATCGAAGCCGCACGCAATCGTAAAGAACCATTGGATCACACCCTACTCTTTGGTCCACCCGGCTTAGGAAAAACCACGTTAGCGCATATTATTTCTCGTGAAATGGGCGTAAACATGCGCCAAACTTCAGGCCCAGTGCTTGAGCGCGCAGGTGATTTGGCCGCATTGTTGACGAATTTAGAACCCCATGACGTGCTGTTTATTGATGAAATTCATCGCTTAAACCCGGTTGTGGAAGAAATTCTGTATCCCGCGCTGGAAGATTTTCAAATCGATATTATGATCGGCGAGGGACCATCAGCACGCTCGGTCAAGCTCGATTTGCCGCCCTTTACCCTCGTGGGCGCTACCACTCGTGCGGGTATGCTTACAAACCCGTTGCGTGATCGCTTTGGCATCGTGGCGCGGCTGGAATTTTATAACCACGCAGAGTTGCTACT
This sequence comes from Betaproteobacteria bacterium, assembly GCA_031376425.1. Taxonomy (GTDB): domain Bacteria; phylum Pseudomonadota; class Gammaproteobacteria; order Burkholderiales; family Usitatibacteraceae; genus JANMDR01. The sequence continues at coordinate 35,236 of JANMDR010000188.1, forward strand.
CATTGTGCAGCGTTCGGCAAGTTTATTAAAAGTGGAAACATCCGCCGCAGGTGCGGCTGAAATTGCGTCGCGTTCCCGTGGTACGCCGCGTATTGCTAACCGTTTGTTGCGCCGCGTACGTGATTTTGCGCAGGTAAAAGGCAATGGCAAGGTAGACGAGGCATTGGCCGATGCCGCGCTAAAAATGCTCGATGTTGATAAAGTAGGATTAGATACGATGGATCGACGCATGCTGGAAGCCATTATCCATAAATTTGCTGGTGGCCCAGTAGGCGTGGAAAATTTGGCAGCGGCGATTGGTGAGGAACGTGACACGATTGAAGATGTGATTGAGCCGTTTTTAATCCAGCAAGGCTATTTACAACGTACACCGCGCGGTCGTATGGCAACTTTGCTCGCGTATCAACATTTTGGTATTGCGAACGCGCCAGCTGTAATTGGTCGAGACACTGGAACTTCACTATTTTAGGGTCTCTACGGCCTTCTTCATTTTTATGGCAAAACTCAATTTAAAGCAAGCAACGCAGAGTGCACTGTTTGATTATGCCGTGCCAATACGGATTTATTTTGAAGATACCGATGCCGGTGGTGTGGTCTATCACGCGCAATATGTAAAGTTTTTAGAGCGTGCGCGTACTGAATGGTTACGGTCTTTGGGTTTCACCAATACTGAACTTGAGCAGCAATATGGCGTCTTATTCATTGTGAGTGAGATTAATGTGCAGTTTCTACGTCCTGCACGGTTGGATGAATTAATTGAAGTGAGCGTGGTGGTTACTGAACTGACGAGGGTGCGTGGCATTTTTTACCAAGAAATTCGACGCGCTGAAGAATTATTGCTAACTGCGCGCATCACCGTGGCAACAGTGAATGCAAAAACCTTGAAGCCCTGCGAAATGCCACCGGAATTAAAGCGAAAAATGGCAGCTACGCAATAGTTACCTTTATACGTCACCTTGATATTGCTTTAGTTTTGCTACAGAAAATTTATTAGGAAAAACCGCATGAACCCAACAACCGATATGTCCATTTTGCATCTGGTGATGCAGGCTTCTGTGGTGGTAAAAATAGTGATGCTGGTGCTTGTTATCGCATCCCTTATGTCGTGGTGGTATATTTTTATGAAGCTTTTTGCTATCCGCCGTGCACGGCTGGAGGCAGAGCATTTTGAAACTGAGTTTTGGGGTGGTACCGATGTGGTTGGGTTATACCAACGTGCAAATTCGGGTGAATACGAAACTAGCGGTATGGAGCGTATTTTTCAGGCAGGCTTCAAAGAGTTTTTGAAGCTGAAAAGTCGCCCCAATGCTGATATTGGTGCGCTCCTTGATGGGACGCGTCGTGCCATGAAGGCAAACTTTCAGCGCGAGCTTGATTATCTTGAATCACATCTTTCGTTTCTAGCAACGGTAGGCTCGGTAAGTCCGTATATAGGGCTTCTTGGGACTGTTTGGGGGATTATGAATGCGTTTCGTGGTTTATCTAATGTGGCGCAATCAAACTTGGCGCAGGTTGCACCGGGCATTGCTGAGGCGCTGATTGCCACTGCCATTGGGCTCTTTGCAGCCATTCCAGCTGTGATTGCCTATAACCGCTTTACGGCACAAATTGATCGACTAGCAAATCGCTATGAAAGCTTTATCGAAGAGTTTTCTAATATCCTGCAACGCCAAGGAACGAATTAATTACCATGCGTCGTAGCCGCCGAACTATCGCTGAAATTAATGTTGTACCTTACATCGACGTGATGCTAGTTTTGCTCATCATTATGATGGTAGCTTCGCCTGCGGTGAATCCTGGGCAAATTGATTTGCCTAGCGTCGGGCAGAATCTAAATACCGCAGTGGCACCGCTAGAAGTACGCATAAAAGAAGATGGCAGTTTATTATTGGTGAACCGCCAAGCAGGCGGGGCTGAAAAACCCACAACGCGGCAAAAATTGGTGGCTGATGTAAGAGCAATTGTTGGGCAAAAACCAGATCAAGCGGTAGTTATTTCGGCCGATAAAAATTTACGCTATGACGACGTGATGAAAACGCTGGATATATTGCAGCAATCAGGCATTAAGCGGGTTGGCTTGTTGGCCAAACAGGGCAAGTAGAACAAATCACCAATACTATGGCCGCTACTCTCGCATCTCCGCAATTTAATCGCCGCCGCGTCGAACCGGGAAGGCTACCTGCTGGCCTGTTGGCGCTCGGAGTGCACATCGTATTTTTTGCGTTAATCGTATTTGGCGTATCGTGGAATGTAAAGCCACCAGAACCTATTGCTGTTGAAGTGTGGAGTGCTTTACCGCCTATTCAAAATGCGCAAACGGTTGCTGTTGTGCCACCACCCGTGCCAACGCCTACACCTACACCGCCCGAACCCGTGATTGAAAAAGTGGTGCAGCCGCCGCCGGTTGCTATACCTGCACCGACTCCCCCACCAGTGATTAAAGCGCCAGCGACACCAGCAGTTGACGATATTAACTTAAAGTTGGCTAAGAAAAAAGCGGAAGAAGCTCAAAAGCAAGCTCTCGCCGAGCAACAACAGAAAGAAAAGTTGAAAGAAGACGTTAAGAAAAAAGAAATATTGGACGCCCAAAAAGCAGCCGAAAAAGCCGCTGAAAAAATAAAGTTAGCTGAAGAAGCCAAAAAAGCCGAGGCTGCTCAACAACTAGCCCGTGCCGCCGCCGCCGAGCAGTTAGCTGCCCAAATTGCCGCGCAAAATATTCAAGCCGCGCGTAATGCGGCAATTGCTAATTACGGCAGCAAAATTGCTGAGCTAATTCGTAATCGTGCCAATGTCCCTGATACGGTGGTGGGTAATCCCGTCGTACAGGTGCGGCTCCGCTTGCTCACCAATGGCGCCGTGCTCGACGCAACCGTAGTTAAACCCTCAGGGAACCGACCATATGATGAATCGGTCGAACGAGCAATCAATAGTATTCGGAACTGGCCCTTGCCGGACAATCCGGAAATTTTAGGTCAACGTAAAGAGCTAAACTTGAATATTCGCCATGAGAAATAAATTGTTGAATCGCGTATTTTAACCATACTTGGTGTGCGCTTAGCTTTGTAAGTTAAGCGTATCAAGCTTCACTAAAATACACTGCCGTTAAATTTTCCCTTTATAAAAATATGAACACCATGAAGTCAAAACTTGCTACCCAAATTTGCGCAAAATTTACTGCGTATTTTGTACTGTGCGCTGTATTTTATTTATCACCAGCGGCTTTTGCGCAGCTAACCATTGATGTCACCACCAGTTCCGGGCGGCAAATTCCGCTAGCAATTGTTGCATTTAGCGGAGAGGTTAGCGCACCTCAGAACGTCACGCCACTGATTGCTGCGGATTTGGCGCGCACAGGATTGTTTAAAATGGTGTCTACGAATCCATCGCTGCCACTCGCGGATTCGGCACCGGTTAATTTTCCTGAGTGGAACCAAAGAGGTGCTGAGGGGGTGGTGGTAGGCAATATTGCGCCGCAAGCCGATGGCCGTTTTGAAGTACGTTTTCGTTTATTTGATGTTGCCAAGCAAAGCCAGACTGCAAGTTTTTCCTATATGGCCACAGCAACGCAACTTCGCGCTACAGCGCATCGCATCGCTGATGAGATTTACGAAAAAATGATTGGTGAGCGCGGTGTTTTTTCAACCAAAATTGCTTACGTACTAAAAAGCGGTTCCTTGTTTCAATTGCAGGTGGCTGATGCTGATGGTTTTAATCCGCAAACAGTGCTGAAGTCGCTAGAGCCAATACGCTCGCCAAAGTGGTCGCCTGACGGCTCCAAGCTTGCCTATGTTTCCTTCGAAAGTCGCAAATCCAACATCATTGTGCAAGATTTAAGCTCAAGCAAGCGCACTGTGGTGGCTAACTTTCGTGGCGATAACTACGCACCAAGTTGGTCACCTGATGGTCAGCGTCTAGTTATTTCCTTATCGCGCGATGGTGATAGCCAAATTTATACTATTTCAACCGATGGCGGCGAGCCGTTTCGTGTAACTACGAGCAAATCTATTGATACCAATGCCGCATTTACTGCTGATGGCCGCGACATTATTTTTGTTTCCGATCGTTCTGGTGGTCCACAGCTCTACAAAGTAAGTGCTGCCGGTGGCGCGGCTAGTCGCTTGACGTTTGAGGGTAGCTATAACGTTAATCCACGGTTAAGCCCCGACGGTAAGTTTGTGGCCTTCGTAAATCGCGAGGGTGGGCGCTTTCGCGTGGCTACGTTGGAACTTGCCAATGGTTTGGTGAGTCTACTCACTGATGGGCCCCTAGATGATTCGCCAAGCTTTTCACCCAATGGCCGTACTATTTTGTATGAATCTAAAGCGGGTGGGCGCGGTGTGTTGGGCGCGGTTTCGGCCGATGGTAAAGTCAAGCAAAAATTGTCTTCGCAGGCTGGTGATGTGCGTGAGCCGGCATGGGGGCCTTTTGGATCAAAGTAAAGGCACAGTTTGTGGCTGCGAAGTCAATAAAGCGCCTGATCTTGAAAGCAAAATAAATTAAATTTTAATGATAGTTAGACGCCTCAAAAAACGATTAGTGAGAAGTGCGAATGTTTTTACTTGAAAAAGTGGATAATGATGAAGTGTTACCACTCATATCGTACCCAAATAATAAAGTTGGCCAATTTTAATTTTAGGAGAAGCTTGTGAAAAATAGTTCATTGAAAGCCTTGGTAGCCGCCACATTGCTGGTATTGGTTGCGGGTTGCACCAATAAAGATACGCCTAAAGATGTTGCTGTAACGGACGTGAAAACGCAACCTACAGCGAGTACTGGTAATACATCTGGTACCCAAACTGCCACCACCACACCTACAGCTAACCCTAATTTAAACGCAAATGCCAATACAGCGCTGACTGGTGATGCACTATTGCGTGCGCCCGGTGGCATATTGTCGAAACGCGTAATTTATTTTGAATATGACCAAGATAGCGTTAAAGATGAGTTTCGCGAAATTGTGCAGGCACATGCCAAGTTTATGCAAGAAAATAAGGGGCGTAAAATTCGCCTTGAAGGTCATGCCGATGAGCGCGGTTCACGTGAATATAATATGGCACTGGGTCAGCGTCGTGCTGGTGCCGTCAAGCGCGTCATGGGCGTTTTAGGCGCTGGTGAGGCCGCCATGGAAACCATTAGTTTCGGTGAAGATAAGCCAAAAGCACAGGGCCAAACTGAAGCGGCGTGGGCGCTCAACCGCCGTGTTGAAATCGTTTACGACGGCGAATAATCTATGTTGAAATCGTCATCAAATATGCGATTTATTACGCGCGTTATTTTTGTTGCAATCGCAGTGGGTGTGCTTCTGCCCACTGCGCGCGCGGGATTATTTGATGATGAAGAAGCACGACGTGATATCGCCAAACATAGGGTGGCAACTGAAGCGCAGTTTAAGGAAGTAGACGCAAAGTTGGCTAAATTGGATGAGGCTATCAAAAGCCTTGGCATCATTCAAATAATTAACCAGCTAGACCAAGTCAATGTTGAGCTAGCGAAGTTGCGTGGTCAAAACGAAGTGATGGTGAATCAGTTCGAGCAGATGCAGAAGCGGCAAAAAGATTTTTATTTTGATCTTGATGCCCGCATTCGAGTGCTTGAGGGGGCGTCAGGTACGGCTGTCCCGCCAGCGGGGGGCGTCATGCCTGTCATGCCTGTTGCTCCGTCCACTGCGCCAACCACTGTGTTGGGCGCACCAGCGATTACTTTGGTAACGCCATCAGCCACGCCCAATATCATTATTGCACCGCAATCTAACCCACCTAATCAGGGCTTGATAGTGACGCCCGTAGGCGGTGAAGTGGTAGCAATGCAACCGATAAATGGTCGCCCCGTTATTGCCAAGAGTGCTGAAGCACAATTAGCAACTTATGACATTGGCACCAATGCATTTAAGGCGAATCAATTTACCAATGCCGTGCGTGGCTATGAAGCATTTTTGCAAGAATTTCCGCAGCATATTTTGGCACCCAATGCCATGTACTGGATCGGCATTTCGCATTTTAATTTGAATGAGTTCGTAAAGGCGCGCGCTATTCAAGAGCGTTTGCTAAAGCTATATCCAGAATCCAGCAAAGCACCCGATGCGATGTTAGCGATAGCCGCAGTGCAGCAGGAAATGGGCGATGTCGGTTCCGCCCGAAATACCTATCAGGATATTCTCTCACGTTATCCGGATTCTGAAGCTGCGGTAAAAGCCCGTGCGCGCCTTAATACGCGGCCGCGTAATAATCGGTAATGCGGGTCGGTAAAATTGATAAGTGCTGGGCTATGCGGCCAAGCCTGCAACTAATAATGCGCAGTTAGCGCACAAAAAAAGGTTGTCATGCCAAAAGTAGTCACCAAGATTCCTGCCACGATAAAGCGTGCCGCCGAAGTAATAAAGTCGAGCGCTACGCTCGCTACCGCCACCCCAATAGCGCGCGACGAGCAACTGCGCATCAATGAAATATTTTTTTCATTGCAAGGTGAATCAAGCCGCGTAGGCTTGCCAACCGTGTTCGTGCGCCTCACGGGTTGTCCGCTGCGCTGTGGCTATTGCGATACTGAATATGCGTTTCATGACGGTAAAACCCGCAGTATTGATGCCGTGATCGCTGATGTAGCCGCTTATCTTCCAAATGCTGATGGTCCACGTAGCGTTTGTGTTACTGGAGGGGAACCGCTGGCACAGAAAAATTGCTTAATTCTGCTAAAACGCTTGTGTGACGCTGGTTTTAGCGTATCGCTTGAAACTAGTGGCGCGATTGATGTGACGGGTGTAGATTCACGCGTGAGTCGTATCGTAGACATAAAAACACCCGGTTCAAATGAGGTGGAAAAAAATCTTTGGACGAATTTAGCTGCACTCAGCGCTCATGATGAGATTAAATTTGTAATTACCTCGCGTGCTGATTTTGATTGGGCGGTGGTGCAATTGCGAGAGCGGGCGCTAGTTAAAATTTGCCCGGTATTATTTTCGCCATCCTTTCACGATCTCAACGCTGCAGACCTCGCCCAGTGGATATTGGCAGCAGGATTGCCGGTGCGTATGCAGGTGCAATTGCACAAAATATTGTGGGGCGAAACCAAAGGTAAATGAAGTGATGAAATCACAAATCTTGGCTGCAGACTGACTCAAAGAGTCTCTAAAATCAGGTGTCTTCAGGCATTAAATATATTGTTGAACCAGTAAATCATGCATATGCAAACTACAAAAATACCTAATATTCCTCGCGCCGTCGTACTTTTCTCCGGTGGTTTGGATTCGGCAACCGTGCTCGCAATCGCCCGCAGTCAAGGCTTTGATTGCTATGCGCTATCGTTTGATTATGGGCAGCGCCATTGCGCTGAACTCGTTGCCGCAGCACGTTTAGCACCGCAACTCGGTGCGCGTGAGCATCGTGTGCTAAAACTAGATTTGACGGGCTGGGGCGGTTCGGCCTTGACCGATTCCGCGCTCGCTGTACCAGTAGTGGGGGACGCTGCAAGTACGCAATCTGCAATTCCCATCACCTATGTACCAGCGCGTAACACGATATTTTTATCGCTAGCGCTGGCTTGGGCCGAAACGCTAGGTGCCCGCACAATTTTTGCCGGCATGAATGCAGTTGATTATTCGGGCTATCCGGATTGTCGGCCCGATTACATCGCCGCCTTCCAAAGCATGGCGCGGTTGGCCACCCGTGCGGGGGTCGAAGATGGTGCGCACCCCCTTACGATTGCCACGCCTATAATTCACATGAGTAAAGCGCAAATTGTGCAAACGGGCGTGCAACTTGGCGTAGACTACGCACAAACGATATCGTGTTACCAAGCCAATAGCAGTGGTGAAGCATGCGGTGTTTGTGATTCTTGTCGCCTGCGCAAGGAAGGTTTTGCGGCGGCAAATATTGTTGATCCTACGCGATATATAAATGAATGATGCTTGGTTGACGAAATGTTTGAAGTAATGAATAAACGCAATTCACTGGCTTTTTTGTTGGCGTTAATCTTGTTGATTGGTTTTGCCGTTACCAGCGTCTTTAGCTACTTATCGTCACGCGATTTAATTCGCGCAAACCTTAGCAATAAAGAACTACCGCTCACTGGTGACAATGTATATTCTGAAATTCAAAAAGACATATTGCGGCCGGTATTTATTTCTTCGCAAATGGCGCAAAACACCTTTATGCGCGACTGGTTATTGGCGGGGCAACGCGATGTGGCACAGCTTACGCGCTACTTAAAAGAAATTAAAGTTACCTACAATACCGTCACCGCTTTTCTGGTGACTGACATAAACAAAACCTATTATCATTTCAGCGCACCTCCGCGCATAGTGCGTGAAGACGTGCCAAGTGATGCTTGGTATTTTCGATCACGCACCCTTAAAGACGCGTACGAAATAAATGTAGACCAAGACCAAGCCAATCGCAACGTGCTGACTATATTTATTAACCATCGCATGCTGGGCTACGACGGCGAATATCTCGGCATCACCGGCGTGGGGCTAACTTTTAGTAATATTAGCGCGCTAATTGCCGAATACGAACATAAGTACGAGCGCCACATTTATTTTGTAGATGCAACCGGTGCCGTGGTGGTTTCTGCTGACAAAAGCAATGCTGCGCGACGCAACATCAAAGAAATGGCCGGACTGCGTGATATTGCCGACGCTATTCTTGCGGGAAAAGCCGAGCCGCTGCGCTTGCAATATGTAAGTAGAGAGGGGAACAGTGGAGGGAATGGCAATGAGAGGCAGGTGCAATTAAACTCGCGCTACGTACCTGAGCTAAAGTGGCATTTGTTGGTTGAGCAAGATAGTAGCGAAGCGGTAAAACCGGTGCTGCGGGTATTGTTTATAAATTTAGGTTTTAGCGCTATTGCAGCCATGTTGGTATTTTGGCTCACCTTGAAAGCAGTACGCCATCAGCAACGCCAATTAGAAAACCTTGCAAGTACCGATAGTCTGACTGGCTTGCTTAACCGGCAAGAAGCGCAATTACGCATCAAGCGCAGCATGCGTCAGCAATCATCTTCTGGTGATATTGCCACTGGGCTATTTTTTGACGTTGATTACTTCAAAAAAATAAATGATTCTGCAGGCCATCAAGTAGGCGATGCGGCACTCATTGCGATTTCGCGGGCGCTTTTGCAGCAAATCCCGCCTAATGCAATCCTAGCGCGGTGGGGTGGGGAAGAGTTTTTTATCTACTTGCCTCAAGCAAACTTAGCATCTGGTGCCGCACTAGCCGAAGCGATTCGGCTGGCGGTATTGCAAGTCAAGGTGCCAGGGTTTGATGCTAATGCACAAGTTAGTATTAGCTGTGGCGTGGGTGCATTAATGCCTAACGAAACATTTGAGAATTTTTTTGCGCGCGTTGATGCAGCACTCTACCGTGCGAAAGCCCGTGGACGAAACTGCGTTGAAACAAGTGTGGTTTCAAATTAGGGTATTTTGTGAGCGCGTAGTTTTGGTAAATGCCTTCATCAGCAAACCCTGTTTTTAGGTTTCGTGATGAACCGCTACAATAGGCGTTAATTTATTTTTTAGAAACTTGAGCCTGTCATGCTGCAAACACTTTTAGCCCCAGCTAATCTAGCATTTACTGTCGCCGTTTTGGCGTTTTGCATTACTTTTGTCTTGGGCGCGCTTTCGGCTAAAACTAATTTTTGTACCCTAGGTGCCGTGTCAGATATCGTCAACATGGAAGATTGGGGGCGCATGCGCATGTGGGTCTTAAGTATTGCGGTGGCAATAATCGGTGCGCAGACTCTGGATTTTCTTGGCGTAATTGATTTATCAAAATCATTTTATCCGCGTGCTAATTTAACTTACGCCTCCTACATCGTTGGTGGTGCGATGTTTGGTGTGGGTATGACCTTAGCCAGCGGCTGCGGCAGCCGAACCCTAGTACGCGTTGGTGGTGGTAATTTAAAATCGCTGGTGGTCTTGGTATTTATGGGTATCGCCGCCTATATGACCATGAAAGGTTTGTTCGGTGTGTGGCGCGTGAATACCCTCGATAAATTAGCATTCGATGTCGGGCAAATCAAGGCAACAGGACAAGATATTCCCGCGCTGCTTGCCGCAAGTGGGGTCGCTAAGAAAACCGCGCAAATTGCCGCATCGTTGGTAGTTGCGGGTGCATTATTGGTATTCGTACTCAAAAATCAGGAATTTCGTCGCAGCGCCGATGGCTGGATAGGCGGCCTAGCTTACGGTCTGGCTATAGTTGCTGGCTGGGCGGTGAGCGCCCACTTAGGGTTTGCGGAAAATCCCGATACCTTGGCAGATACTTTTTATGGCACCAATAGTCGCCAAGCCGAATCATTGTCATTTGTTGCACCAGTTGCCTACAGCATAGAAATTCTGATGCTCTGGAGCGATAAATCGTTAGGCTTTACCTTTGGTATAGGCGCCGTGGCAGGAATGATTTGTGGTGCCCTAACCTACACCCTAGTCACTCGTAAATTTCGCTGGGAAGGCTTTGGTAGCGTGGCGGATGTGCGTAATCATATGCTCGGTGCGGTTCTCATGGGCGCAGGTGGCGTTACCGCAATGGGCTGCACTATTGGTCAAGGGCTTTCCGGTGTTTCCACCTTGGCGTTAGGTTCATTTATTGCTTTGGCAGCGATGATTGCCGGTTGCGCCGCGACGCTTAAATACCAATATTGGCAAATGATGCGAGAAAGTTGAGGCTAGATTAAGGCTATCAATAGCGCCAAAACAGGTCAAAAACTGGCGAATCTATAAGAAAAAATGCGGTGGCAGTTGACCAAAGCAGGTAAAAAAAGCTATAATTTGCGGCTTAGTGGGTCGTTAGCTCAGTCGGTAGAGCAGCGGACTTTTAATCCGTTGGTCGCAGGTTCGAATCCCGCACGGCCTACCACAAATTAAAAAGCCAGCATTTATTGCTGGCTTTTTTCCATTTGAGCTTCATGCGTATTGTTGCGGTTTAGCGCTGAACCTGAAGGCTCAGTTTCGAGGTGGCCTTTACTGTCACGGTGACGGGTTGGCCGAGGTCGCATCTGATACGTCCCATCGCTTTTATAGAAGCAGTATCCCATGCTTTGTAACCACTTGATTCCTTCACGATGACAGATTCTATCTCGCCACCTGGAATTATAGTGACTTCTATGAGAGTAGTTGCTTCCCTAAAATTACGATCCCTTAGTAGGGTATGGGGGCGTTCTGGAAGCGCTGTACTGCATTTAATCCCTGCTGGTGATGCCGCAAGTTCGGTTAGCGTTAACACTTTTGTATCTTGGCCGTAAGTCGTGCTGGCAAAAATCAGTGTGGCAATTATTATCAAAGGTTTCATCAATGATCTCCATCGTATGCTGCATTAGAAGGCGACTTCTATACACTAAGATTTAGCGGCTTCATTCTGCCAAACAGCGCTCAAGCCATCGCGCATAAAAATTGGATAACCGAGATTTGGAAAACGCGCTTCGATGTTGCGCTGTAGGCGCAATTTGGTTAGCCAACCTAATTTGCCCTCTGGCTTTTCATCGCGCACGACTTGTTGTACGTAGCGTAAATACTGCGCCTGTTGGTCGAGTAGCTCAATGCCACCCGGTGCGCCGCGTCCGGGGAAGATGCGCTTAGGATTGAGCGCGCGAATTTCTTCTAAGCGCGCTAACCAGTCATCAATAAAACCCAGTTCGAGCCACGCATGATTTTCTGGGTTGATTAAATCGCCCACAAATACGGCATCTTCAACTTGCGCTACCACGTGAGCGGCCGAGCACCCGCGACCGAGCACATAGAGTTTGATGGCGATACCGTCAATATTGAGCGTCTGGGTTGAATCGCCAAATACGCTGGGAACAGCCGCTGTTTGCGGGTATTGTGGTTTGTATTCGTCCGCAAACCAGCCTAAGCGAATGATGTGCACCGCTGGAATTTCTTTGAGCACTTGGGTTGAAGTAAGCACCTTGACGCCGCGTTGTTGCAATACCGCTGTGCCATTAAACTTATCTGGATTCGGATGCAGTATCAGCGCGTGCTTTACCTTAAGCAGGCTTGCGCGTTCAGCCATTTCTAGCGCTGTTATCGCGTCATTAGGCAAAAATTGCGTGTCGATGAGTATGCTCGATTCTATACCGCTAATCCAATAAGAGTTGGTAGAAAATGATTTGATGGGGGACGTGTAACGACCCACGACAATAGGCTCGGCAATAGCCATATTGGTGATCATAAGCATTAAAAATATCGCGCCCACTGTTAATCGGGTAAATAGGTTCATGGCATATTGCTTTCAATAGTAAGGATGCCGCACAAAAAATAGGTTCGCTCGGTGATACGAAAAGTACGTTGGTTCCAATTGTCCCGAGGCTATCCCGAATTTTGTGTTTTTAGTTTTTGCTAGGCGGGGTTAAACTGCTTTTCAAAGTGGATCATCAACTGACTTATTGCTTGTTTCCAGTTTTGGATTGGCATTGTCCAGCGCTGGGCAATATTGCGTAAGCCT
>JANMDR010000192.1:0-26756 GCA_031376425.1 Betaproteobacteria bacterium
ACATCTCCCAGCTTTTCATATACCGGTAGTTGTTCGTTTTGTCGGATGGCTAAGGCTGCTTCAAGCTGCCCGCGCGATTGCATAATGTCGGCTATCTTGCCTTTCGTTATCGCGATTTCGCGTACATCTCCCAGCTTTTCATACACCGGTAGTTCTTCGTTTTGTCGGATGGCTAAGGCTGCGTCAAGCTGCCCGCGCGATTGCATAATGTCGGCTATCTGGCCTTTCGTTATCGCGATTGCGCGTACATCTCCCAGTTTTTCATATACCGGTAGTTCTTCGTTTTGTCGGATGGCAAAGGCTGCATAAAGCTGCCCGCGCGATTGCATAATGTCGGCTATCTTGCCTTTCGTTATCGCGATTGCGCGTACATCTCCCAGCTTTTCATATACCGGTAGTTGTTCGTTTTGTCGGATGGCTAAGGCTGCGTCAAGCTGCCCGCGCGATTGCATAATGTCGGCTATCTTGCCTTTCGTTATCGCGATTGCGCGTACATCTCCCAGTTTTTCATATACCGGTAGTTCTTCGTTTTGCCGGATGGTTAAGGCGGCATCCCAATCTCCAATTGACTGAAGCAGATCGGCACGTTCATCTAATAGTGACAGACGCACTGATTCATGCATTTCATTTTTGTCAATGGCTATAAGTTCATTGATTCTTTCATTTCGTGCTTGTTTATCAAGTGAAGTATTTTTCGGCAATTCGCGCCAAAATTCGCTAGCACTTGGCGGTTGTTCAACATCGACTGATGGAGCTTTGCTACGGAAATCAAACACCCCTGCGCGCCATGACCAAGCATCGGGCGCGTTCCGCGCGATTTGTTCTACTGCAGTGCTAGACAGCCACCAAAGTAGGCGTGCATCGATATGTTCGGCCAGCGCATTGCGTCGGATATTGAGCGCGGCGATATTGATGGGGTTAAACCAATCATCCGCATTAAATAAGTGGACAACTGACCCTGCTGGCACATTTTCCTGCAGCCAGTTTTCGAGACTTTCAAAACCTGCTGACCATTGAGGCTGCGATAAATCTACTCTAAAGACCTGCCGATCGGCAACCAGCATAGCCTGCTCGCAGAGATCAATTAAACGATCACGATACAAACCATCCCTAACAACCGCAAAAAACAACTGAAACCGCGTGCGATAGGAAAGTGCTTTAATGAGCACCTGCCATTCCTCCTGATGCTGTGGCTCAACAAACGGCGTGACTGGATGGCCAGTAAAGCTGCTTATGCCGTTATCAACGGAGGTCATAGTTACGCTTTACCAAAAATCACCGCTGCTTCTTTTTCACGTACCAAATCTGCGCGCGCCTTGCAATAACCTTCAAGATTTAATAAAACCGGATTGGTTGCACGCCATGAGCCATCGTTGTAATGCAGCAACGCCAAACGCCATAATAGATTACGCGTGCGCTCATCGTTGCCCACATTGGCACCGTTACTCAAATCAACTTCTGCGAGCAGGCGATAATCTTCAGGCTGTAGCCAAAATCGATAGTCTGCCGCTAATTTTGCTATCGCACCCTTGACGATATCGTCGCCAATAGGTAGCGCCCCGGCAGCTTCACAGGTCATTTGCAAAAGCCGCAGCATCTCACGCGGGTGACCGCCACTGGTTTTAATCAATAATGATATTGTCGCCTCATCCGCAAATGCAGTTAGATCAATGCGCTTAGCTAAAATGTCATGCATTGCACGCCAGCCGATATCGTTGCGCGTACCGTCTCGCTCATTCAGCTTAATAATTGGCAATACCAAATCTGAATCTAGCTTGCCATGGGTAGTGCCGCCGTATTTTAAAGAAATGGGTGCTGTATAAAGTACTAGAGCCTCAATAGCCAGCAGTTGTTCGGCATCGCTCACAAATAAACGCTGTGCATCGTCCATCGTCGTTTTATCGGTTCCATCGACCAACAGTACGATGCGTTCAGCGAGCCCAGCTTCTTTAATTGCTTTTTCTGCGGCTCGCAGCAATTCATTAAACGCTTCAGCAAATTGCGAAAATGATTTCTGCACAACCTCACGCATTGAAGTCTTATACACAGATGAGTTTTTAAATGTGGGGGTGAATTTCGCCATTAGCTTCAGTAATAGCGGTATGCCAAAACCAGCTTCTATTTCACCTTTTAATTCACTGGCAATTTCCCTTGTTTTCTCATCAGAAAATACCTGTTCTGTGAACCATAATTGCATTTTTGTAAACGCTGCTACATCCAGAGGCAGTTGCCGCGCCGCAAGATCGCGAACCACGGCATTGGCAAGTGCCATCAACATATCCGAATAGCGTAAGTTATTGATATCAATTTCGCCACGTACATTGAGCAAAATGGGATAGAGTTTTTTACCCGTTTTAAGCGTTGCACAAAACCGTTTTAGCTCAGTGGATTTGCCGCCACCGATAGGACCAAACAATAAAACATGTTTTTTTGTTGTTGGATAAAAATCTTGGGTAGCCAGATCGAGTCCAAATTTAATAGCCATGCGTCCCTGTGTGCTACCGCCACCGCGAGCGGCGTCAGTATCCACAAAACGAGGATCATCCGGTTCAATGGCTTCGTCAAAATTTAGTTTTTGCAAAACTTCCAAAGGATGTTTTGGCACCACATAGGGCATGTTCATTTTTATTCCAAAGCGAATTACGCTGGGGTATTAAGGTCAAATCGGCTCGCACGAAACCGCGCCTGCAACAAGCGGAGCATTCAAGCAACTAAAAACTAATCTATGACTATAACAAATTGACTCTCGTCTGCGTAGTATCTCGCTATTGATTACTCCCAAACAAAAGTTACTTCAGTTGCGCTTTCAACCGCGCCCCCACTGCTTGCGCAATCCGATACATGCCTAAATCACTGGGGTGAATGCCGTCTACTGAGCTTTCGCTGGGCGCACTGCCAGCGCCTAGCATGGCTTCGGCGGTGATGAGGGATACTGTGCCTGCCTTTGCGGTATTTAATATTGTTACCGCACGGTTAAGTGCTTCGTTGCGCTTGCTGTATAGCTCTTGGCGGGCGGGTTTTTGATGAGCGTCGGCGTATTCGATATGTTCGGCCAAAATAATGGGCGCATCGGGGTTATTTTTTCTAATGGCTGCTACCAATAACAAGGTGCGTGCTTCAATATCACCTACTTGCATATTGGGTAGGCAATCAATCACAAAGGCTTGAGCGCGAATGCTGGCGATAATGTTCACCATTGCTGGTTCCATTTGACAGGAGCCGGAGAAGCCCATATTTAAGGCATCTACAGACAATGCGCGCGCCACCTGCGCGGGGTAGGCCATGCCGGGGCGTGATGCTACTGCACCTTGGACAATGGAGGTACCGTAAAACACGACCGGCAGTTTTGCTTTGGTAAGCGTGGGTGCATCAATGCTGGCTTCAACCGGCACACCAATTTCTACCCGCGAAACGCCATTGTAGAGCGGCAAATGCAGCCGATATTCGCGCTTGCCTGGCTTTAAGCGCGTGGCAATTTCAACGTCATTTTCTATCGCTAATTTAGGAATACCAACGGCTAAAAACCGCCATGCGGTGTTTTCGCCCTCCATCTCACGCACATATAAATCTACGCCACTCACACCTGTTGCTGGCATATTGTGAAGGCTAAATTTGTCGCGCCGCAATGTCCAACTGGC
This sequence comes from Betaproteobacteria bacterium, assembly GCA_031376425.1. GTDB lineage: Bacteria > Pseudomonadota > Gammaproteobacteria > Burkholderiales > Usitatibacteraceae > JANMDR01. Next base: position 3,639 of record JANMDR010000192.1, read on the forward strand.
ACGAATGGTGGTGGCGTCGGTAATAAAACGCACGCTCAACCCTGCGGAATCTTCTGATAGTTCCCATATTTTGCTACTTACCGCGCTTTTGGCTTCCGCTGGTAGCCGATCATACGGCGTTGCGGTTTTGGTGAAGGCACGCCCCTCAACGAGCAAAGTGGTGGCATCGCGCCATTGCATGGTTGCAGGTGGCGTTTGCGTTTGCGCAACCGCTAATGGAACGAACCCACCAGCCAAAAGCATCACCGCTATCACCACATAACTTTTTAGAGTTTGATTCACTCAGCACCCAGCTTAATAATAATATCGCAGAAGTTTAACGCTTCGCCGCGTTCAAAGGGTAGATGCCAACAAATTAGCTCCGCAAAAATACAAAAAGCCCAGTTACCTGGGCTTTTTGTATTCGAACAATCTGAAGCAATAATGTTTGGTTTAACCCAACATTACATATCCATACCGCCCATGCCACCCATACCGCCACCGCCCATGCCGCCGCCCATACCACCGGCTGAGTCATCTTTTGGAAGCTCGGCCACCATTGCATCGGTGGTTAGCATTAGGGATGCAACAGACGCTGCATTTTGCAATGCATAACGGGTTACTTTAGTTGGGTCTAGTACGCCTAGCTCAACCATGTCGCCGTATTCGCCTGTGGATGCGTTGTAACCAAAGTTACCCTTACCTTCTAGCACTTTGTTTACGACTACGCTTGGCTCGTCGCCGGCGTTTTGGGCAATCATACGTAGCGGCTCTTCAACAGCACGCATGATAATTTTGATACCCGCATCTTGCTCAGCGTTGTCGCCTTTAATCTTGCCAGCGTTTGCACGGGCGCGTAACAATGCTACGCCGCCGCCTGCAACAATACCTTCTTCAACGGCTGCACGGGTAGCGTGTAGCGCGTCTTCAACGCGGGCTTTCTTCTCTTTCATTTCAACTTCTGTGGCTGCGCCAACACGAATCACAGCAACACCGCCAGCCAATTTGGCTACGCGCTCTTGCAGCTTTTCTTTGTCATAGTCAGAAGTAGCATCATCAATTTGCTTACGTACTGTGGCTACGCGCGCTTTGATGGTTTCTTCGTCGCCTGCACCGTCGATAATCGTGGTGTTTTCTTTACCCACTTCAATCTTCTTGGCGCGACCTAGGTCGTTAAGGGTTACGTTCTCAAGCTTCAAGCCCAATTCTTCAGCAATCACGGTACCGCCAGTCAAAATAGCGATATCTTCAAGCATGGCTTTACGACGATCACCAAAACCAGGTGCCTTAACAGCAGTGGTTTTCAAAATGCCGCGAATATTGTTAACAACCAATGTTGCCAATGCCTCGCCATCAACATCTTCAGCGATGATAAGCAATGGACGGCCAGCTTTCGCTACTTGTTCTAGCACCGGCAGCAAATCGCGAATGTTCGAGATTTTCTTGTCGTGCAACAAGATAAACGGCTCTTCCAAGTTTGAAACTTGCTTATCTGGATTGTTGATGAAGTATGGGGACAAATAACCACGATCAAACTGCATACCTTCAACAACTTCCAACTCGTTTTCGAGCGATTTACCGTCTTCAACAGTAATTACGCCTTCTTTGCCCACTTTTTCCATCGCGTCAGAAATAATCTTGCCGATATCTGGATCAGAGTTAGCTGAAATAGCACCAACTTGGGCGATTTCTTTGTTAGTTGTGGTTGGCTTGGAAATTTTCTTTAGCTCGGCCACAATCGCTACAACAGCTTTGTCGATACCGCGCTTCAAGTCCATTGGATTCATGCCAGCGGCAACATACTTCATGCCTTCAACGATGATAGCTTGTGCCAACACGGTTGCGGTTGTTGTACCGTCACCAGCAACGTCGGAGGTTTTCGACGCAACGTCTTTAACCAACTGCGCACCCATGTTTTCAAACTTGTCTTTAAGCTCGATTTCTTTAGCAACCGAAACACCGTCTTTAGTGATGGTGGGTGCGCCAAAGCTCCGCTCTAGCACTACGTTACGACCCTTAGGGCCAAGGGTTACTTTAACAGCGTTAGCTAAAACGTTAACACCGTGAACCATGCGGGCGCGGGCTTCGCCGCCAAATTTAACTTCTTTTGCAGCCATGATATTTGCCTCTTTAGAAAATATTTAAAAATTGAAGATGCCTGATTTTAAAAGCGTAACAAATTAAGTGGTACTAACTAACTTATTTTGTAACAACAGCCATAATGTCTTCTTCACGCATCACCAGAAGATCATCGCCATCCACTTTAACGGTGGTGCCAGCGTACTTACCGAACAACACGCGGTCGCCCACTTTTACGTCAACTGGAGACAATTTACCATCTTCATTCTTCTTACCGGGACCTACAGCCAATACTTCACCTTGATCTGGTTTTTCAGCAACAGTGTCAGGAATCACGATACCGGAGGCGGTTTTCCGCTCTTCTTCCAAACGCTTTACGATCACACGATCATGCAAGGGACGTAGTTTCATTACTCACTCCTAGGGTTAAGTTCCTGATTTATCAGGAAAAAGTTACAAAAAAAACGGTGTGGATGAACGTACAAAGCGCAATTGTTCGCACTTTTGTTAGCACTCACCCAGTACGAGTGCTAATATAAGTCCAATTAAGTGAAATTTCAAGTGCGGCGTTCGAAAATATAGCGCGTAAATGGCTGAAGATACCCTATTAACAGGTATCTTCAGCCATTACTTCAATAAAATAGCCGTCTACAGGCATTAGTCGCTGAAACCGCCTGTTATTGCTCGAAATTTAGCGTGTTAAATAAATTTAAAGCGGTTTAAAAGTAATCAACTTTCCGAAAACAATCACACAAAACCTGCAGCATAGCGCCAGCCGTACATAAGTGAATACGCAAAAACGGATAACAACATTGTGCCGCCCGTAAGCGCTACCTTGCCAAGTTTGCCTGCCGCAAATAAATAGGCTAATAGCTTTAACATGGTTTAGTCTTCCTTTTTACGGCCAAATAATTTTACTGCTCCGGCTAAAAGTGCTGCGCCGCCGAAAATAAATATTTTGGCAAATTTCAGGAAAAACGCACCAATCACAGCAAGCAGCCCAAGTTTTTTGGCTGCTGCACCTGCAACCAAGGCAGCTAGGCCATATTCCGCCACTTTATCGGTTGATGCATTGAAATCACTATATTTTTTGCCTTCGATAAAATTAAGCTCACTCAGAAGACGTTGCGCCACCACTTTTTCACTTTCAATAGTAGAGGCGTCGGTAACCAAATTTAATGAGATATAGCCTTCACGACCCAAGGCATAAGTGTTGTAATTCACGCCTTTTTCAGCCGTTGCAGGTGCACCTTTATCGCTCGATAAAATCGACCATACGAGCCTGTGCTTAGTGGCATCGTAGTTTGGTTTCTCAATCCAACCTTCCACTAGCATTTCTGGGAAGCCACGGCTTTTTCGCTCGGCGTTAGCGGCTTCGGTGCCTTCTTTAATATTTTTTAATAACTCATCGGCCTTCCAATCTTTGGCATCATCATCCTTCACATATCCAGAAGGTGCATAAGTAGCCACCACCATCCAGCCAGCCTGTGAAGTCTGTGGCGGGAAAATGATTCCCATCACGTCACCGCCGCCGCTATTTCCCATCGCCCGCAATATTGATTTTGCTTGCTGCCCAGGAATAAAAACATAGTCGGCTGGTAACTTCAGTTTGGCTTGCCCGCCTAATGCTACTTCTGCCGGGCCAAAAGTAGCAACCGCCTGCGCAGCCTTCATCGCCGTTTCAAATTCGCTTATCGCCGGTTTCGCATCCGGTGCACCTGCCTGTGCGGATACATGGCCGACCAAAAGCATAGGCAGCAATATCAGCAAACGTGAAACAGCCACGAATAGCTTGCGCAAAAATAATGTCGCAAAAAGTCCATTCCACGAAGTGGTGAAAGAAGTGTTCATGATTTATCCCTTATTCAAGTAAACCTATCGTCTTCGCGATAGATTTTGGCGGTGGTAGCAATAGCAGCAATGGCCGAAAGTTAAAAAATACATTCTATTTTGAAGTCACCATTCAGTTTAACCCTAAGAAGCAACAGTAATCTAAAATAATTGTCGCCTAAAGACTATACTTACTACTTTTGAATTTTGAGCCTGCGCCATGCAAAATACAACAGCTGCAAACGACACAAATCCGCTACTTTCTATCTGGAATACACCGTACGGTGTACCGCCTTTTGCGCAAATTTTGCCAGCGCATTTTCCCGATGCCCTGAACCTAGCGATGGCGCAGCGAATGCGCGAGCTTGATGTCATTGCAGCGGAACCTAATCCTACCTTTGCCAATACCTTTGTGGCTTTTGATCGTGCAGGGCAATTACTAGCGCAGATTGATGCCTGTTTTCAAAACTATTGTGCATCCGCTACCAACGCGCAATTTCAAGCTATTGAGCGCGATTTTGCTGCGCCATTAGCAGCACATCAAAATGCGGTGTTTACGCACGCAGCATTATTTGCAAAACTAGATTTACTCTATACCCAACGCCATACATTAGGCCTAGATGCACAAGCTATGCGGCTTTGCGAACGGGTACATTTTGATTTTGTGCGTGCTGGTGCCAAATTAAGCAGCGCAGCACGCGCACGCCTCGCCACCTTAGTAGGCGAGCTCGCTGAAGCCACCACACAATTTAGTCAAAACGTGTTGGCAGATGAAAACGAATTTTTTCTAACACTGGAAACACCTGCTGATCTAGCAGGCTTACCGGATTATGTCATTGCGGCTGCAAGTGCTGCTGCCCGCGCCCGTGATTTGGCTGGTAAGCATGTAATCACACTTTCGCGCTCATTGGTCGTACCATTTCTAACCTACTCAACCCGCCGTGCGTTGCGTGCGAAAGCCTTTAGCATGTGGCTCAAACGCGGCGAACTGCATCCCGCCCGCAATAATCTAGACGTAGCCGCCCGTATTTTGACACTGCGCCTAGAACAGGCACAGCTACATGGTTACACCAATTTTGCGGACTATGCCTTGGCTGATCGTATGGCTGGTACACCAAAGGCAGTAAATGATTTATTGTTCAATGTATGGCAACGCGCCGTTGAAAAATCAAGTGAAGAAGCTATCGCCCTAAAAGCGCTAGGGGTTGAATTAGGAGAATTAAAGGCAAGCGATGAACTCACCGCTTCTGATTGGTTTTATCTCGCCGAAAAACTTCGTCAAGCCCGCTACGCACTGGACGACGCACAGCTAAAGCCGTATTTTTCACTTAAGCAAATGACCACTGCGGCCTTTGATTGCGCACAGCGTTTATTTGGCATTCATTTCACCGCGGCTCCCCATATTCAGGGCTATCACGCGGATGTGCAGTGTTATGAAGCACACAATACGCAGGGCGAATTAGTAGCGATTTTTATGCACGACAATTTCGCGCGGCAAGGCAAATCAGGTGGCGCGTGGATGAGCAATTTACGCGCCCAACGCGCTGCGTTATCGCCTAGTGAGACCAAACAAATTCCGATTGTTCTCAACAACAATAATTTCAATAAGGCGCCCGAAGGTGAGCAAACACTGTTGAGCTATGACGACGCTCGCACCTTGTTTCATGAATTTGGTCATGGTCTACATGGAATGCTGTCTAACGTAAATTATGAACGATTATCCGGCACCAATGTACTGCGCGACTTTGTAGAATTACCATCGCAATTATTCGAACATTGGTTGGCACAGCCCGCAGTATTAAAGCAACATGCACTCCATGTGCAATCGGGTGAACCCATTAGCGATACGCTTATTGCTAAACTTCAGGCAGCACGCAAATTCAATGTTGGCTTTGACGCGGTAACCACCACTTCAAGCGGCTTGCTTGATATGCAGTTGCATCAAAAAACCGATTTCGATGACTTCAATATTCACACTTTTGAAACTGAAGCGCTTAAAAAAATTGGCATGCCCGCAGCCTTATTTATGCGCCATCGTCTACCGCATTTTTCGCATCTATTCGCAGGCGACAGCTATGCGGCTGGCTATTATGTGTATTTGTGGGCGGAGGTATTAGACGCGGATGCCTTCGATGCGTTTGAAGAAGCCAACGATATCTTTTCACCGACAGTGGCAGCACGTTTACTCAAAAATATCTATAGTGGTGGTGCTAGCCAATTGCCGATGCAAGCCTATGAAGCGTTCCGTGGTCGCGCACCCACACCGGAGCCGATGTTGCGTAAAAAGGGTTTGTTGGCGGAAGTAGCATAAGCTTCGCTTAAGCGGCTACACTTACACAGCTAAGCTTTATTCTTTCATAGAAAAACATGCCTGAAAACAATCGCAACGAACAAAGTCGCCCCATTCAAAAGCTACGTCGCGCGGGGCGCGGCTTACTTGATCCCGCACGACGCAAAAAAGGCATTTATATTTTGCCTAATCTATTTACTACTGCGGCTCTATTTTTCGGCTTCTACGCGATTGTAAATGGCATGAATGGGCAATTTCAAAATGCCTGCATTGCTATATTTATCGCTATGGTCTTAGATGGTTTGGATGGGCGCGTAGCCCGCATGACCCACACCCAAAGCGAGTTTGGTGCGCAATTTGATAGCTTGGCCGACATGGTATCTTTCGGCGCAGCGCCAGCCTTGGTGATGTATGAATGGGCGCTAAAACCGATGGGCAAATGGGGCTGGGCTGGTGCATTTATTTATTGTGCTTGTGCCGCGCTCCGGCTAGCGCGTTTCAATACCAATATTGATGTGGTAGACAAGCGCTTCTTTCAGGGCCTGCCAAGCCCCGCCGCCGCTGCCGTCGTGGCAGGTATGATCTGGGTATTAAGCCAGCACTTCGCCGTGGGTGATGTGCGCTATTTTGCGTGGGGCATGACGGTGATTGCTGGCGTGACGATGATTACCAATATTAAATATTACAGCGGTAAAGAAATTAATCTGCGCGGTACAGTACCGTTTTGGGTTATACCACTAATCTTTTTGGTGTATTTGATTGTGACGATAGAACCATCGCATGTACTTTGGGGTTTATTTGTTTGCTATTTACTTTCAGGCTATATATTAGGAATCATTTCTTTCTTTAAAACAGACACGGCACCGCCTGAAGCTAACTAGCAAGCATCCACGCATGATAGAAGAATTAAAAAATACGCCTATTGAAATAGCGCTGCAAGCGCGCATAGCAGCGCTTGAGCAACAATTGATTGAGCAACAGCAAGCCACGTCTAGACTGCTTGACGCTAGTCGCGAAGGGCTGTGGGATTTTGAACTAAAACCTGATGGCGCGTATTTCATATCGCCCAGAACGGCGGAATTATTGGGTTATACCATCTCAGGCTTGCCCATCCCTTTTGACTTTCGTCGTCATGTTTACCCAGAGGATTGGCCTACCGTTCGTGACGAACTCACTGCGGCATTAAAGGGTTTAAAGGAATATGCAGAAGCCGACTTTAGGGCCGTTAAACCTAACGGTGAAACTACATGGGTACGTATCCGTGGCATTACCGTGCCGCAACGCAGTGAGCGGGATGCACACCTAGCGGGTCGGCCTGTAAGGTTAATCGGCTCAGTTCTCGACATTAGTCGCGAGCGTTTAGCCGAACAAAACTTAGCAGCGCAAAAACAACTGTTTGCAAACGTATTTAGTGTACTGCCGGTAGCTGCCTTTATTGCTGACGCAAATCGTAATATTTTGGAAGTTAATCCGGCATGGGAGGCGCTGATGCAAGCAGTTTCTGGGAGTGCTGTTGGCACCAATATCAGCACTTTTGGGTTGCAGGCACCTGCCATCGCCGCATCTACAGAGCCATTGCAACGCGAGCCAGCTATTGACAGCAGTTTGAATTCAATCCACGCCAAGCCCACGCTGCAGTGGCAAACTGTTGCTACAACAGCCACGGGTGAACGTGTTTCGGTAATGATTCGTAAGGCACAGCTGTATGCAGCGAGCGGTGAGGTGATCGGTACAATTGGTGTTATTACCGATTTGACTGCCCGTGAACTTGCCCAGCGCGAGCTCATGCGTGAGCGCGAGCAGCTAAGCTTGGTCGTAAAATCATCTGGAGCAGGGCTATTTACTTGGTCGCAAGCCGATGGCAATCTGCATCTATCTAACCGTGCGCGCGATATGCTCGGCTGGAACAACGGCGCACAAAGCATTCGCCCGAGCGGTTTCATGCAAGCAGTTCATGCAGACGATGAAAACGAAACCCGAAAAAAAATAAGCAGCGCATTTAGCACCTGCAGCTTGTTTGAACAAGAACTGCGCCTACGCTGTGGCAATGGCCAATATCGCTGGTATTTAGCGTGCGGACAATTTACCGCTGAGACCGCGGATGAGCCCATGCGCTATATCGGATCGTTACTCGACATCACTGAACGTAAAAATGCAGTAGCTAGTCTTGCACTTGAACGCCAAAATTTACAGCTCGTTTTAAACGCTTCCAATATCGCAACCTATTCCCGCGATTATATTAACGACACCGTGTATGTATCCCCTGAGTTTACAGCCATGTTCGGTTACACAAGCGCTGATTTTGCGCATGCAACCACCATGATTGACACCATGATTCACCCTGAGGATCAGTTAATTCATCCTGATGATCGTGTCCACGTGCACGTGCACCGAGAAAAATTTGCGGGTTCCGATGATGTTTCTACCCTAATAACGCGCGCGCGCCACATTGACGGCCACTACATCTGGATCGAGTCTTACGTAAAACGCCTCCGTGATAAGTCGGGAAAAATTATTCGCTCAGTAGGCGCATTGCGCGATATTTCTGAGCAAAAACAGCGCGAACTGCAGCTACTTGAAGCGAATCAACGCGCGGAAGCCGCTACCAAAATCAAGTCAGAATTTTTGGCTACCATGAGCCATGAAATTCGCACGCCCCTGAATGGTGTGATCGGTGCAGCTAACTTGCTAGCAGAAACAAAATTAGCCCCAGAGCAACGCGAATATGTAAACGCAGTACGTTTATCAGGCGATACCTTATTAGCGCTATTGGGCGATGTGCTCGATCTTTCAAAAATTGAATCCGGTGCTTTTGATCTTGATGAAGCCCCAATATCACTATTGCGATTAGTTGATGAAGCCGCAGAAATATTGGGCGAACGGGCGCGCGCCAAGCGCGTAAATATTATCGTCACTGTGGCTGACGATATCCCCAGTACCCTTAAAGGCGACGCCGTACGCGTGCGCCAAGTGGTGCTTAATTTACTATCTAACGCGATTAAATTTACGACCCTCGGCGATATTACGGTAACCGTAGCACTTGAGCACCAATTTGCTACCAACCATTGCGAAATTCGCTTCAGCGTAACTGATACCGGCATCGGTATGTCAGAAGAGGTGTTGGCCCGCATATTTACACCATTCACCCAAGCTGATAGCTCAACTTCGCGACGCTTCGGCGGCACTGGGTTGGGCTTGGCGATTTGCAAAGGCTTAGTCGAACGCATGGGTGGCAAGATAACAGTGACAAGTAAAGAAGGTGTCGGCAGCACGTTTTCAGCTCTTTTGCCCTTCGTGATGGATGAGCGTAACGCAGTAGAAAACGTGACTATACGAATGTTTTCCATTCCGTTTTTAAATAAACGGGTGATGCTGGTAGAGCCCCACGAAACTTTGCGTGCGGCTATCTCGGCACGGCTGAAACGCCTATCAATTGTAGTTGAGGCATGCGCTAGTGGTACAGAAGCAATCGAGCTGTTAAATAACGGTTCGCAAGCCCACGCGATTATTACCGAAATTCATTTGCCTGATATGGACGCAGGTGCCTTCGCATTTGCGGTACGACGCATTACTGGTTCTAATGGCAGACCGATTAAACTCGTCGCACTCACTAATACCTCACGCTATCAAATGGAGCGCGATGCAGCAACGCGCTTGCGAGAATTTGACGCCTATTTGCTCAAGCCTGCCCGCGACGCGCAGCTAGCTGAAGCGCTGGCGAGCGTGTGGGGGGTACGCGCGCATCACGACGCCAGCGATAACAACGCTGCGTTAGGCGTTGGTAGCGGCCCACCACAACGACTAAAGGTACTGATAGTAGATGACAATCAAATCAATCAAATGCTATCGAAGCAAACACTATTGCGCTTAGGCCATGAAGTGGCATTGGCGGAAAACGGCGAAGATGCGGTTGCACAAGTCAATAAACACGCATCTTCCCAGCCATTTGACTTAATACTAATGGATTTACAAATGCCCATCATGGATGGTTTTGAGGCAGCCGCTTTAATTACCGCCCAACAGCCAGAAAACCGCCGCCCAACCATCGTGGCACTGAGCGCCAACGTTTCTGAAAATGATCGCGTTCGCGCTGCAGCGAGTGGTATGGTGGAGTTTTTGTCGAAACCACTGTCCCAAGATCGTCTACGCTATGTGTTGCGCAGCGTACTCAACAAAGACGCTCGCTTAAAAGGTCAACTTTTAAGTTCATCCACCAACACTCAGGACAGCGTTGCCCATACAGTGGTTACAGCAGTTGCACCGATTGCCCCAACTGTGCCTGTTATACGTGCCAGCGAGAGCGCAGCAATTACAGCACGCGCCTTTGTTCCTAGCGCTTTGAATATTCCGGTAGGCCCGAATGCTTCCACACGCCGATTTGATGATGTCAGCACGCAGCCATTAAAGATCGCAGCAGCAACTACATTCGAGCGCACTGCACCTCTGCCAATAGTAAACAGCGCCATTCCCTTCACACCGCAAAACACCACAGAACGCCTACGTGCCTTCACACCGGAACAACTAGCACTTGACCCCGAACAACTCGAAGAAATAGCGTTTATAGCGCAGCATGGTGAGCCCAGCGCCTTGGCTACGATTGTCGAAAATCTTGCTACGGTATCCACCGAAGCACTTACGGTATTTACAAGCTACGGTAGTGATCTTACAGTACTTAGCAAGGCCGCACATCGAGTAGGCGGTGCGTATGCCACGGTTGGCGCAAAACAAGCGCACGCGGCCTTCAAAGCGCTTGAAAATGCGGCTCGCGGCAATGCGGTAGCTGAGATTCCGAAGCTACTACAAGATGCGCTAGAAAAGCGTGAAATCGCGCATCGTGCCTTTTTAGCATGGTATGCCAACATCGTGCCAAAAGAAAAGTGACGCTACTGCCAACGCAATCCTTAGTACGGGCGCTACCTTTGGATGCGTTGCGTGGAATTGCTATTTTAGCGATGGTACTATCCGGGCAAATTCCCTTTGGCGTGCTGCCAGAATGGATGTATCACGCGCAAGTACCGCCGCCAAAACACATTTTTAATGGTGCTTTGCCGGGGATTACCTGGGTAGATTTGGTATTTCCATTTTTCCTGTTTGCGATGGGTGCGGCCATCCCGCTAGCGCTTCAGGCGCGTTTAAATGCGGGTGATAAGTTACGTAGTATTTGCGCCTCAGTATTCATGCGGGGGTTGTTGTTGGCTTTTTTCGCCATTTATATAAAACATATCCAACCACAGGCGATGAGCGCGACACCAACTTGGCAACACTATCTCCTCGCGCTTGTAGGGTTTGCATTGCTCTTTCCGCTATTTGTAAGACTTCCAAACAATTTTAGTCTGAAGCGGCGCACCCTTATTCGATTGTTTGGCTGGCTCGGCGCAATCACCGTTTTGTTTATTTTTAGCGCCAAAGATGGCACGGCGTTTAGCGTAAGCCGCAGCGACATTATTATTCTCGTATTGGCAAATGTATTTGTTGGTGCCGCACTGGTCTGGCTTGCCACACGTGATCGCCTTGATTGGCGTTTTGCGGTACTGGCGTTTCTGCTGGCGTTGCGGTTCAGTCAAAATTTACCGGGTTTAGGACAAATTATTTGGAATGCATCACCCCTGCCTTGGTTAGGCACCGTATATTTTCAACAATATCTCTTTATCGTCATTCCCGGCACTATCGCGGGTGATTGCTGGCTCCGTTTCATGCGTGGCCAAACCATCAACGCCACCCAGTCCCGTGGGCATCAAGGCGCACGCATCTTAACTACCGCGCAACTACTCACCATAGCTATTAGTATCGCCCTCATTTTACTAAGCTTGATTGGGCTGAAGAGCCGCGTGGTGATTGAAACCACGCTGGGCTGCGCTGCTTTATGCGGGCTTGCATGGTGGCTCAATAAAAACGCTTCAGACCTACTACGTCAACTCATTGGCTATGGCATTTTCTTTTTATTATTAGGGCTGGCCTTCGAGCCTTTTGAAGGCGGCATCCGTAAAGATAAAGGCACCTTAAGCTATTATTTTGTCACATCGGGTCTGGCATTTTTCAGCTTAAGCGCACTGCATCTTATTTTGGATATTGCCAAACGTACTTTTGGTTTCAGATTGCTCATCGCAAGCGGCCAAAATCCACTGCTAGCCTATGCTGGTGTTAATAGCCTGCTAATACCATTACTGGCGTTAACGGGGCTAGGCAGCGCCATTGCTAGCGTGACTGCAACACCGTGGATAGGCGCATTACGCGCGTTTTGCTACACCTTGTTGCTGGCCGCATTCGCTGCCTTTTGCACTAAACGAAAACTGATTTTGCGCACCTAACTTTAGAAAGTACACCTCGATGATCGACTACAACCGTTTTTATCGCTACGAAGAATTTAGCGCCACCTTAAAAGCTTTATGTGCCAAGTTTCCTGCGCTATTGCAAATACAGTCCATTGGCAAAAGCCACGAAGAGCGTGATATTTGGGTGGTCACCGCCACCAATACCGCCTCGGGTGCGGCTGCAGATAAACCCGCCTATTGGATCGACGCTAATATTCATGCCAGTGAATTAGCCGGTAGCACCGCCGCTCTCTATTACTTAGAGAGTCTCACCAAAGGCTACGGCAGCGATGCCGATATTACCCGTTGCCTTGATACACGCACCCTCTATATTTGCCCACGTATTAACCCTGATGGCGCGGAATGGGCCATGCGCGATACCCCTAAAATTATTCGCTCCTCAACGCGCACCTATCCCTTCGATGAACCACGTGTGGATGGCTTGGATATTGAAGATGTCGATGGCGATGGTCGCATTTTATCCATGCGCGTGATTGACACTAATGGCAATTGGAAATGCCATGAAACCGAGCCGCGCTTGATGGTGCCACGCGCACCCAATGAATATGGTGGCACCTACTATCGTCTGATGGCCGAAGGCACCATCCGCAATTACGATGGCATTAATGTGAAAATAAATCGTGATGAACAAGGGCTAGATTTAAACCGCAATTTCCCATCCGGCTGGCGCCAAGAGCACGAGCAATTGGGCGCAGGCCCGTTCCCGACATCGGAGCCGGAAGTGCGCGCGGTAGTGGCGTTTATTACCGGCCATCCAAACATTAGCGGCGGCACGTCATTTCATACTTGGAGCGGCGTTTTACTACGGCCATTTTCTAGTGGCAGCGACGACGACATGCCGCCCGAGGACTTATGGGTCTATAAAACCAGCGGTGCCAAAGGCGAAGAACTTACGGGCTATCCCGCCATCAGCATCTACCACGAGTTTCGCTACCACCCTAAAGAAGTCATCACTGGCGCGTTTGATTGGATTTACGAGCACTTAGGTTTGTATGAATGGACCATTGAAATTTGGTGTCCCATGCGTGAGGCAGGAATCACTGATTACAAATACATTGACTGGTTCCGTAGCCACCCCGTAAGCGACGATCTAAAATTACTCGCATGGAGCGACCGTGAATTAGGTGAACGTGGCTATGCACCTTGGACAAAATTTAACCATCCGCAATTAGGTGAAGTGGAAATTGGCGGCTGGGATAAAATAGCGGCCTTCCGCAACCCGCCACCGCACCTGCTGGAGCGCGAGGTTGCTAAATTCCCAAAATGGCTGACCTTTAACGCCCTGCTGTCACCTAAGCTTGAAGCGCATACAACCAAGGTTGAAAAAATCGCCAGCGATGCCAATGCCGACACCTTTAAAGTCACCGCATCATGGCAAAACACCGGCTATTTACCCGCCTATGTATCGAAACGTGCGCTCAGCCGCAAGCAATCGCGTGGCGTGATCGTGGATGTCGCGCTACCACCAAGCGCCAGCTTGATTGCCGGTAATTTGCGCGAAGAGCTAGGCGAGCTAGAAGGCCGCGCCTATAAACATAGCACAGTCAGCTTTTGGGCCGATAGCCACCCAACGTCGGACCGCACTAGCGCCTCTTGGGTCATTAAAGCCGCCAGCGGCACCAGTATCGATCTGGTCGCCCATCACGATAAGGCCGGTACGGTGCGGCAAAAGGTGGTGCTGAAATAGCGCTTGAAATAGGGCTGATGACGCCTGAAATAGGGTGTCTCCGCCCTATTTTGCTGCCATTTCCCAGCCTCACTAGGAGCGTGCCTAGAATGCGCAAAGCACCGTTAAACTGCTTATAAATCAAGCGTTTGGCTTGCAAAAACACCATAAGTAGGCTATACTTTTGGACTTGTTGAAACGCACGTCGCGAATCAACCGTAAGTATCAGCGAAATGATACGTGAACTGATTTGGAGATTTACATGGCACAACTCATTAATACCGCCGAAATTTTGGCAAAATACCAGCGCGCCCCGGGCGATACTGGCTCTCCTGAAGTGCAAGTGGCTTTGCTTACTGGCCGCATCAATCACCTGACTGAGCACTTTAAAAAGAACGTTAAAGACCATCACGGTCGTCGTGGTTTGCTACGCATGGTTTCTAAGCGCCGCAGCATGTTGGATTATTTGAAGCGCGTTGATAATGATGCGTACAAAAAAATTATTGTTAGCCTAAGCCTACGTAAGTAATTTTTACTTCGCTTATGCCCAAAAGCCCCCTGTCATTAAATCGACAAGGGGCTTTTTTATTTTCAGGTTTTTGTTTTTGCACTTTAGTTTGAATGTTCCAAGATTTGCACGCAATACGCGCTTTTATGCTGTGTCTTAAAAGCGTTTGACGAATTGATTGATTAACCAGAATAAACGAAGGGAATTCCCGACATGAATGCAATTAAAAAATCTTTCCAGTATGGCCGTCACACGGTCACCTTGGAAACCGGCGAAATTGCTCGCCAAGCTGATGGCGCAGTAATGGTTTCGATGGACGATACCGTTGTTTTAGTCACTTGCGTTGCTCGTAAAGATGCCAAAGAAGGCCAAGACTTTTTCCCGCTTACCGTTGACTATCAAGAAAAAACCTTTGCTGCCGGCAAAATCCCCGGTGGTTTCTTCAAACGTGAAGGCCGTCCGTCAGAAAAAGAAACGCTAACTAGCCGCTTAATCGATCGCCCATTGCGCCCGCTATTTCCCGAGGGCTTCTACAACGAAGTTCAGGTTATCGCTACCGTATTGTCTTGCGATCCTGAAATTGATCCAGATATCGCCGCGATGATCGGTGCATCCGCCGCCGTTACTTTAGCTGGCGTTCCGTTTGAAGGCCCAATTGGCGCGGCTCGCGTAGGTTATATCGACGGTCAATACATTTTAAATCCAACTAAAACCGAATTAGTTACCTCGCAAATGGATTTGATCGTTGCGGCTACTGAGTCAGCGGTATTAATGGTGGAATCTGAAGCCAAAGAACTCAGCGAAGAAATTATGTTGGGTGCTGTGGTATTTGGTCACGAAGCACAAAAAGCCGTTATCAACGCTATTCTTGACCTAGCCGATGAAGCCGGTAAAGATATGTGGGACTGGAAAGCACCGGAACCTGATCTGGCGCTGCAAGAAAAAATTAACGGCCTAGCCGCTGCTGATTTAAATGAAGCGTTCCAGATTAAATCTAAAGGCGAACGCTCCGGCAAAATCTCCGCGATTTCCAAGCGCGTAATCGGCGCGTTGTGTACCGGTGAAGCGGGTGCACCCGATAAGAACACCGTTTCAAACATGCTGTTTAACATCGAATCAAAAATTGTCCGCACCCAGATTTTGAACGGCGAGCCACGCATTGACGGTCGTAATACCCGCACCGTACGCCCGATCGCAATCCGCACTGGCGTGCTACCGCGCACCCACGGTTCTGCTCTATTTACCCGTGGCGAAACCCAAGCAATTGCCGTGGCAACATTGGGCACGCTAAAAGAATCGCAAGTAATTGATGCGCTGCAAGGCGAGTTCCGTGATCGCTTCATGCTGCACTATAACTTCCCACCGTATTCCACCGGCGAAACTGGCCGTGTAGGTACGCCAAAGCGTCGCGAAATCGGTCATGGCCGTTTAGCCAAACGTGCACTTGTTGCCGTATTGCCAACTGAAGAAGAATTTGGCTATTCCATGCGCGTAGTATCGGAAATTACCGAATCTAATGGCTCCTCATCCATGGCATCGGTGTGTGGTGGTTGTTTATCGCTAATGGACGCAGGCGTACCCCTCAAAGCACACGTAGCTGGTGTGGCAATGGGCTTGATTAAAGACGGTAATCGCTTTGCGGTATTGACTGATATTTTGGGTGATGAAGATCACCTTGGCGATATGGACTTTAAAGTTGCCGGTACCGAAGCGGGTATTACTGCCTTGCAAATGGACATAAAAATCATGGGCATCACCCGTGACATTATGGACGTAGCACTAAAGCAGGCTAAAGAAGGCCGCATTCATATTCTCGGCTTGATGAAGCAAGCGGTACCAATTTCTCGCGGTGAACTTTCCCCATTTGCTCCGCAAATTATCAAAATGAAGATTAACCCGGACAAAATCCGCGAAGTGATCGGCAAAGGCGGTGCCGTAATTCAGGCGCTTACAAGAGAAACTGGCACGCAAATCGACATTGATGACGAAGGCAATATTTCTATCGCCTGCGTATCTATCGAAGCTGGTGAAATGGCCAAAAAACGCATTGAAGCCATCACCGCAGAAGTAGAAGTGGGCAAGGTATATGAAGGCCCAGTACAGCGCTTGCTAGACTTCGGCGCGATTGTGCAACTGCTACCAGGCAAAGATGGTCTACTCCACATCTCGCAGATAGCCCACGAGCGTGTAAATGCCGTTGCGGATTATCTAAAAGAAGGCCAAATCGTTAAGGTAAAAGTGCTAGAAGCCGACGACAAAGGTCGTGTACGCCTAAGCATGAAAGCGCTAATGGATGCCCCTCCGCGTGGCGATGCACCCGCAAGCGAATAAGCTTTAAATCGCTTAATAAAAACGCCGAACAAGCTTTGCTGGTTCGGCGTTTTTTATGGGTATTTAAGATGAATCACCCCATCAAGCTAAATCATACTCAAAATGAAGCAAACGATTGCCAAAACCCCACTTCCACGCTATAATGCAGGGCTTGAATGTCGGAGTGTGGCGCAGCCCGGTCGCGCGCTTGCTTTGGGAGCAAGATGTCGAAGGTTCGAATCCTTTCACTCCGACCAAGAATTTCTTAATGCTTTTTCTAGCGTTAAATCTAGCAGTTCCAATTTTAGTGTTTTGCTCCTAACAGCAATGAGTTGTCGCTAAAACTTTAAATCCTCAATGCTCACTGTTTATTCTTAGGACTTTTACTAAGAATGATTTGTAATTGATGGTTGTTTTACGCTAAATTAGCGGTATTGCGCGTGTAATCCATCGCGCAAGCCACAATGCAGTGCCCGTAGCTCATCTGGATAGAGCACCGGCCTTCTAAGCCGGGGGTAACAGGTTCGAGTCCTGTCGGGCGCGCCACTTTACTGGCTGCGCTGCCTACATCACCTACTAAACGCCAATCTTGACCTGCCCTTTATGCCTACATCGATTGCTTCCCCATTGGCACAACTTGGCGGCCTGAGCGCTACGCAATTTTTAAGCGAATACTGGAATAAAAAGCCGCTTTTAATACGTCAGGCGTTTGCTAATTTTGAGCAGCAACACCAACCATTCAATATCGCTGATGTATTGAAACTAGCAACTTATGACGAGGCGCAGGCACGGCTAGTTGTGAACACACCAAAAAACGCGAAAGCCCCGTGGTTATTGGAGCGTGGGCCGTTTCGTAAAAAGCGATTTGATGCCTTGAAAGGGCAAAAATGGACGGTTTTAGTCCAGGATACCCAGCATTTTTCGCACGAAGCCCATGCGTTATTGGCGCACTTTGATTTTATCTCCTACGACCGTATTGACGATCTCATGGTTAGCTATGCACCGGCGGGCGGTGGCGTTGGCCCTCACGTGGATTCCTATGACGTTTTTTTGCTGCAGGGCACCGGATCGCGCCGCTGGCAAATTTCTGCACAGCCAGACTTGACGTGGATAAAAGATGCGCCCTTAAAAATTTTAAAAAACTTTAAGGCCGAACAAGAATGGGTTTTAGAAGCCGGCGATATGCTCTATTTACCGCCGGGCTATGCACACAATGGCGAGGCGCAAAGTGATTGCTTAACCTGGTCAATCGGTTTTCGTGCACCGGCACGAGAGGAAATTGCTGGTGCCTATTTGGATTATCAACGCGATAATTTAAAGCTTTCAGGTTTGGTACAAGAGAGCAAACGTGCCGCAACAGCAACACCTGGTCGCTTAAGCCAATCCAGTTTACAAGACTACCAAGCGGCGTTGCGCGCCTTGCCTAATAGCGTAGCGCAGATGACCAACTTTATCGGCGGATATCTTACCGCTGCCAAAAATCATGTTATGTTTATGCCACCAGAAGTCAGTGTAACGCCTGCGAAATTCGCCCGTGATGCGGCGAAATTCGGGCTGCGGTTGGACTTACGGTCGCGTATGCTGCGTATTGATTCGCAATTTTTTATTAACGGCTTTGAAGCCGGTATGGACGCCAACAAAACGCCTACCGTTGATGTAACCATTGCGGAAGTTACCGCGCTATTTGAAAGCCTTGCCAATACCCGCACGGCAAGCGCTGCGTGTGTGAGTGCCGCGTTGGCAAACGTAGACGCGGCTGACGGGCTTAAAACCACATTGCATGATTGGTTTGACAATGGTTTTATTGAATATTTAAACTGAGTTATCTTGTTGCAACTACTGGAACAAAAAAGTACTGAATTCTTCAAGGCTAGAAAATATGCAAACACCACAACTACACAAAATTATTGAAGGTAATGTTGACGCTCAACCAGCTATTGAGGCTGTGGTGCAATTAGCGAAATCAAAGCTTGATATTTTTGACATCACTCTGAGAGATCGCGGCTTTACCGCACCAACGCGCATTGAAACAATAAAACAGGCATTGCTCGCTAATCGCAGCATGAAAATTCGCATCGCGCTACATCAGCCGGAGTCTTTTGCAGCAGATTTTCCCAGACTCATGATTTTGATGCAGCAGTTTTCTGGCAACTTCGCTATTCACCGCACCAAAGGTGCAGCCAGTGAAGCGTGCGACCCGTTGGTCATTGCCGACGGCATGCACTTCTGGCATAAGCTGCATAAAGATCACCCCCGCTCAATCTTAACGCTGAACAATGCAATTGAAACGCAGCCTTGGACGGATCGTTTTGAAGAAATTTGGGAAAGTTCAGAGCTTGCTGTTTCCGCGTTTACCGTTGGTCTATAAATAATCTGCTAAACAGAATACACGGCCTTAACCAGAAACCAATTGAAAGCGTACCAACATGAATATTAAAGCCGCATTATTTTTGACGATTACTGCATTCGCAATGAATGCTAACGCTGAAGAAATTGGCTCAGTAGATACGCAATTTATCTTGCTAGGCCCCGACCATAAAATTGTGGTGGAGGCATTCGATGATCCCAGCGTTGAAGGGATTGCCTGCTATGTATCGCGCGCTAAAACCGGCGGATTAAAGGGAGCAGTCGGTTTGGCGAAGGACCCGTCACGCTTTTCGGTGGCGTGCCGCCAAATTGGCACCATCAAGTTCACTAAACCGCTAGCGCAACAGGAAGAAGTATTTAAAGAGGGCGCATCATTTGTTTTCAAACACGTACGCGTAGTACGCATTGTGGATGTAAAGCGTAATACCCTCACCTATTTAACGTACTCCGATAAAATTATTGATGGCTTTCCCGATAATGCCATTACGGCCGTTGCGATTTTGGATCAAAAAATCCCGATGAAAAAATAATTAATACGCCCTGAATACGCTACACTCCCCCTCCTCTTTAGTTTTAGTTAATTTGCTGCGGAATTTATTTTATGTGGTTTAGAAATTTGCAACTGTATCGCGTACCTACTAATTGGCAAATGAATGTAGAAGCATTAAATACGCAGCTTTCCCGCTATCCCCTGCGCCCCTGCTCAGGGTTTGAAGTGCAAACACAAGGCTGGACAGCGCCACGTGCACTTCCGGAAGAAGTCGAGCCATCACTGGTGTATTCCGTTGCAGGACAATTTTTATTGCAACTCACGGTAGAAAAAAAACTACTGCCATCTTCCGTGATAAAGCAGGAAATGGAAACCAAAGCCGCGCAACTGGAAAATCAACAAGGCTTTAAAGTAGGCCGCAAACAAATGCGGGAAATAAAAGAACACGTCACCAACGATTTACTCCCCCGCGCATTTTCAGTGCGCGCCAGCACTAAGGTATGGATTAATCCGAAAACCGGATTAGTCGCCGTTGATTCCGCCACCCCAGCCAAGGCAGAATTAATCGTGGCGCTGCTCTGCAAATCGGTACCAGGGCTACCATTAATTCGCGTTGACACCATTAAATCACCTGCCAGCTGCATGACCAACTGGTTAGCCGCAGATGAAGCCCCGCAGGGCTTTAGCATTGACCAAGATACAGAGCTACGAGCGTCAGACGATACCAAAGCCACGTTAAGGTTAACCCGTCAAAGCATGGCGGTAGATGAAGCCAATAACCACATCACCCAGGGTAAGCAATGCGTACGTTTGGCGATGACATGGCAGAACCGCGTGTCGTTCGTATTAAGCGAAACCTTCATAATCAAAAGAGTCGCACCCGTGGACGTCATTACCGAAACCGACAGCGGTGATAATGTGGATGAACGCTTTGATGCCGACTTTATTATGATGGCTGGCGAAGTAACCAAAATGACCGATGATTTAATTGAAGCGCTAGGCGGTGAAGGTAGCGATGCGGTGAGCAGCGAAGTGATGGCAAGTGAAGGCGCACCGTTTTAGATCCTGATTTTAGAGACCGATCTTTCGTCATTGGGATGCACTGGGGTAGCGTCGCTCCATTTCACTGAATGCGCATTTAATTAGCTGCGTTAATACTGCGGTATTTACGTCGCTTAATTTTTTGAGATACAAGCAACCCTTACCTATTTTGTGCTTCCCAAGTTTTGTCATCAATACTTCAGACTCAGCGAATGCGGAACCGATATAAAGTGTTATCGCGTTGGCGCGGGATGAGAATCCAACGCGACAGGAATCGCCCTCATGACCGCTTTCATATTTATAGTGATAGCTGCCGAATCCAACAATGCTGGTGCCCCACATTTTTGGTTTTAGTTTGGTCGTTTTTTGCATTAAGGCTGAAAGTGCTATGCAATCCGCACGGCGACTATCATCAACAATCGCAGCAAAATAATCATCCACGCTTAATTCGTTTTGCATTGTTTTTTGTGCTGATTTTTTCGTTGCCATCTGCTTCTCCTTTTTTGTCGTACCAATTAATGACTGGGAACATCGGTAAATAGGGAGTTTTCAGCTTATTGCCAAAATAGATCGCGCCAAGTTTTCTCGCGCAAGCGTTTCTAACATTTGATTAAAAAACCGTGTGGCATAAATACTATCACGCGCTAAAAAGCCTCGCAATATTGCTACACGCTTCTCATTGAAAATAGATTGATCTATAAAATTATACTCATTACGGATTTGCGTTTCGTATTGATCAAATCGCTCGGGCGACGCACCCAAAATAGCTAAATCAATATCAACTAATAAACATGCATCCGGTGTTGTTGGCACAACACTATGCTGTGTCGCCATGATAAGTGCCTTTACGCGTCCGCAAACATCGGAAGTAGCGGCTGCTGCAGTGAGCGCCTGTACTGCCCATTGGGCGCTGGCAGCTTCGTTGTTGTGGGCGTGAGTATCGTAAACCGCATCGTGAAACCATAGCGCTACGGCGACTTCATGCGGGTGCTGCGCCAAGTGTGCAGTTGCTTCGAAGTACTGGATACATTCTTGCAAGTGCTGCTGCGTATGATAGTAGCGATGAGGCTCCGCATACCGCGCCAAGAGCGCTGTAAATAGCGCATCTCCAGATTCATCCCAAGCATCTGTTGCGGTGATGGCCGCCCAAGCAGTGCGCCATGTCTTTTGCAATTGCATTAAAGTATTTTTTGCATCACAAAATCATCCATCACATAGCCATTGCCGATATCAAATACTTTTTCTTCTCTTACGGTGAATCCTGATTTGCGATAGATGGCGATAGAATCAATATTATGTTTATTCACGGTAAGCATAAGCAGTGATTTTCCCTGAGATTGTGCATGTGCTTGCACATGGCGCATCATTAAGCCGCCCAAGCCTTGGCCTTTAAATTCAGCACTTAAATAGAGTTGCTCCAGCTTTAATTCGATCGGATTTTCGGTATTAGTATAGCTGCAATAGCCCACCACTTCACCATCTACAACGAGCAATTTTAACCAGCGGTCTTGTGCGCCAATGTAGGCTTGCAGCTTCACCGGCGTGTAACGCCCAGCCAACATATAATCAATTTGCGCCATGCTAATAATAGCGCTGTAATGCTGTCGCCAAATAGTTTCACCCAACACGCGTAGGGTGGTGAAATCGTCGTCGGTGAGATCACGGAGAGTCGCTTTATTTGTTTCAATTAATGGCAAACCGCTACCCCTTAGAGATTCAACCTAGAAACGGCAGTTGGACGGATGTGAGTGTGCGATTTGCCCGCGAGGGGTCATGAAGTATTTACTTTGTAAATACTTCATAGAGAGACTTCCTCGCAAGGCGTGACGACGACGCAGGCTGAGTTTGGCAAATGAGCCTGCTAGGAGGAACAACGCGGCTAGGGAGTTTTCTTTGAAGTATTTATACTTCATGATCCCTTGGGACAAAATCGTGCAATCACGTTCGTAGCGCTTTCACCCACATGGTGACGGCTTAGGAACCATAAAGTACCAATAAACACGGGCATCTCCAAGTAATTTTAGCGGTCAACTGCTGTTTCTAGGTTCAAGTGAGTAGTTAGTTTAAGCCAATAAAAAACGCCGAGGAGGCTATCCCGAATTTTGTGTTTTTAGTTTTTGCTAGGCGGGGTTAAACTGCTTTTCAAAGTGGATCATCAACTGACTTATTGCTTGTTTCCAGTTTTGGATTGGCATTGTCCAGCGCTGGGCAATATTGCGTAAGCCT
>JANMDR010000195.1:0-48006 GCA_031376425.1 Betaproteobacteria bacterium
AGGCTTACGCAATATTGCCCAGCGCTGGACAATGCCAATCCAAAACTGGAAACAAGCAATAAGTCAGTTGATGATCCACTTTGAAAAGCAGTTTAACCCCGCCTAGCAAAAACTAAAAACACAAAATTCGGGATAGCCTCATAAAAGTGGATGCGCTAAATGGTCGATCCAGCAATGCCGCAAAGTAATATCGAATCAACTTCGCTCTGGCAACGTGGACTCAACTCCTTTTATAAGACATTGGGCTTATCGGTAGCGCCGATACTAGATTGGACATTTTCGGAATCGCAAATTGCCTGCTATTCCAATGCCAAACGCAGTGCACAGACTAACGCTCAAACCGACGCAACAGCGATTTCGAATGATATCTGCATTGATGCCCAAACCTGGAAAGATCTGCACCTAACCGCCTATCGCGATGCCCTAGCGCAGGCCACGAGTATTTTTGGGCAACAAGCCTTGCATCACCGATTATACGCAGGGGGCATCGACACCCAGTCTCGAACCGCCGCCGATACGCAGGTAAAACACTTGTTAGCGAACCCAAATGCGTGCAGCGCGTTAAGCGCACAGTTTCTGCCACTACGCGCCCTTGATACTGAAGTATGCGATTTACTATTTGTCCGTAATGCCACAGTAATGCCAGCATGGGTACCGTACAGCAGCTTGCTGCCAATTAGCTTTGCACTAAGTGTTTTTCCATTTGTTTTTACGCCATTTAGCTTGATCGCTGCCGTTTGGTTTATCGCCACAGCATTCGCCATTATTGCGGCACAGCAATCGATATCGGAAACACTTGACGCTTGGAACCGCGAAGCTAAATCACTGCGCGAAATGTTAGCCCTCATTTCACGCCTAAACATAAACCGCGAACAGCTTAACGATGCAGACGCTTCCCACTTGGCACATATTGAAGTGCTCAAAAAAAACGCCGGAAAAATAAACCGCCGCATTACCCGTACACCAGTAGCGACCGCATTCCCAGTACTTGGCGACTACTTTGATTGGTTTTTATTTACCAATGTACGCCATTACGCGAAGAGTCAAACTGTGATTGCGCAAGAAAAAGTATTTTTACAAACATGCTTCGAAACTGTTGCAAATTTGGAAGCAAATCTGGCCGTTGCCCGTCATTTAGCGAGTGGCGGTGTCACTGCAGCACCTCGATTTTGCTGGGCAAGCAGGTGTGATACAGCGACGTTTTCCTTCACTAATCTAGTCCATCCTTTGCTGCCTCAAGCAACGCCACCCACGGTTTCCGCCAATGATAAAAGCATAGTATTAACCGGTCAAAACGGGATCGGCAAAAGCACCTTAATGAAAGCAATTGGCTTAAGTTTAATTACCTACGGCGCTTTCGGATTTTGCTACGCCGATGCGGCAAGCGCCAGCAGTTTGCCCGTATATGTCAGCCTCACTAACGAAGATAATTTAAGTGGTGGTGAGAGCTTGTACATAGCCGAGTTACGACGTGCACGCGAACTTTTGCAAGCAAGCCAAACATTGCAGGGTTGCGTTTGCTTAATCGACGAAATTTTCCGTGGCACCAACCACTTAGAAGCCGTTGCCACGGCCGGTGCGGTATTGAACCGACTCAGCCAGCGCGCGACGGTTATCGTGTCATCGCACCACGCGGTGCTGGCACCGCTTTTAGCCGCGTCGTTCACCCCCTACTTCTTGGGCATGGACAATGATGATATTCGTACACTGCGGCTATTACCCGGCATACTTTCAAACACGAATGGCATTGCGCTATTAAGCAAAAACGGCTTTGATGCAGATATTGAAGCCGACGCCCACGCGGTATTAAACTGGATTAGCGATTACTTGGCGCATCCGACAGAAAACCCCAACATTTTTAAAGTGAATGTTCTTTAAATTGCGTTTCATGAAATTCCGAGAACAATGCCTTCAGCTTTAAACGCTGATATTTACCTGTCACCGTCACGGGAATGTCATCTCCGAAAATTACTACTTTTGGACATTTGGAAAATGGCATTTTTACGCGGCAGGCATTAATAATCTCGGCTTCCGAAATCATCAAAGACGCATTAATCATCACATCACGCACCACGTAAGCACCAACTTCTTCGCCATACCAATCATTATCAAAGGCGATGGCTAGCCCAACTTTTATGCCAGGAATGCGTAGTAGCACTTCTTCAATCTCAAACGGGCTGTACTTAACGCCACCGCGATTAATGAGTTCTTTCAAGCGGCCAGTAATGAAAAAAAATGGTTGCCCAGCTTCATCAAGCTCAAAGAATCCTTCATCCCCAGATCGAAACCAACCATGCTTAAAGGTTTCCGCATTTTCCTGCGGACGATGCAGATAGCCATCCATAATGTAATGGCCTCTAATGACGATTTCACCACGCTCACCGTGTTGCAGCGCACGCCCTTGCGCATCAAATATCGCCATCTCGCAATGCGCAAACGGCGTACCAATACTAGGGTATCCGAATGCTGAGAGCCAGTATTTTCTAGTCTCGTCAGCCATACTTGGTGGCATAGTGCAGCAAAACGCCGTGGTCTCGGAAAGCCCATAGCCGTGGAGCACTGGTGTGTTGAACTGCGCCTCAAATTTTTCGACTAAGGCAATTGGCAAGGTGCCAGCACCGCAAATGAAATACTTAAAATCAGGTAAATCCCGCACCGTAATATTGCCAGCAGCCTCACACAAAAATTGCAGAATAGTGGGGACTACGGAAACTATAGAGATCTTTTCATCACGCAAACGCTGCCAGAAAGTGCTTGCTTTAAACCCACGGTTTAACACTACGCTAGCGCCAGCGTAAAGCGGCGTTAGCAGGGTCACTACGATACCGTTCACATGGTGAATCGGCAATACACACATGAGGCGCGAGCCCGCTGCTAAGCCATGCCATGCAACTGTGGCCTGTGCGTTGATCAACAAATTATATTGCGTAAGTACAGCACCCTTAGGCTGCCCCGTGGTACCGCTGGTATAGACCAACAGCCCCGCCTGCGCTCGAAAATCAACCCCGCTATCCAACTGATTATTAGTATAAGCTGAATTATCTGCATAGCTATAGACGTCCATACTTATGACATCTACAGCCATTGATGCAACGATTGTCTGCGCCCGAACTAACTGTGTAGGATGGGTAATGAGGAGTTTTGCACCAGCGTCTTCCAAGATAAAAGCAATACGCGCATTGTCTTCGCTCACGTTTTGTGGCGCTACCAGCAGCCCTAATTGCCAACCAGCAAACATCCATACTGCTGCCATAGGATGATTATGCGAAAGCGTCGCAACACAATCACCGACACGCAATCCCTGTGCTGCTAAAAACCCGGTGGCCTGCGCTACGGCGCGAGCAAATTCAACATAGGTGAGCAGACTCACTTCGCCGCTGTCGTCATCATAATATTTTAAAAATGGCGCATGGGGTTGCTCAAGTACCTGCGATATCAGTAACCGACCGATAGACTGAAAATCAATCTGCCAGTGGTTAGCACTAACATCATGATAGTGATGCGCTTGGGTGATGAGGTTCGCCGTAGTGACCATTATTAGCGCATCACCTAGTCCTAAACAGACACAAGATGGGAACCGCTGATATAGGTTGCTGCCATATTAAACTCTAGCGAGTAGGTACTTAGATTTACCCGCGCCAACTCTGCTTGTGCACCGTGGCTGATCCACACACTCTTACCATCGCTCGTAAGTGCCAAACCCCGTGCTTTGGACATATCTAAGCGCCTTTGCAGTTTTCCAGTTGACAATTTCCAGAATGTCACCATACCTGGTTTAGGGTGGGTCACGATAAATAAATCGAGCGCAGGGACAGTAATCACGCTTAATGCCTCACCAAACATATTGTCTACGACGTCTTGGGGGCTAGCAATTGCGCTTAGCCGCTGTTTCGATTTTTGTATACTAACCGCACCCAAATACTCTTCTCCCAAACCCCGACGAGGCGCAGAAACCAATACCGCATTGCGCCCACCAAGCATGCTTATATGGCCGGCATTAAAACGTTCGTCAGACATTTCAACGCGCTCAAGCAATCGCTGTGTTTTAACATCGATGTAGCACACCGATGCTAACCTGCCACTCGCCTTGGTGCCGCCACCATTGCTGACCGCCAAAATTGTGCCTTTTTCGATAAGATGGCAATCATGAGGGTGCTCTCCATAAGTTGGAAAATCGCCAATGTGACGCAGCCCTTTCGTTTCGCGAACACCGATCATGCCCACGCCTTCCCCAGTTGTTTCGGTCGAATACAGTAATTCTCCATTGACACTACATACCCCATGCCCGTAAAACAAGCGGTTTTTAACAGGGGGAATCACCTCCAGCTGCCGCATGGTAACAACATCAATCAATGCGCCGCCAGGCCCAATTTTTTCAAACGCGTACGCTAAATGCGGTGCATTTTTTGCAAATGCCAATCCATGCGGAAAGAACGCAGTTGCGGCCTGCTGCAAGCTTTTCTGGCGAGGTATCACCCGCGCCAACACAAATTTCACCGCACCATCAGGACCTTCTTGATAGCGCCCACCACCAAGCAAACCTTCTTCAGCGATTGCTGCCGCAGGCGCAAGAGGTGGAAACGCAAGCGCCGCAGCACCTATGACGTTGCGAATAATGAAATCACGACGAGTCGACGGTAACTGCATACAAGCTTTCAAAATGCTCAACAAAAAACTAACTAAGTTGCTACTGCATCACAACATTACTTCACTGTATCGCCAACCCGAACGGGTCATCCACCGAATGTGATGGTGTCGTGAACCATTTAGGGCCATTGGCAGTCATGTAAAAGTGATCCTCTAGCCGAATACCGAATTCGCCCATTACACAAATCATCGGCTCGTTACTGAAGCACATGCCTTCGGCCAATGGCGTTGTATCATTACCCACCAAATACGGCCACTCATGAATATCCATACCGATACCATGCCCCGTGCGATGCGGTAAGCCGGGTAAATCATAACCGGGACCAAAGCCACTCGCTGCTAACGATCGCCGTGCAATCACATCTACCTCTCGACACGGTACATCAATTTGTGCAGCCGCAAACGCCGCCGCTTGAGCGGCTTTCTCAGCATTCCACACACTACGTTGACGCGCTGTGGGCTCACCAAACACGTAGCTACGAGTAATATCAGAAATATAATCGGCAACTTTACAACCCGTATCAATAAGCACCATATCGCCCCGCTTTAAAATTTGCGGATCTTTTACGCCATGCGGAAACGCCGACGCTTCACCAAATAAAACAATACAAAAATACGATCCGCTAGCACCAACGCGCTGGTGTGCAAGCTCGATAAAATCTGCTACCTCCACGGTGCTGATACCTTCGTACAAAATACTGGCCGCCGCCTTATGGACTTCAATGGTCATATTTTTGGCGCATTGCATTAACGCCAGCTCGTTCGCAGACTTTCTACTACGGCAGTGTGCCGTTACTGGCTTAGCGTTTACCAGTTTTAAAGTGCCATCAAGTTGTTGAATTCCATCGACGATAAAGAAGGGTGTGTCCTCCGAGATTCCAATACACAAAACATCTCCAGCCCCAGCAAATTGCTTCAACACATCCGAGAATAATAAGAAAGGGCTTTCATGCTCATGCCAACAATGCACGATACCTTCAACCACCATATAGTCACGCAGCGTATTTTGCTCAAAGTATGGTGCTAAATATTCAATGTGCCCAACCGCCGGAATAATGGCACCCACCATACGCTCACTCGGGCTCCATTTGGTGCCGGTAAAATAAGTCATATTTGTTCCAGCATGCACCCACATTGCGGCAATTCCGCTCGTTTGCATTTGCGCCTGCGCACGAGCAATGCGCTGCTGATATTCAGCTTGTGCAATTGGCACAGCCCCCTGCGCCATATTAGATAGCGCTGCCAATGCCGCTTCTTTAGTTTTACCACCTACACCTATCGTCATATTATTGCCTTTACCTTTACCGTTACCTTTAACTTATAAATATCGCGTCTCTAAGTGCTTACGATAATACGCTGCATCCAGTGCCGATCCCGTTGCACGCGTCACCAAATCAGCCGTATTCCAGCGGCTGCCTTGTGTCCAAATATTTTCACGCAGCCAAGCAAACGCAGGCGACAAATCACCTTGTGCCATGCGCGAATCTAAATCGGGCATGGTTTTGCGCATCATCGCAAACCACTGCGCAGCATACATTGCCCCCAAGGTATAGCTTGGGAAATAACCGAACAGTCCCATGCCCCAATGCACATCTTGCATACAGCCGTCTTTATAATTTCCGCGCGTATCCACATCCAATAATTTCGCCATGCCTGCATCCCAAAGCGTTGGAATATCCTCCACCTCAACCCGACCTTCAATTAAATCGCGTTCAATACCGTAGCGCAAAATAATATGCAGCGGATAAGTAAGCTCATCGGCTTCTACCCTGATATAACTCGGTTGCACGCGCGTGAGCCAGCGCGCCAAATTATCTATTTCAAACGCCTCCTGAGCCCCAAAATGCGCAGCAAGCTTAGGCGCTAAAAGCCCTAAATACGGGCGGCTCAGGCCTATTTGCATTTCAAAACTTAAACTTTGACTTTCATGAATACCGGCGCTACGAGCTAGAGCCACTGGCTGACCTAAATATTCACGCGGCAAATTTTGCTCATAACAACCATGTCCAGTTTCATGAATGGTGCCCCACAAACTACCAACAAAACTATCATCACGATAGCGAGTGGTTAGGCGCGTATCCTCAGGCACACCACCACAAAAGGGATGCGCGCTTTCATCCAAACGCCCGCGTTCAAAATTAAAGCCCAGCATCTTCATGGTTTCTAAACCCAATGCGTATTGCGCTGATTTTGCAAACGGCCCTTTGGGTTCAATCACTTTTTCTTGCGCTTGCTTGGCGCGCACCTGCCGTACTAAGTCTGGCAACCACTGCTGCAAATTACCAAACAAATTATCCAGCGTCGCCGCCGTCATGCCTGGCTCATAGTTATCCATCAAGGCATCATGCGCACTCAATCCAGTTTCCTGACTTAAACGTTGCGCTTGCTCACGGGCAAACTTCACCACATCACGTAAATTTGCCACATGGCCTGCCCAGTCATTGGCGGGTCGCTGGGTGCGCCACGCATGCTCGCAACGTGCCGCACTTAGGGATTGCGCCTGTACTAATTCTGCTGGCAACGCATTGGCGGCGCGCCAGTCGCGCTTAATTTCGCGCAAATTAGCCCGTTGAAAATCATCCAAATTCTCCTGCGTAGCGGCATCTAATTGCGCCACCAGTTCAGGCGCGGTACGAATGCTATGCAATAAACCATCCATCTCCGCCATCGCATTCGCCCGTGCGGTATTTGCGCCAACAGGCATCATGGCTGACCGATCCCACGAAGCGATGGATTGCAAATGAGAAAAACGGTGGAGGCGCTGCCAAGTATTGGTGAGCGCTAAATAGGCGGGCGTAGTCATGGGATTCCTTTATGCAGTTTTTGTAAACGATAGAGTACTGTATTTTTTGTGCCGATATCTATTCCAACATTTTCTGGAGTTGCTATCAAATTCAATCTCACAAGCCCCTGTTTGCTTATGCGAAATTAACGATGGCGTCCTGTTAGATAGCGCTACGTACCGCTTGCATGAACTCTGTCAACTTGGTGACGCTGAGTTCACCGTTAGATCTCACGCTAGAGCAAAGATCAATTCCAAATGGTTGAACTGTCGCAATTGCTTCGGCGATATTACGCACGCTCAATCCTCCGGCCAGAAAGATCGGCACATTAACTTGATCACGAATTTTGCGGCTCACCCGCCAATTATGTGTCCGGCCAGTGCCGCCAAGTTCTTTTATAGGAAGAGTAGGATTACCTGAATCCAAAAGTAATGCATCAACGTGTTCTGCAGCCAACATCGCTTCATCTAGCGAACTTTCATCAACGACGTGTATGACCTGCAGAAGTTTTACACATGGCAGCAGTTGGCGCAGTCTGAAAATCTCGGCTGGCGTAACTGAATCCACCAGTTGGATTGTCGAAGTCCTGCAAACCACATGTTGTTGAAATATTGAATCTGCATCCTGTCGAGATGTAAGCAAAAATGTTGCGATTGGTGGTGGCACAGAAGCTGCAATCATAGCGATGCGCTCGTCTGAGATGATTCCAGGGCCGCTTGGCATATCGGAGACTAAGCCAACAGCCGAGGCGCCCGCTGCAACAGCATGACGAGCCTCTGCGATACTGGATATGCAGCATATTTTGACATGCACGGGATAGCCCATGTACTCACTCCGAATAATGTAGGGGTTGCCAAAGGCGTGGTGTTATCGGACTAATGCACCTAGCTTACCAAGCATCCAAAACAAGAATATCGCAAGATGCCTCTCGCTTGCGTATCATATCGTCTTTACGATTCTTATAGCCTACAGACATGACCCAAACCTTTATCCCCAGCAAAGATGCTTCTCTCGAATCCTCGATTTCAACCTTGTACGCCAAACTGCTAGCTCTTGGTTTTCACGTGGTAGAAAAATCTTGGCTAAATGAAATTGAAAATATTTGGTCAGTGCACGTGACAGATCGTGATTGCACCCGCTTATTTAGTAACGGCAAGGGTGGGTCAGAATTGGCAGCGCGGGCAAGCGCCTTGGGTGAATTCTTTGAGCGCTTGGGTACTAATTATTTTTGGACGCACTTTTATCTAGGTGAAAAAATTGCCAATGGCGCATTTGTGCATTACCCCAACGAACAATGGTTTCCCGTAAAAGGCAAAGCTTGGCCCAAGGGAATATTAGACGCCACCTTGCAGAAGTTTTATAACCCCGATAAAGCGGTGCGAGCGGAGCAACTGATTGATCTTAATTCTGGCAATGCTGCGCGGGGCATTTGCGCTATTCCCTACACTTGTTTACGGGATAATTCGGTCGCGTATTTTCCGGTAAATTTGATCGGCAATATTTATGTCAGCAACGGCATGTCGGCCGGTAATACGATGATGGAAGCACGCACGCAAGCGCTATCAGAAATTTTTGAGCGCGATATAAAATTTCGTATCATTCGCGAGGGCAGTTGTTTACCGGACGTGCCCGATACCGTGATTAACCGCTTCCCACGCATCGCGGCAGGCATTAAAGGCTTGCGTGCAGCTGGTTTTGGTATTTTGGTTAAAGATGCGTCCTTAGGCGGTAAATACCCAGTCATGTGCGTGACTATGCTGCACCCTAAAGACCAAGGAATTTTCGCGAGTTTTGGTGCACATCCGCGCTTTGAAGTGGCTCTGGAACGGGCACTGACTGAGCTGCTACAAGGCCGCGCTTTGGACTCCTTGGGGGATTTTCCAGCACCCGGTTTTGACATGGATGAAATTAGTGAGGCACAAAACTTAGAAATTCACTTTGTAGATTCTAGCGGCGTAGTAAGTTGGGAATTCTTGCGCGATACCCCCGACTATGATTTCGTAGATTGGAATTTTTCTAATACCACAGAAGAAGACTACAACTGGTCAGTTAATACGATTCATGAGAGTGGCCATGATATTTATGTGGCGGATTTTACCCATCTGGATGTATATAGCTGCCGCATCTTCGTACCCGGCATGTCGGAAATTTACCCAGTAGAAGAATTGCAGTGGGAAAACAATACCGTCGGTAACTTAGTTCGCCCCGCTATTTTGCGTTTGCCAGAACTTACGCAAGCCGAGTGCATTGAATTGCTAGGCATTTTTGATGAGCTTGATTTAGCCGATAATTTACCAATTTGGACCTTAATCGGTTTGTGCGCAGACGCAGGCACCGACTGGGCAGATGTAAGGGTGGGCGAACTGAAGGCGCTGCTGGGCTTGGCGGCGGGTGACACCGACGCCGCGCTGGATGGCTGCATTTGGTTGCGCCAGTTTGGCCAGTTGAACGATGAACGTGCGCGCGTTTATCGCTGTTTAGAAAATATGCTGCAACTCGACAATTATGAAAATTACGAGGCGAATTTGTTGTTGATGTTCGGCACAAAAACCCTCAATCAAGCCAAAGCCCTGATTACCCGCAAGGAACAATTTTTTGGCTTACCCACACTAGGTGCCAATATGGAGGGCAGCAAAATGCATACGCAGTTATTGGCAGCTTATGAGAAGGTGCAGCGCTGTAAAACGACTTAGTATTCTTTTAGGTATTCAACGCACTCCAAAATGAAAAAACCCCGCTTTCGCGGGGCTTTTCAACTCCTCCTGCTTTATCTAATCTTACTGCTTATATCTACTCTACGGTGATACTGGTGCGATATTGCGCACCTTGGAAGTCACGCACTAATACGTGCAGCTTGCCTGTTGCATCTGTTGGCAAACATAACTGCTCAGCGTTAATCACTTGGGCTTTGCGGTTGCGTAGGCTGGCATCGAAGAACACGCGCTTTAAGCCAGAAGCTGTTTCAGCCACAACTTGCCATGAGAGTAGGCAATTTTTGCCCGCCCCGCAGCTATTGCTTTCGTTGTCGCTCAAGCCTGCCGATAATGAAAGTTGCTTGTAGCCCGCTGATTTTGCGGTGCTACGGCTGACGTTCAAACCACTGCCTTTCAATTGATACGCTTTCAATGTTGCATCAGATACGGCTGCATAATCAGCTGGATCATTACGGCAAATACCTGCTGTAGCCGCTTGCACTGGCACAATAAAGGCTGATGCCGCTACTTCGCTCACTAGCTCAATTGGCGCACGCGCTGGCGTTACAGTACCAGCACCGGGGAACGGGGTATTAGGATTAAAGTTACAAGACTTGGTCCCGGTTTGGCAGGTTTTAAAGGTCTCGTTATCGTTAAATCCGCCTGCTGAGCGACGCTCTAGGTGTAGGTGTGGACCGCTACCACATTGGCCGACGATAGGATAATCGCCATGATTGCCAATGAACTGGCCTTTGGTCATGGTGTCGCCAATTTGCCAGTTGTTTGCGTTCAAGTGCAGATAACGCCATCTTGCACCGCTGGTGTCTTCAATCAGTAAATAGTGGCCGCAACCAGTTACAAAGGTTTTATCCACTACAGTAGCATTGGCAACAGCACGTGATGATTCTGCACCTGGTGCATTCCAATCCTGCCCAATATGCGGGCTGGTACCGATATCACGGCATACACACCACGCAAAGCCACCGTTGTAAGCTACGCCATTTGGCATTGGCGTGTCATATGCGGTGGGTGGTGGTGGCACGACGAAGCCCGCAGGTGTATTCAAAAAGGTAAGTTCAAAATATACATAACCGCTGCTTAACGCGCAGCCTGCGGGTGCGGCGCTTAGCGTCACATTGTAGTGGCCGCCGCTAGTGGTAGGCACTGTTTTCATTACGTAATTTGCTTTGGCAATAAGGCACTTATCAGCCGCGGGCAACGTCGATGAATTTGCAGTCGATGTCTTTAAGAATGTAGTGTCGCCCAGACTTAAGACGGTAATGCCGGCGTTGCTGTGGCCGGTAAATATAAAGCCATTTGAAAAACCGCAACCTGGTGCGATCGTTTTCATGCTTATAGAATAATGACTAGCCGTAGTTGTTGGCGCAGCGGAGAGTGGATAAACGCCAGGGCTAACATCACACTTACTTGAGGCTGGCAAGGTAGAAGCAGACGCGGTAGTTTTCTTAAAAGAGGTAAGCGTGTGTACCGTCACTGACAAGCCCGCTGTAGACGTATGCGGCTGATACAGATATCCGGTAGTAATGCCGCAACCAGCATAGTTGCGCGGCGTGGTAATTTTCCAGTGGCTTGCGCCCCCATCAACTATGGACGATATTTCCAGTGCTTGGCCTGCAGTAAACGCGCACTTTTGGTTATCGGCCAAGACTGACGATTGCCCCGTGTTTATTTTCAAAAACGTATCTGCAGAAATATAGAGCATCGCTGCGTCAACTTGTGGTGCAAAAAAAGATGCCATCCCTACTGCACAAACTGCTCCCAACCACCGCATGCTCACACTACTTTTTTTGTTGTTCATGGCGTTGCTCCTGAGGAAAAATTGATGTTTTTAATATTGCTTTATTATTTAATCAACTACTTTGTGGTCGTGATGCTCTTCTTTACTAGCGTTTGCTGGATCTACACACTTACAAAATGCGGTGCCGTCGGATCGCAATCGGCAGTGGCCGTAGCCAAACATCCATGCGACTGGTCGACCATTACTCAATTTCAAATCCTGCAGCGAATCCCCTTCAACGCCGCCCAATAACATATGTACCAACCGCGCGCCGCGCTTGGCACCGCGCGCCTCTGCATCGTTAGTCATTTCTTCAATTTTTGCGGCCATTGCGAGTGCATCTACCACGCCACTGGTTTTTACCGCGATCCGTTCAACGGCGCTTTGGAAGTCAGCTTGCTTGGTACGGTAATGCTCTAGGACATAGGTTGCAGGAATGTCCTTTTCCCAAGTGGCACTAAATTGGTAGTACCAGCCATCGTGTTGCCAAAACTGCGAAACCTGTTGCGTTAGTGCATCAAGTGGTACGGATTGTGTTGTATCTATACCTAAAGAATTGCGAATTGAGTTTTCAAGTGTCGGATAAGCCATCTCACTACGCTTGGAACAAGAAGCATCTACTGTAATTGGGGTGCTACTTGCCACAAATTGTTGCGGCGCAGCAAGCTTTGGTTTATCAAACCAACTACTGCTTAACTCAACATACTCAGAGCCAACAAGCTCTAATTCCGGCGAGATTGAATGCGAATGCTTAGACTTTGTTAATTTATTTTGTTGCGATGCAACATTTGCGCTAGGCTTTACATCATGGTCGCTGTCATGGGTATGGGCAGCTGAAACCAGACCACTTTTGACAGGTTTCTCGGTTTTTATCGCCAAAAAATAAACTGCGCCAAACAGTATCGCGAGGATACCAGTGGCATAGATAATTTTTCGCGTCGAAATAAAATTGTTTAACATCAAAGAGTTAGTGTCGTTTTTGCCAAAAAAGTATTGTTATTTTATGAAACTGCGCCACAAATCACTTCTTAAAAAATCTTTTTAGTCCATCCACACTATTTAACACTCAAATCCTAAAAACTTGTGCTATCGTCAGTTACGTACCAGTGCAATACCAGTACGGAACCAGTATAGAACCACTGTTTAAAAAAAGTCAACGCTAATCGCTAATCCAAATCGTTTCGTTTGTTAAATAAATAGAACGCACTGGAGGCCACCTTGATTTACCCCGCCTTGTCATTTCGCTTTTTTGTTTGATTGATACAACAACAATTTTAGGAGACGTTAAATGTTTTCGATTTTTTCGGTAATTAAGGGGCAGCAGCGGTTTGCACATGCAGTACAAACCATACTGGTTACAGCGACATTATTGCTCGCTGGTTTGATGGCGCAAACGGCAACTGCTGGGGTCACACTCACATCCCCGGCAGCTAATAGCACGGTAGTAAACGGCGTCACCTTCAGCGCTAACGTTACGAGTGATATCGTTAAGGTAGATATTTACGCAGGAACATTCGCCCTAGGTACACTGAATAGCGCAAATAATTTTTCATTGCGTTATACGTTCAGCACCTTGGGACAGCGTTCACTTGAAGCACGCGGCTATAATTCAGCCAACACTTTAGTTTCCACAGTGCCATTGACCATCACGATCGTCGATATGATTGTGATCACACCGCAATCAAGCGCCGAGTTTTTAAACGGCACACCGGTTGTTGTGGCCGCGAGCGATCGCGTCACGCAGGTAGTACTTAAAGCCGAGACTTTTGAAATTGGCCGGACTAGTACACGGGACGGCGTGGGTCGATTTATTATTAATCCAGCGATCATTGGCACCATTGGCGCACGTACGTTTAATTTTGATGCGCTGCTTGCCACCAATGCCAGTGTGGCCACCAAAGCTGTGCCAGTTACCGTAACCAACGTAGCCTTGGTGAGCCCAGCAGAGAGCGCAAGCTACAACTCAGGTGCCACATTTACGATGCAGGCTAAGGCAGTTGCTACCGCAACGCGCGTTGAATATTTCGCTGATGCCGTACTACTTGGCAGCTATACCGATGTAGCCTCTATGTTTAGCCGCACCACTTCATTAAATACCGCAGGGACGCGGGTGATGAAGGTAACTTCCTATAATGCAAGCAATGTGGCCTTAGGTAGTGATACCTCATCCATCACCATTGTGGCACCAACACCAACCTGCACGCCACCACAGGTGCTGCAAAACAATGTATGCGTAACGCCAACAGCAACCTGCCAATTTAATGCATGGACTAGTTACAACGGCGTGACCATGCGCAAGCATTCAAGTGGTGCTTACATCTATAAAACTTCCAATAAGCAAATTGATGCAGACGGTGCACCCAATGCTTATCACCCAAACGACGTCGGCAAAACCTGCTCTACCAGCGGCGGTTTACTAGGTCTAGATTGTCCTGCCAATGCGGGTTGGCCTAACGGAAGCTTCTGGCGCGATGTGTTGGTGGTAGATCCGGCAAACAGCAATCGCCCCTACACCCAACCCAGTGGTACTTACGCCGGCTACTTCATTTCGCAAACTTCTCTCGTTGACCCAGCTAAAGCTGTTACCGATACGACCCGCTATGTTAGTTCCATTGCCTTCCCTTACATCGTTTTCCCCGGCAACTTTAATGCACTAAGTGGTACCGGTAAACGCGGTGATTTAGGGTTTGCTATTAACCTCTCCAATACCGCTAAGAAAACCCATTTCGTAGTGGCTGAGACTGGTCCAGCCAACGCTAACTTAGGAGAAATGTCGATTAACCTCGCCACCCTTTTAGGTGGCACAAACCCAAGCCCTATCAATGGTTCTGGTGCACCAAGCGGCACCGTTCTTTATGTAACATTCCCATTTTCTAGCAACACCTATGCATGGCCAATGACGAATGCGCAAATGCAAGCCAATACCAATACCTTGCTACAGTCAGTGGGCGGTGAAGCGGGAATTTTGGCTTGCCAAAATTCATTGTAAATAGGGATAGGAAAAATTGAAAAGGCGGACATGCTGTGCATGTCCGCCTTTTTTATGTAACACTCCAATAAGCTCTGAAGAGATTATTTATATGGGCTTTTGCAACTGCCAGCGTAAGTATACAAAAGCAATAGACGCAGCGATGACCGACGCCAATAAAATACCTAAACGATAGCTCGCTTGCAGTAGCTCGCCCTGCTCTTCAAACGCCAAAGAACCGATAAATAAGCTCATCGTAAAGCCAATACCACAGAGCATTGACAACCCCCATAGCCGCATATAATTTAAGCCCGCAGGCATGCGTACGAACTTGAGTTTCAGCAACACATAGGCAGTACCAAACACCCCGATTTGCTTACCGATCACTAGACCAAGCACAATGCCTAAGGGCACTGCATCGCCTAGATTTTTAAGTTGCACGCCATCCAACGCAACACCCGCATTGGCGAAAGCAAACACCGGCAAAATAAAATATGCCACCCATGGATGGAGAAAATGCTCAAGCTGCTCGGATGGCCTTACAGCATTTGGGGTGTTAATGTTTTTATGCTTAGCATTACTTTTAAGCGGGATGCATAAGCCTAAAATCACGCCAGCTAAGGTCGCATGGACACCAGACTTCAATACGGCTAGCCACATCAAGGCACCAACAGCTAAATAAGCACTTAGGCGCATCACACCCTTTTTATTCATCAATAATAACGCGCCTATACAAGCAAAGGCCAACGCTAGCGAAAGCACTGATAACTCCGCTGTATAAAATAATGCAATGATAATAATTGCCCCTAAATCATCGGCCACAGCGATTGCCGTCAGCAGTAATTTGAGCGACACCGGCACCCGCGACCCCAACAAAGAAAGTATACCGAGTGCGAAGGCAATATCGGTTGCAGCAGGAATTGCCGCACCTTTTAAAGCTACTGGATTATTAAAATTAAATGCCGCATATATTGCCATTGGCACCACCATGCCGCCTAGTGCGCATAGCGCGGGTAATAACACCTGCTTGCGGTCTGCAAATTGCCCCTCAACAAATTCGCGTTTTAATTCTAAGCCCACCAACAAGAAGAAAATTGCCATCAATCCGTCGTTAATCCAAAGCACCAATGGCTTCTTTACAGCAAAATCTGCTAACCCAACCTTCACCGGAAAATTCAGCGTTGCTTCGTACCACGCATTTGCCGGCGAGTTCGCGACAATCAATGCAATGATTGCGGCAACTACCAATAAAATGCCGCCAAAGGACTCTAGCTTGAAAAAATCAAGCAAGCTATCGTAAGCACGAATTTTAAGTGACTTTGTATTCTCTACCGCCAAGGCCTGTTGCTTGGATTTATTTTTCTTAGCCGTCATAATGTAGTTGAATTGACTTAAGGTTTTCCAGTATAGCGAAAGCGCTGTAAAGCTCATTGAATTGGCAAGAAATGACTTTGAGCCTTCATCCAAAGTTAATCTCAAACCCCTCTCAAGCCTTCAAAGAACAGGACATTCAACCATGCATTATTATCCCGCACTGCGCCATAAACGCGCGCTGCTACAGCGCCGTGCCGCTGTACTACTAATTACTTTACTTGGCCTGATGCAGGTTGCATGCGGCACTGTAAGCCCTTTAATGGCACCCCCAATAGCACCCCTAAACGCAATTACAGAAGACGCCCGAGATAAACTACTTAAAGCCATTTCCGGCACATGGAATAACAGCGTGCAATTTGCTAGTGCTTCCGATGCGCTAAAGGTGGCACCATCGGTCAATGGCGATTGGCTCGATTGGCAACACGCCATTTTTAAACCCATCGTAGCACCAGCCATCGGCGATCGGGTGCTTTATTTAGAATGGCGCAATCAAGCGGCCAATAACGACGTCAACAGCTTAGGACCTATTTCGCGCCAACGTATTTGGTCATTCAAGATCGATGCCAATAAGGTCGTGCGCATGGATTTTTATGCGTTTGTAGACGGTAAACTATGGTCAGAAAAAAGTAATTTTAATGAACTCTCCGCAGCGGCTCTACGCGGCTACGGGGATGCTTGCGCACTCTATTTCAGTCAGATGGGCTCCACATTTAGCGGTGAAATTACCGCCAAAGATTGCACCATCACTGCGGCATCAGGTCGCCGCATGGGTATAAACGCGAGCTTAGAACTAGGTGCTGACGGCTCAATGGAATACAAAGAGTCGGGTGTACTAGATGATGGCCGCTTCGCGTTTAGTGTACCGCCAACGCAACCATATAAATTCGTGAAAATTCTAAAATAAGCGCATCCATCTACGTCGATTACGCGTAGTGCCTTGAGATGTTGCATTATTTATAATAAGGTCATCAAAAATCGGATTCTCCACTTGTATTTTTTCGCCAGCAGGCATAAATTACTCCCTGCGGCTCGGCATGGGGCACAGTCGTCAAAAACAATAATTGGGGAATAATAAAATGAGAATTTTCGTCACCCGTTTCTTCGCGCACATATCTGCACTAGCATTTGCTCTCGTATTAGCGTCAATGGCAAATTTTGCAAACGCACAAACCGTCACTTTACAAGCCGCCTTAGCAGGGACAAATGAGGTTGCCAACGGTGACCCAGATGGCACTGGTCGCGCCTTGGTCAATATCAACACCGCCACCGGCGCGGTAAGCTGGAATATCGCCGCATTCAATATTCTGATTCCCATTGCAGCGGCACATATTCATCAGGCTGCTGCGGGTGTAAACGGCGGCGTGATTTTTGATTTTTCCGCACAGTTGGTAGGTAGTGGCACCATGACACCGGCACTTGCAGCGCAAATTGCCGCAAACCCAGCGGGCTTTTACGTCAACGTGCATACTAGCGAACATCCTGGCGGTGCGGTGCGCGGGCAGTTGACTGCAGCAGGCCTAGCATTACCGGTGAACTTGAGCGTAAACCTTTCTGGTGCCAATGAAGTTTCCAATGGTGACCCAGATGGTACTGGAACTGGCGGCGTAGTCATTGACCCTGTAACAGGTGCAATCTCTTGGAATTTTGTTACGGCCAATGTGGATACCCCTACCCTTGCGCACATCCATAATGCTGCCGCTGGCGTGAATGGCGCGGTAGTATTTGATTTTGCAGCGCGCTTGAATGGTTCTGGCGTAATGTCATTAGCGCTTGCAAGTAACATCACCTCTAATCCAGAGAATTTCTATGTCAATATCCATACGGCTGCTCACCCCGGTGGCGCGGTGCGCGGGCAATTAGTCGCAAGCGGGGGCGATTTTGCCGGTACTAATTCCGTGCCAACGCTTTCAGAATGGGCGCTTATTTTTATGGCACTAATGCTCGCGGCAGTTGCCAGCAAACAGCTAAAACGCAAGTTATAAGCTGTCTAAATGTTGCGATGTTAAAAGCCTTGCCAGTAACTCTGGCAAGGCTTTTTTCTTAACCAAATTCCGCCACAGTTTCACCAGAGACCAAGCTCTTCTCCACCTAGTCATACAGTGTTATTAGGACGCATTCTATATGATTCACCGCAGGAGGGAAACTACCTGGGAGAGAGCGCAATTTCGCTTCCGAAGCAAAATCGTAGTGTCGCGATCGAATCTAGGAAGTGTCGCTGTATCAATGCCGGCCCCCCAATGCTCGGAAGTTGTTGGGTATGGTAGGTTCTGCGAATTGATCGGTGTTTTTTGAGTGTGTCGTTCCCACCGTCATCAATTTGAAATTATCGGCGCTTATCCTCAGCGAGTCTTCATACTCAAAGAGTGCGATACCGCCCAATGATTACCAATTCCCTTACAGTTACTGCCCATCCTAAAACTCCAGCGCGGCTGCTTTTGGTGGCGGTTACTGCGCTCATCTCTGCTACGCTGCTCAGCGCCTGTAATGATAAAAATAAGTCCTCGGAACCGCCGATTACGGGCGTGTTTATGGATGCCGCAGTCGAGGGCATCGATTATGCAAGTGGCGCAACTGTGCGCGGCCAAACCAATGCTAAAGGTGAATTTAGCTGCCAGCCGGGCGATACCGTAACTTTTAGCGCTGGCGCTGTGGTGTTTGGCGTGGCCGCATGTGCGCCGTTAGTCACA
Organism: Betaproteobacteria bacterium; assembly: GCA_031376425.1. Classification (GTDB taxonomy): domain Bacteria; phylum Pseudomonadota; class Gammaproteobacteria; order Burkholderiales; family Usitatibacteraceae; genus JANMDR01. Next base: position 18,951 of record JANMDR010000195.1, read on the forward strand.
CCGCTCACCTTAAGCGCCACAACAAACGTGAAAGATGTGCGGGTTGTTAACCGTTTGCTCGCGTTGCAGCTGCTTGATGACGATAGCGATCCAGCGAACGGTATAAAAATTATGCCTGAAGTTAAAACCGCATTGGTTGGTCGTGCATTGGATTTTAATTTATCAGCAGATGCGTTCAACGCGGCTATGATCGCAGTCTTAAATGTGCTGCCCACAAAGTACAGGACGCGCACAGTAAATAATGAGCGGCGTACCTTGGCGCAAGAATATTTCGAAAACACGCTTGCATCAAATTTGAATGTGCCGTTTATTGAAACCGTCACGCAAACCAACGGTGTCGGCGCGGTAAGCGTGAATATCACTCGTTATCAAGTACAAGCCATGAATGGCTTTTACGTTCCCTATGAGGGAACCAACGCGGCGATAAAACGAGAATTTCCGAATGGATTTTTACCGTCTTACGGCTCGGGTTTGGCATTTAAGGGAGTCGCTACGAATGGCGACTTGGAATTTTATGGATTAACTGATCGTGGCCCCAATGGCGATGGGCCTAATGTGCCCATTCCCAACAGCACAGGCACTAGCGGCGCAAAAATTTTCCCGTCGCCAAGTTTTAATCCCGCTATCGGCATCATTACCTTGGGGCGAAATGGCGCTACGATGATGTCGAGCCAAGCCATAAAAGTTAGTACTGGCGTTAATGCCTCTGGCTTGCCCATTCCAATCGGTACTTTGGGTAATTCAGCCGAGGTGCCTTTATTTGATGCCATGAAATACGATATTGCAAGCAAAGCCGTTTTTAATCTAAATGGTTTGGATACAGAGGCTATTGCGGTAGATAAAAAGCGCAATGTGGTGTGGGTGGCTGGCGAATATGGACCATTTATTTTGAAAATTGACCCAGCAACAGGGTTGGTGGCAGCACGGTTTGCGCCAGACCAAGGGTTACCCAGTATCTTCGCTAAACGTCGCCCCAATCGTGGTATTGAGGGCATGGCACTTGAACCTACAACTGATAAGCTCCACGCATTTTTGCAGAGTCCGCTCAGCGATGGTAATGCGTTCTACAGCGTCACCAATAGTAGTCAACGCGTTGAACGTTTTGCGCGGTTTACCCGTTGGATTGAGTTTGATCCAAGCACTGAAAAGACCACGCGTATGTTCGCCTACCCCCTCGCTGGCGCTGAATACTTAGATGGACGCACGGGCAACGCTAAGTTAGGCGATATGGTCGCTCTGGGCAATGGTAAATTTATCGTTATCGAACAAGGTGCCGGGCCTTCTGGCGTGGTGTTTAATAAACTGATGCTCGTTGAGCTTGGCAACGCAACAGATATTAGTAGTTCAATATTTAACCCAACCACATCAGATCTGGAAAAGAGTAGCATGGCTGCCGCAGTTGTAAATAACGTAAATTGGGCCAATGTAATTCCATTGAAAAAAACACTCTTGCTTGATTTAAATGCCACGGGTTGGCTCGCCGAAAAAGCCGAAGGACTCACGATAGTAGATGCAAACACGTTGGCACTTTCCAACGATAATGACTTCGGTTTAAAGTCCGTCATGATCGACGCAAATGGTGCCGAAGTTGCGGGCGTTGATGTGACTGCTTGCACTTTTAATGCCGAAGGCGTCATGATCCCAAGCGCTGCGATCGGCTGTTTGGCGGGCAATACGATTCGTGTTGCCCGCGGTAGCGATACGGAACGTCCAAGCCGTTTGTGGTTATTAAAATTTAGTGCGCCGCTTACGAGCTTTAATGTGCCTGCAGGGAACTAGTCCAACAGTGTTATTAAATTTGTCGACTCCGTCTATGCGATTCACCGCCGCAGGAGCAGCTTACGATGAAGCAATTTCTTATAGCACAGTGGACTAATGAACTGTTTGACCAAACCGCTCTTTTTCCTCATCTCTATCGTTATAGCTAATGCCCTTGGTCATCCAATCAGGCGCTGCTGCGCCCTTTAAAAAATGATCAAAATATTGATGCATCCGTAGTGAGAAATCCTTTTGATCAGCGCGACGACGGAGGTTGTGGAGTTGACCGTTATAGTTAAATAAATACGCTTCTTTCTTGTGACGTCGCAGCGCTAAAAATAGCTCTATACCCTGATACCAAGGTACGGCATCATCCGCGTCATTGTGCAAGATAAGTAAGGGTGTTTTTACTTTAGTCACATGAAACACGGGGGAATTCTCCATGTACAACGCAGGTGCTTCCTGCAGGTTTTTACCAATGCGGCTTTGCTGTTGCTCATATTGAAATTGGCGCGGCATACCGGAACCCCAGCGAATACCAGAATAGGCACTTGTCATATTACCAACCGGCGCACCGGCTTCAGCCGCACGAAACCGATTCGTTTGCGTGACCATCCAAGCAATTTGATAGCCGCCCCAAGAATGCCCCTGAATGCCTATCGCCTTCTCATCAATAAAACCTTGCGCTACTAACTTATCAATAGCAGGCATGACGGCATCCATCGCACTTTGCCCGGGCTTGCCGATGGTGTAGACAATATCAGGCATCAGTACGATATAGCCATTACTTACATAAAGCGCACGATTTAAACCGTTGCTCGGTGCCGGGTTTACAAAATTATGCAGGTCTTGCGAAACCCGCTCGTAGATGTAAACCATCAAAGGATATTTCTTTTTAGCATCAAAATTTTCCGGTTTGTAGACCGCCGCTTTTAGCGGAACACCTTTTGCGCTCTTGAATGCCATGAGTTCGCCCGTACCCCATGTGTACGAAGCCATCTGTGAGCCTACATTAGTCACTTTTTCTATATTGGAAAAATTTGCATTGGTCGTATGCAATTCTGGAAACTCGTTAAACTTTGAAGAAGTTGCCAACAGCACATCCGCATCCAAGGCGCGACCAAGATAGCGATAGCTCTTATCACCGGCCAGCAATTGTTGCAGTGGCGCATTGCCATCGAAGCTAGTTTTATAGAATCCGGTTGCCCGCGTATTTTGATTTTCGCCACGCAATACCAATGGCTTTTTAATATCAATGCCGCGCTCTTCATTATCTTCTTCAATTGGCTCAATTGGTTGAAGACGTAAACGCAACGAGGCTTTGCGACCAGCACCTTGGGTAAGATTGCGTGCGACACGACCATCCCAAAAAAGCTGCCACACATCATAACGATCATAAACCAACACAGATTGGCTATCCGACGTCCAACCTGCCGTGCCATAACTACTAGCTGGCGTGGTGAGATCATGCTCTTCGTTGTGCATCGCCACTTTTAAAGTGGCGCTCAAATTCTTAACGCTACCATCCTTGGTATCCAGAACGCGCCAGTGTTTATCTTCAAAGAACAGCAATCGCGCCCCGTTAGGTGCCCACTGATTCTGCGTGATATTAGCGGCTACTCGCGTTTTTTTCAGCGCCAATTTACGCGCACCCGTCACCGAACTTACGACATAAATATCATTATAAAAACCATCATAATCAACTAGTTTACGATAGGCGCGATCATCCATACCCAGTGCTGCTTGACCGTCATCGCTTAAGACAACATTGCGTAAGGTTTCGTCCGCCAATTGCGTGTAAGTAGTGGTCGCGAAATCAAAAACACCGCGATAACTCCGGTTCTTTTCTTGGGTAGCACGCACCTTTTGCATAGGCTGCACCACATCATCATTCCAGCGCCATAAATCAGCATTCACTTTCTTATCTTCCGTCGGCAAATCCGCTGGCTTGCGCGGCAATTTTGACGGTAATGCAGCAGATACCAATAGCTTTTTGCCATCGCGGCTAAATACCAGATTACCTTTATCACTAACAACATAACCAACCGGAAAGCCTTTAAATACGGGAGATATCAGCATATTTGCCGCTGATGAACCACGTAGCCAATGATATACATTAAACTGCGCTACCCGATCTTTTACGTCTGCCATCACATCATCACGATCGCTCAAAAACACGGCCTGAGATTGCTCACGATTCCACGCGAATTTAGTATATTTTCCTTTGCCAACCAGCAAGGGCACGGCAGGTGTCACATCTTGCGGTGTGACCACATACATGCCGTTATCGGATTCGGCTTTTGACGATACATTAAATAGCAAACTGCGTCCATCGCGGGCAAAGGCTGATTCCAATACGTCTGCAAACTGACGTTCCACACTTGTATTAAGGTTGCGCAAAACTAATTCTGACCCATACTCTTTTTTAGGTGCATCAGCATCGGCAGGCGTCGTGGCCGCGCGCGCACTTGCCGCCGCACTAGGTCGGGGGGGGCGCGCTTGGTCAAACTCGTCGGTATCAGGGGCTACTGGTTTTTCTTCGCTAGGAGGAGCATCGGTTCCTGTTTTAGCTATAACTGCTTTAGCCTCCTTCAAATAAGCCACCCACGCACCGCCCCGCAGCGGCAGCTGGAAGCTCTTTACGTCACTAATACGTAAGGTCTCTACTGGCGTAGTGTTATCAAGTTTTAAAATCAACAGCCCGCCTTTAGGCATGTCTGCGGCCTTTTTACGCGCCTTGCGCGCTGCCACCGTATCCGCCTTTGATGCATAGGTACTGGCTACTAAAAACTGGCTATCACTACTAAAGGCCACGCGAATAGCAAGCGGCACTGGTGGCGCATCGGGGTTTTCTTCATTTGGGGTTGTCACCGGCGGGGGCAATATGCCCACCACTTCGCGCCGCTCTTTACCAGTCGCTAGTTCACGCAAAATCAGCTCACCATCGCCATCCTGTGGCTGCACAGAATAAGCTAACCATTTGCCATCACGCGATAACACTGGGGTGGCAATAGTGCGCCATGCATCAAAATCGTTATGATCGATAGGACGTTTTTTTATGATTGCCGAAACGGCTTTAGGCGATGCAGTATCAGCTGCAGACACCTGCGCATCAGCAAAAGCAGGCGTTACTGAACCAGCAAAAAAAAGTAAAAACGCGACTCGGTGAAGGTAAGGCAAGCGCATGGCGATCTCAATCATTAGGAAAGACAACGCCAATATTTTCACACAAAGCGCGGGCAATCAACCAATGGCCGTAAAACTAAACAATTACAAAAAATACGATGCCAGAAACAATCTTGTTTTAGTGCCTTTCAACGATTTAAAATTGATAATAGGCATTCGCAGTTATTGCTCAGTAATTTTCTACACTAAAATTCCCTCGACGAATTCAGCGCTTTTTATCCATTTTCTTCAAGGCCTCCCGAATTTGCGGCAGTGCTGCGGTTGCTGCGGCCTCACCGCGTGCAATACATTTCAAACGATACGCGTGGCTAATACTGGCGTAATAATCTAGGTCGGGGTGAATAAACACGTCGGCTAGCGCACGCTCGGTAGCGATGAGCGTAGTGCGTCGTTTGTCACGAGTCTTCCACTCCTCGGGTACTTGCGGTGGCGTGCGTTCAAGATAGGCTGAAACATCTATCGCAATCACTACTTCAGCACCTAAGTCACGCGCAATGCGGCTTGGCACCGGTTGTGCTTCATCGCCATCATGATATTCAACACCACGAATGCGCACTGGAGCAAAGCGATCTGGCGATGCGCTGGACGCACGTATAGCAGCAGCAGTATTGCCTTTGGTAAATACCGCCAAGGCATTGTTATCGCGGCGCGCCGCGACAATGGCTAATTTACGTGGAAAACCATCAATTGGCTTTGCACCTGTCTGCTCGGCTATATATCGCTCAAGTGCGCCACCATTGCCAACTAAGCCTGAAGTAGAAACGCTGATAAATCGCAGCGGATCAATGTCTAGGGCAATTTTTTCGATGTCCGCAGCTTTTACACCGTTTGCATAAAGCGCGCCAATGATAGAACCCACACTGGCACCCACAACCAAATCCGCCTCAATCCCATTGGCTTCTAATACTTTTAGCACGCCTACGTGTGCGAAGCCACGCGGCCCACCGGCACCTAACACCAGCGCTACGCGTGGACGCTTTTCGGGGAGGAACGGTACATATTGTGGTGCATCGGCACCATTATATTCAGCAATACCGCCCGCGCAGCTGCTGAGCAGCAGAACAACTACGCTCAACACAGCGAGCCAAGAAACCCGTAAACGCACTGAATCATGAAGGGCTGCGGCAGTTAACAAGCGTTGCAAATGCTCGCACAAAACGCCTTCGTGTGCTACCTTCTTTACAATCATGTCACCCTCGTAGAGAAAACAACAATGGCCATAGCACCTCGCCCGGCATTTTCGCTGAACCCCGCAGCATGGGCAATTTCAACCAAAGTGATCGCCGTAATTCTTGCGGTTTCGTTAACGCCGATGTTGCTCACCGCATACTACAATACCAGCAATAGCTTGGACGCTTTGCGCGATATTGAATTGCGCAGTCAGCGACAAATTGCGGACAATATTGCCGGACGCATTGGCCAAATTTTAACGGATACGCGCCGCACCGTGGCCTATATTGCTGCTGAGCCCATACTAGCGACTGCTCTTGAGCAAAAAAAACCAGTTGCGTACACATCAGCACTCGCCCGTATGCAGCACTATGTGTCTACAAACCCCGATGTTGATTTAGTGATCATCATGGACAAGGAAGGCACCGCGGTAGTTTCTACCGAGCCCTCAGCGCTGGGAAAGAATTTTAAATTTCGCGAATACTTTGCTAATTCCGTGCAAGGCCGTCCATCTATGACTGGCATGGTAGTCGGTGCGGCGCAGGGTAAATCTGGGGTCAATATTTCTAACCCGATTACGAACCGAGAAGGCCTAATTTTGGGCATTGTCATGGTAAGGGTAACGCAAAAATCGATCGCGGCTATTGTGGAGGATGAGCGGCCTACCAAAGAGCGTGTTGGTTTTGTAATTGATGGCGATGGCGTGGTGATCTATCACCCCGACCCTGCATTACGCTATAAAAGCCTAAATAAATTATCTGAAGCAAGCCAAGCAGCGATTGCTGCCGATAAGCGCTTTGGCCTGCCAAAAATTGATAGCTTAGACTTAGACGAGCTTGGAACAGCGGCTACGAAAGCCAAGGCCGCTGGTCACGTGCGCTATGTGTCCGCGCTAAGTCGCGAGGCTGAAATTGCCGGCTATGCGCCGGTGGGCATTAATGATTGGACGGTAATTGCCAGTTCGACTGAATCATATTTCACCGCGCCGATTCAAGCGCAGTTTAAAAAAGTGATTATCACCGTTGGAGTGGTGGGCGCTGTATTCACGCTTTTGGGATTATTGTTTGCGCGGCTCTTAGTGCAGCCACTTAACTCACTCATAAAAGCAGCACGGGCATTAAGCCGTGGCGATCACGCCAACGCCCACGCAAAGGTATATTCGCGCGACGAAATGGGGCAACTGGCTGATACCTTTAATTCCATGAGCAGATCCGTTGTTGAACGCGAACGGGAGCGCGGGATTTTCGGTGCTTTAGTGTCACCCGATGTTCGCGATAAATTGTTATCAGGCGACCTAAAACTAGGGGGGGAACAAATTCGGGTGGCTGCGTTGTTCTCCGATATTCGGGGGTTTTCAACCATTTCAGAGCGCATGAGCGCACCCGATATCGTGGCGTTTTTAAATGAATATTTAACCGAAATGACTGAAGCCGTGAAGCCTTGGGGTGGCTACGTTAACAACTTTATTGGCGATGCCATCGTCGTCATTTTTGGTGCGCCTGTGAGTGCGCCGGAAACTGAATATCGCGCCGTCATGGCGGCATTAGCCATGCGCGAGCGACTAGATGCACTGAATCAACGGCGCGCCTACATGGGTGAATTTCCCCTTGAAAACGGCATTGGCGTCAGTACCGGCAATGTCGTGGCAGGGCAAATTGGTGCGTTGGAACGCTGTATTTATACCGTTATCGGTGATGCGGTAAACGTGGCGGCACGGCTTGAGGCCATGACTAAAGATGTGGGTCAACATATATTGATTAACCACGCCACCTATGTTGGATTACGCGAGCACCCAGAAATAATCACCACCGCATTGGGCGAGCATAAGGTGAAAGGGCGTACCGAGCCGGTAGTTGTGCATGCCGTTCATGGCATACAAAGCGAACAGAGCATCAGTACCATTGCTAAAACCATCACTCTCGCAGCACCAGCCACAGTTGTAGCAGATGCCGCTTTGACCCAGTAAAATCCGCGCCGGTATGGCATAGCGCCTCAATACGTGGCGGCGCTGCAGTAGATTTGCCGCAATAGGCTGAAAACAGCCTAAAATAGGTAGTCTCCAGCTTTTTTACTGGAAATCTCAAAAACACGTAAAGACAATGATTGTCAATATAATCCAATAATTGCCCGACTCAGGGTATGCTACTGCTTACACTCAATTTGCAGGAACAAAAATAAACAATGTATAGCGAATTTTCACGCGTAATCGCTAACGGCGACAAACCCAATTACCTACAGCACTTTTTGATCGTAGCGTGTATCTATGCAATTTCATTGCCGCTAGTAGGTATCGCCTACGCCATTGATCTTATCGATGCGCAGCCAGCTCTCATTGCCGCGAGCTTCGCGGTTATTTTCAATGTAACGCTTGCCATGGTGTTTGTTACCAATCGCAACGGGCGCTTTGCTGACCCAGCCCTTGTGAGCTTTCAAACCATCGTAGCGATTGCCTATTCTATGTTTTTGGCTTACAGCTTCAATCACGACCGCAGCTTGCCACTATTTATGTGCTTTGTCGCGTTGCTTTTTGGCGTTTTTAAATTCAACACGCGTGAATTTGTTTTCAATACCTTGTTGATGCTGGCAAGTTATGCACTGGTTATTAATTTGCTGATGCAATACAAACCTAAGACCGTAAACGTGTATCTAGAATGGTATCAATGGCTTACCTTAGCCATGATATTGCCTGCCTTCGCGCTCATAGGCGGGCGCATTAGCGAGATGCGCATGCATATGGCTAAATCAAATACGGCATTAAGAACCGCACTCACAAAAATTCAAAGCATGGCTCATATTGATTCACTAACTGGGCTAGCCAATCGCGTTGCTCTTGACGATAAATTAAAAAAAGCTGTCGTTCGATCAAAAAGTATCCAGCGCCATGCCGCTGTGTTGTTTATCGATCTGGATCATTTTAAACAAATCAATGATTCACTCGGCCACCCTCTTGGTGACAGCGTGCTCCGTGAAATTACCCGGCGTTTATCTTTCCATGTTACCGAGCACGACACCTTAGGGCGTTTGGGTGGTGACGAATTCGTACTGCTACTTGAAAACCTAGACAACACCGAACAAGCCCGTACCATTGCTGAAAAATTACTTGCGAGCTTAAGCCCAAAAATGCGCTTAGATGGGCACGACGTGGCCTTATCGGCAAGTATCGGTATCGCCATTTGTCCGGAACACGGCGAAACCGCCGAAGCCTTAATTTCTAACGCAGACATCGCAATGTATGCGGCAAAAAGCGCAGGACGCGCCCAAGTCCGTATGTTTAGCGCGCAATTAAGCGAAATCGCCATTGAAAAATTTACACTTGATGCAGACCTGCGCCAGGCGATTGCGCGGGAAGAATTTGTACTTTATTTTCAGCCAAAAATGGACATCAACACCAACACAGCTGTTGGCGTAGAAGCCTTAATTCGCTGGCAACACCCACGTTTGGGACTACTCTATCCTAATAGTTTTATCGGGTTTGCAGAAGAACGTGGCCACATCATTGCAATTGGTCGCTGGGTACTCAGAACGGCGCTTGAAAAATTAAAGAAATGGGAGCTAGCAGGATTACCATCGATGACGATGTCCGTTAATTTATCATCAATCCAATTACTACAACCGGGCTTTGTTGAGGACTGTGCACAAATTTTGAAGGCATCAAAAGTCAACACTAAAATGGTTGAGCTTGAAATCACCGAAAGCGTGCTTATGCAAAATCCATTACGCGCTGCGGAAGTGCTGGCAGACCTAGGTGCGCTGGGATTCAAACTTGCTATTGACGATTTTGGTACCGGTTATTCTTCCCTTGCCTACCTGAAGCAGTTTCCAGTACACACCTTAAAAGTAGACCAGTCTTTCGTGCGTGATTTACCGCATAACTGCGATGACGTTGCTATTACCCGTGCCGTAATCGCCATGGCGCACAGCCTGCGCATGAATGTAGTGGCTGAAGGTGTGGAACGCCTTGAACAACTTGATTTACTGCGAGCCGAGGGCTGTAATGAGTTTCAAGGATTTTATTGCGCCAAAGCCTTACCCGAAGCCGAATTAATACAGTTTTATAAGGCATTAGGCACTAGACAATAGAGCACACCCGTTGATACATCATCGCGCTAACTGTTTTAAGCAGGGCATAATTACGGTTTAACGCATTGCGGATGCAAATTAGCTATGAGCAAGCAAAAAATCGAATTATACGATGGCGCTGCGGGCGGCTGGGGTGCCTTGCGTAGCGTCGCCGATACACTGCTAAAACACGACATTGCCGTTAAAGGCACCCGCACTTTACTATCGGCTAATCAGCCTGATGGTTTTGATTGCCCCGGCTGTGCATGGCCTGATCGCAACCATGCATCCTCGTTTGAGTTCTGTGAAAATGGGGTAAAAGCGGTTGCGGCTGAAGCCACGGCACGACGCACCACACCTGATTTTTTTGCCCAGCACACGGTGACCGAATTAGCTGCGCAAAGTGATTTTTATCTTGAAGATCAAGGGCGTTTAACCCATCCCATGATCTATAACACCGTTAGCGACAAATACACGCCAATTACTTGGGATGCAGCGTTTGCGCTGATCGCTCAGCACCTTAACGGCTTGCGTAATCCTAACGAGGCCATTTTTTATACCTCGGGACGCACCAGTAATGAGGCTGCATTTTTATACCAATTATTCGTGCGCGAATTCGGCACCAATAATTTTCCTGATTGTTCTAATATGTGCCATGAGCCTAGTGGCAGCGCGCTGCGCCCACAAATTGGCGTTGGTAAGGGCACAGTCACGCTAGATGATTTCACGCTTGCCGATGCAATTTTTGTATTCGGCCAAAACCCTGGCACCAATCATCCTCGGATGTTGGGCGAGCTACGTGCCGCGCACAAGCGCGGTGCGAAAATTGTTAGCTTTAACCCTCTGCGAGAGCGCGGCTTGGTGCGATTTACCGACCCTAAAAACAAGCTGGAAATGGCAGTAAATGGCTCATCGCCAATTAGTACGCATTATTTTCAGTTAAAAATTGGCGGAGATTTAGCGCTGGCAAAAGGCATGATAAAGCACTTGCTCGAACGCGAAACAGCAGGAGAGCAATTGCTAGATTTAGCGTTCATTGCGGAACATACCTTGAGTTTAGCCGCGCTTCGCGCTGATGTTGGCGCGGAATCGTGGGCGCTGATTGTGCAGGAATCCGGATTGGCAGAAGCTGATATTCGCGCAGCAGCCGATGTATATTGCGCTGCTAAGAACGTTATTTTTTGTTGGGGCATGGGCATTACCCAACATAGGCATTCGGTTGCAACTATACAGATGATGACAAATCTGTTGCTACTGCGCGGCAATATTGGTCGCGCCGGAGCCGGTGTTTGCCCCGTGCGCGGCCATAGCAATGTACAGGGCGACCGCACTATGGGGATTTGGGAAAGCCCTCCTGCAGCGCTCTTAGACAGCCTGCGCGATGTATTTGGATTTGATCCACCGCGTGCGAATGGTTGGGATACGGTAGAGTCGATTCGCGCCATGCTCGATGGTCGGGGAAAAGTATTTTTTGCCTTGGGTGGCAATTTTGCAGCTGCCACGCCTGACACAATACAAACCTGGAAGGCGCTTAGGCGCTGCGATCTCACCGTACATATCGCCACTAAGCTTAACCGCAGCCATATCATCCACGGCAAGGCCGCACTTATTTTGCCCTGCTTAGGGCGTACTGAATTTGATTTACAGGCAAGCGGTATGCAGGGCGTCACGGTTGAAGATTCGATGAGTATGGTGCATATTTCAAAGGGCATCAATCCGCCAGCCTCTGACCATTTACGTTCCGAACCGGCGATTATCGCGCAGCTTGCTGCTGTGGTGTTAAAGGGGCGCAGCCATACCCCTTGGCTAACTTTAATAGAAGATTACGATCTTATTCGCGATAAAATTGAAGCTGTGTTTCCCGATTTTTACGACTTCAATAATCGCCTAAAAGTACCCGGCGGCTTTCGTTTACACAACAGTGCAAGTGAGCGCGTGTGGATGACGCCAAAGCGCAAAGCAACGTTTTTCTCCCACCCTATCCCTGTTGATACTCCAAGCCATCATGCCCGTGAGAAATATCGTGATACCGTGGTATTCACGCTGCTAACTACGCGATCGCACGATCAATACAACACCACTATTTATGGTTTCAATGATCGCTATCGTGGTGTTTATGGGCAGCGCCGGGTGGTTTTCATAAACATTGAAGATATCCGTACTTTGGGATTTTCAGACGGCGATTTAATAGATATTTTTACAGTTTGGGATGATGGCGAAGAACGCCGTACCGACGGTTTCAAGCTTGTTGCCTACGATATTCCACGGGGAAATTTGGCCGCCTACTATCCCGAAACCAATCCGCTGGTACCACTAGATTCTGTGGCAATTAACGCGGGCACGCCCGCTTCAAAATCGATTCCCGTCATTTTAAAAAAGCACATTTCGACCCATGCCGCTTGAAATCAAGGAAGACGCTAGCGGCGAAACACTAACGCGTTTGTTGCTCCATTTTTTAGAGCAAACCTCAACGGATGAAGCAGTAACATTGGCGCAATTGTGCAAGCGTTTTAATGTGAGCTTCAGTCTGTTAACGCGTAAGCTACACACGATGAGTGACACCTGCATTGCTGGCCAAACTGGTGCTGCATGGGTAACACTAAATCTTGCCGACACCAACCGCCCCACAACGACTCTCACCGAGAAAGGCCGTGAAGCCGCACAAAATATGGCTGCGACAATATCGCTGTCACCTGTTAAACGCTTTCAATTAGGCGATGTTCAACATAGAGCAGAGCAAGATTTCGTCTCCAACGAACAAGCCATTGCCTTAGTATTTAACGGCGTTTCTCATGCGGTGATGATGGCAACGCCGAGCAATTTAGTGGAATTAGCGCGCGGCTTTGCGTTGAGCGAGGGTATTATTGACAGTGCCGCTGATTGGCGCGGCGCGGAAGTATTGCCGATGACGGCGGCAGGCTGCGAAGTTAAAATTGAAATTTCGCCGCGCTGCTTTGACCGGCTTAAAACTAAACGCCGTAATTTGGCAGGTGCTACGGGTTGCGGCTTATGCGGCGTTGAAAGCTTGGAGGCACTTGCTTTTGATGCAGCTATTGTTTCCCCTGCCGCATGGGTGGAAGATTTAGATGTGGAGATCATTTTAAAAGCAGTAGCTGCCTTACCAGCGTATCAGTTGCATAACTGCGTTACCGGCTCGCTGCATGCTGCCGCTTGGGCAACGCCCGAGGGCAATTTAGTGGCGGTATTGGAAGATGTAGGCCGCCATAACGCGCTGGATAAGCTGCTCGGCGCATTGAGCTTGCAGGGCCAAGCACCTTCCGGTTTTGTGGTGATGTCCAGCCGCGCCAGCGTTGAGCTGGTGCGCAAATGCGCGCGGCTCAAGGTGCCGGTACTTGCAGTTATTTCTGCTCCCACATCGATGGCTATACAACTTGCGCACCGCACAAACTTGCAATTGTGGGGAATGTGTCGACCACCAGCTGCCGTGCGCTACAATTGACGGTAGTTTTGCTTTATACAAAAGTGCTTTGTACAAAAACGCTTTTTACAACAAACCAGTCAAAAAAACCAAACAAAAAAATTATTAATATTTTCGGAGGAAATCATGCTTAAATTTTTACAACCAAAAATACTTGTCGCTGCCTTATTTACATCAATATTCAGCCTACTACTGAGCCTTTCAGCCAGCGCGCAAGCATTAGAAAAAAAGAAAATCACCATTGCCGTCGGCGGCAAAAGCTTATTTTATTATTTGCCTTTAACCATCGCGGAGCGCCAAGGTTATTTTAAAGATGAAGGCTTAGAAGTAGACGTACCAGACTTTGCCGGCGGTGCAAAAGCACTACAAGCGCTCGTAGGTGGCAGTGCCGATGCGGTTTCTGGCGCGTTTGAGCACACGATCAATATGCAGGCAAAAAAGCAACCTATCCGCGCGGTGGTATTGCAAGCTAGCTATTCGTCTATTGTGCTTATCATGCCGAAAGATAAAGCCGCAAACTATAAATCAGCCAAAGATTTAAAAGGCTTAAAAATCGGCGTAACTGCACCTGGCTCATCTACCAATATGTTCGTTAATAATTTGCTCGCCAAGGATGGCTTAAAACCATCGGACGTTTCCTTCGTTGGCGTTGGCGCTACCGCAGGTGCAGTGGCGGCGATGGAAAAGGGCGAGCTTGATGCGATGTCTAATCTTGACCCTGTGATTAGCCAATTAGAAGCGGGGGGCAAATATGTTGCTGTGGCCGATTCGCGCACCGAAAAGGGTATGCAAGAATTCTACGGCGGCGATTATTTAGCATCTTGTGTGTACATGAACGAAGACTTCATCAAGAAAAACCCCAACACCACCCAAGCGGTAACCAATGCCATGGTGCGTGCGCTACGCTGGCTAGCCAAAGCCACGCCAGAGCAAGTAATTGCCGTGGTACCAGAAAGCTATTTAGGCGGCAATGCGGCGCTGTACAAGGCCGCTCTAGTAAAGAACATGGCAGGCTATTCACGCGACGGTCAAATGAATATGAAAGCTGCCACTAATGTGTATAACGTATTGAAACAGTTTGAGCCATCCGTAATTGCAGCGGGCTCAACAATAAACTTAAGCGCTACCTTTGATAATAGTTTTGCCACCAAAGCCGCTGTTAAATATAAATAACCGCGAGTTGCCGTGATGACTGTTTCTGCAATAGCCGCCCTCAATCTGCAAAATATCGATGTCACTTTTGCGGCTAATCCCAACCATAAAGATAGCGTGGCCTACACGGCCGCCCACAATGCAACCTTAGTGGTGGCGGCAGGTGAATTTGTGTCTATCGTTGGGCCAACTGGCTGCGGCAAATCTACTTTGCTCAATGTAGCCGCTGGTTTGCTCAAACAAACCAGCGGGCAAGTGACGGTATTTGGTGAAAGTTTGAGCGGAATAAATAAGCACGCAGGCTACATGTTTCAGGCCGAATCCCTTATGCCGTGGCGTAGCGCCTGCGATAATGTAGCGGCGGGCTTAGAATTTCGCGGCGTTGCCAAAACTGAGGCACGCACAAAAGCCCTTGCTTGGCTTGCCAGAGTAGGACTGGAAGGCTTTGGTGATCGTTATCCGCATCAGCTTTCAGGTGGCATGCGCAAACGCTGTGCGCTGGCACAAATGCTAATTTTAGATCCGAAAATTTTGCTCATGGACGAACCATTTTCCGCGCTCGATGTACAAACTCGCCAGTTGATGGAAAACGAATTGCTAGCGCTTTGGGAAGCCGATAAAAAATCGGTCGTGTTTATTACGCATGATTTAGAAGAAGCCATTTCCATGTCCGACCGTGTAGTGGTGCTATCTGCCGGGCCGGCAACGCATCCTATTGGTGAGTTTATTATTGACCTACCCAGACCAAGGGATGTGGCCGAGATTCGCATGACACCACGGTTTTTAGAGTTGCACGCTATGATATGGGCGGCAATGAAGGAAGAAGTATTGAAAGGCTATGCGCAGACTAGGAATAAGTTGGCGCAATGAGATGTAATTTTAAAAGTAAAAACATAGGGAAAAACCATGAATACCGAAATTAATAACCCGTACTCAGCACCAAAAACTAATACCATCGCACCATCGCAAGCGAATGATGAACCTCAAGAAGTAAAGGTATTTACTATAGCAGGTCGCATAGGTCGCGTTCGTTATATAGGCTATTCAATTGGAATATCCATCCTGATTATGATGGTGGGCGCCCTCCTCAGCACAGTGACATTCGGCATTGGTCTAGGTTTAGCTTACGTCGTCGTAGTGGTGATGCAGGTAATGCTTACGATACAGCGCTGTCATGACTTTAACACCTCTGGCTGGCTGGCGTTGTTAGCTTTCATCCCTTTGGTAGGTCTCATCTTCTGGTTTATACCTGGCACCGACGGGGCTAACAAATACGGCAATAAGACGCCACCGAATACCGCGCTTTCTATTATTCTAGCGTGCATTTTGCCTGCCGTATTCGTGTTGGGTATCGTCGCGGCGATCGCTCTTCCTGCGTATCAAGATTACGTTAAACGCGCCAAAATATCACAGAGCAGATAGTTCTCAAAGCCCATTTAATATGAAACGCCCTTATCTATACCTCATCCAAGCCGCGCTACTATTGGGCATCTTCAGCCTATGGCATATTTGCACGACGCCGGGACTTATTCCGCCAATTTTTTTCGATAATGAAAATCGGGCTGCGTTTTTCTTTGGTGAGCCGTTAAAAATATTTCAAGCAATTTTTGCATGGTTTAAATCGGGCGAAATTTATCCGCATCTTTGGGTGACTTTACAAGAGACGGCATTGGCTTTCATTATCGGCACCTTACTAGGTTTGGCGATAGGCTTGTGGTTAGGTTTGGTGCCGCTCGCATCGCTAATTCTTGATCCTTATATCAAAGCCGCAAATGCAATGCCGCGTGTGATTTTGGCACCTATTTTCATGGTGTGGTTTGGCCTAGGGATTTGGTCGAAAGTTGCACTCGGGGTAACCTTGGTGTTCTTTATTGTATTTTTTAATGTGTACCAAGGCGTGAAGGAAGTGTCACCCGTGATCCTCAACAATGTACGCATGTTGGGTGCCACGAAAGCGCAATTGCTGCGCCATGTTTACTTGCCTTCCGCGACATCATGGGTGTTTTCAAGCCTACACACTAGCGTAGGGATGGCGTTTGTGGGCGCAGTAGTTGGGGAATATTTAGGCAGCGCTAAAGGCGTTGGTTATTTGATTCATCAGGCAGAAGGTGCCTTTGATATCAACACTGTTTTTGCAGGCATATTAGTGCTTACAGTATGTGCGCTAGTGCTAGATTTTGCGGTGACGTTTGCCGAAAACAAGCTTTTAAAATGGCGGCCTTAGTAGCAAGAAAGTTGCTGTAAATCCCCTAAATTAAAGCGCTTTCAATTCTTGAAAGTTACTGCACGCGTTTAACGCGCGGGGCAATTTTAGTGCCTTGAATTTCCATATAGAACGCGCCAAATGCACCGCGCGTAATTCTGATTTTTGGGTTTTCTACATAGTGCGGTCTAGCGCTATCATCGGCGACTCGCCAAACTTGTCCGTTCGTTAAGCGAAATAATGTGGTTGCTTCCCAACCTTCAAAGCTGCCAGCAATACTGCTTTCAATTACGTCTAGCTCATCTTTTTTTGCGGCTTTATCTACCAGCCCAAATTTTTCGACTTCAGTTTTTGCAACTGCTACAGCCGCAGTTGCAACTGGTTTTGCGACTGCAGCTGCAACTGAAGCAGCTGCTACCTTACTAGGAGGCGCGCCAACTTTTGGCGCTACTTCCATCGCGTCGTAGCATGCCAACCGCGGTGCTGCTTGTGCAATATCGCGACAACGCAAAATAGCGACATCGTTGGCAAATGCTAAATTTGACAAGAGGATCAAGCTGTAGAAAATTTTCATCGTTACGCTTTCAAAATGCAGTTATTAAAGTGCTTATAGATACCTCATTTTGGGGCGTTTATAGGCATTGCTATGGTAGCAGAAGCAGTGGCGGCGGTAGCGCCAACAACGGGCTTGGCTGCTGCTGCTTTAGAACGCTTGGCTTGCGGTTCCCAGCCCATGACCGCGAGCAAGACAAAAAAGCCCACCACGTAGGCGAGGGCTACATGCCATCCACCTTTGAGCCACGCGCCGACTGATTTAGCTTCAGGGTACATATTGCTTAACGCGACACCTGCTGATGAGCCAAACCAAATCATGCTACCGCCAAAACCCACCGCATAGGCCAAAAAGCCCCAATCGTAACCGCCTTGTTTTAACGCCAATGCGGTGAGGGGAATATTATCGAATACGGCGCTTAAAAACCCTAAGCCCAACGCACTAGGCCATGAAGCGGTGGGCAAATGCTGCACCGGCATCATCGCTGCACACATGACCAGCGATAACAAAAATACACTACCCTTGAATGCACTAGGCAGCAAACTCCATGTCGGCGTGCGCCACGGTGTGGTGATTAAAATAGCCGCCCAAACTGCCGCACCAATCACCGGAAAATGATCCAATACGGCTGGATGCGCTAAGTTAAAGTACACGTTAGCGCCCACCGCGCTCAGTAAAATGATGGCAACAATGCCAAGCCTAGCCCAATGAATATGGGTGCCTACGGGCGCGTCTTTACAAATAGGCTGGTAGCTATGCTGTTGGCGGGCTGCAATTACGCCAAAAATGAGTAGCGCTGTAAAGCTGCCCACATAAGCTTCGAATACTTCCATGGGTGCCACACCATCAATCCACATCATGGTGGTGGTGGTATCCCCCACCACACTGCCCGCCCCCCCTGCATTGCTAGCAGCAACAATTGCGGCTAAAAAGCCAATATGCACTTTGCGTTGATACAGCACGGCCGCCATAGTGCCGCCGATCATGGCAGCGGCAATATTGTCTAAAAACGCGGAGATAAAAAACACCAACACCAACATGACAAACCCGCCCTTCCAATCGTCGGGTAAGTAGTTGGGCAAAATGGCAGGAATTTCACTCTTTTCAAAATGGTCGGCCAATAGCGCGAAGCCTAACAGCAGCCCTAGCAAATTGGCTATCGTTACCCACTCGTGCCCCAGCAATGCCACCAATCCCGCTAGGCCTGGCGTTCCCGAAAAATCAGAGAAAAATAGCTTGTACACCGTGATACCCACTAAACCGCACAGCGCTACTTTTAAGGTGTGATGGTGGAACAATGCGACCCCTAAAAGGGTTGCGCCAAAGAGAAAAAAATCGAGGGGAATGCCGAGAATTTGCATAAGAATTATTAGTTAGCTGAAAAAGGTTATAGCGAGGATGCAGGTCTTAGATACGTACATTATTTAGATGCATCGACAGAAACCAATAAGGCACCAACCGATCTCCGCCTTGGCACGGTCTGAATTTCGGGGTGCGTCCCACCTAGCTTTGATAACTGCAACGCACCTTCCCGCGCAAGCGCTTGCGCTGACGTTGAAGTATGGGCGTTTATGGGTTTCTTTGATTTTTTCATTGCATCGCCGCTCTTTAGAATTTCCAAAATATCTTAACATCAAAATCTCAGCAATTTGGCGCTAATTTTGTCGCGCTGCTTTTTGTCGCTAATATAGCGGCATTGTCTATTTTTAACCGTTGGAGCTGTTATGCAAGTTTGTATTTTAGGTGCGGGCATTATTGGGTTAACCACGGCGTATTATTTGCAACAGCAAGGCGTGCACGTCACCGTGATTGATCGTGCGACAGCGGGCTCAGGAGCGAGTGGCGGCAATGGCGCACAGCTAAGTTATTCCTATGTGCAACCACTTGCCGACCCTTCCATTTGGGCACAGCTACCCAAGTTACTATTCGCAAAAGATTCACCTTTAAAATTTCAACCACAACTTGATCCGGCGCAATGGCGTTGGGGTTTACAGTTTATGGCTGCATGCAATGCTGCAACGTCTCGTGCCAATACCGTGGCACTGTTGGAACTTGCCGCGTTGAGCCGCGCCGGTTTTGATTCCCTATTAGCCAAAGAAAAATTTGATTGTGATTTTGCAGCATCAGCTAAATTAGTTTTATTCAATACCGCAGCAGGTTTTGCCAGCGCCAAACAACAGCTTGAATATCAAAAAACCTTAGGCTCAGAGCAAGAAGCAGTTAGCCCTAAACATTGTGCAGAACTTGAGCCCGCATTGCAGCAATATTCAAAATCCATCGTTGGTGCAATCTATACCCCAAGCGAATGCGCCGCTGATTGTTTAAAAACCTGCTTGGCGCTAGAAGCAATTTTAAAAGCACGCGGGGTGAAATTTCTAATGCATACTGAAGCCACCGGTGCCCGCGTTGAAAGAGGCGCTATTGTGGCCGTTAAAACCGACAAGCACGGCGAAATTAAGACCGATGCAGTGGTACTAGCTTGTGGCTATCAATCACCAGCAATCGCCCGTAGTTTAGGGCTTGTAGCCAATTTACCGGTGTACCCACTTAAAGGTTATAGCATCAGCATTAACACCGATAATTATCATGGCGCACCGCAAGTTAGCATCACTGATTCAGCGCGCAAAGTAGTATTTGCACGGCTGGGTAATCGCCTACGTGTGGCTGGTATGGCAGAGCTTGTAGGCGGCGATGCGACCATTCCGCCAGATCGAATCACGTCGCTTATTGCGACCACCCGCGCCCTATTTGGTGAGTGCGGCGACTATTCTGAGCCTAACCCTTGGACGGGGTTTAGACCTGTGACGCCAACAGCGCTACCCATACTGGGTCGCCATAAATGGGGGCCAAGCAATTTACACTTGAATGTAGGCCAAGGCGCACTCGGATTCACGTTGTCATGTGGCTCCGCGCAGATTGTCGTGAACAATATTTTAGGAACAAAATCAGATTCACCCTTGCCCATAAATCTTAAGCCATTTTCCGCAATTTAATAAGGACAAATCATGCAATTTATTACCGATGCTCAAGTACGCCAACACATGACCATGAACGACGCCATTGCCGCGATGGATTCCGCCTTTCGTGCCTTTGGTGCAGGTAACGGCGCAAACCTCTCACGCAATCGCGCCAATGCTGGTGGGCGCACCATTAGCGCAATGGGCGCTGTGCTGCCAGGTGCAGGGGTGATGGGAGCTAAAATTTACCCGACGGTCGATGGCAAATTTAATTTTGTGATTCCGTTATTTGCATTCGAAGATGGTCGCTTACTATGCGTCATGGAAGGTAATGCCTTAACCGAATTTCGCACCGCTTCCGTTACCCGCATAGCGGCAGGTGCGCTAGCCACATCATCACCCTCGACACTTGCTTTATTCGGCACCGGCATTCAAGCGCGTGCGCATTGCCAAGCTTTTTTAACCACTATGCCCATTAAAAAAGTAAACGTGGTGGAACCGATGGGCGATGCATCCGCGTTTTGCACTTGGTTGCAAGACACCTTTAAAGTTTCAGCCGCAGCCATGACAGCCGAGCAAGCCATTGCCGACGCTGACATCATCATCACCGTCACGAGATCAAAAACAGCGCTATTCGACGGTGATGCCGTCAGCCCCGGCACCTTCGTGGCGGCAATAGGATCAAGCAAACCAGACACCCGCGAAGTAGACGACAAACTATTAGCCAGATCAGCCTGCATCGCGGTGGAATGGGCACCGCAAACACTCATTGAAACCGGCGATTTCATGCTTGCAAAACCCGAAGCCCTAGACCGCCGCAAAGTAGTAGAACTAGGCGCGTTACTAGCAGGCACAACCGGCTACGTACGCAGTGCCAATGACGTGACCTTATATAAATCTGTAGGTATTGGTGTAGAAGATGTAGCGCTGGCGGAATTGGTTTGGAAGCGGGTATCAGCGGCTGGATGATTTTGTAGGTGGCTGGAGATGGCCTATTAAGGGATCTTCGATATCGTGGTAATCATACGGTGGGCAACGTTTCATCTGCCCACGCGGCCATCGCGTCAAAATCACTAACCCAAGCAAACCGCCGCCAACGGCCATCGAGGTCTGACGCTAAAGCCATCCGGTGACAGCACTTCTGCCACTAGCCCTGCTTCTACCCGCAATGCGGCGGCGAAGGCAATCATTGCACCATTATCGGTGCAAAGCGCCATTGGTGGATAGTAAACACTAACTTTCTTAAGCATTCCTGCTTGCGTTAAGCGCTCTCGCAGGCGCTTGTTTGCGCCTACACCACCGGCTACAACCAGCGCGTTGGCTTTTGCAGCTATACATGCGGATAGCGATTTTGCTGCTAATACATCCACTACTGCTTCCTGAAAGCTGGCGGCAACATCGGCAAAGTCTTCTATGCCTAACTTTTCACGTTGGATTAAGGTCGCAACGGCTGTTTTTAAGCCACTAAAACTAAAGTTTAAATCGCCGCTGTGTAAAAGCGGGCGCGGCAGGGTGAAGCGATCGGCACGGCCTTTTTCCGCGAGTAAACTCAATGCGGGACCACCGGGATAGCTTAAGCCTAACAAAGTTGCGGTTTTATCGAAGGCTTCACCGCAGGCGTCATCTAGGGTTTCACCGAGTAAATTGTAGCGCCCTACGCCTTCAACGTGCATTAATTGGGTATGGCCGCCCGATACCAAAAGCGCTATAAAAGGGAAGTTGGGACGTGGATCGGCCAATAACGGCGATAGCAAATGACCTTCAAGGTGATGAATACCTACTGTGGGGCAATCTATTGCCAATGCTAAGCCAGCAGCAAAACTAGCGCCTACTAACAAGGCACCACCTAACCCTGGGCCTTCGGTATAGGCGATTAGTTTAATATCAGACTGCGTACGCCCTGCTTCGGCTAAAACCTCGCGCGTAAGTGGCACTAAACGGCGGATATGGTCACGCGATGCAAGTTCGGGCACAACACCGCCATAGGCTTTGTGCATATCAATTTGCGAGTGAATGCGCTGGGCGAGTAAGCCGCCTCTTTGGGTATCATATAGAGCCAATCCAGTTTCGTCACACGACGATTCGATGCCTAGTATTAACAATTTAGCCTTTCAAAACCTGCAAAAATCGCCTAATAACCCCTTGATACCGTTGTATTTAGTCAACAATCGGCATCCCAAAGGAACCGTTGCGCAAATCCAACGCTTGGCAGGCGAGCACTTAACTGTTATTATATAGGGCTTCGCTTATGAGTTCGGCCGGTAAATTGGCTGAAAGTTAGGTGAGTAATTTGCCGTTGCAGCTAAGTTGCGCTGCATAGCTTCCATCACGACAGGAATGATTTATACATGCCAAATATTCGCGTTAAAGAAAATGAGCCGTTTGACGTTGCCTTGCGTCGTTTCAAGCGTGCTATTGAAAAAACAGGTCTTTTAACTGATCTTCGCGCCCGCGAGTTCTATGAAAAGCCAACAGCCGAGCGCAAGCGCAAGCATGCTGCTGCTGTGAAACGCCGTTTCAAGCGCCTGCGCAGCCAAATGCTGCCGCCTAAGCTTTACTAGTTATTAAGTTTTTTCCTTTCGTGATGTAGTTGAGTATTCAGTTGAATACAAGCGGGCGAGCTGAATTTCAGCTCGCCCGCTTGTTTTTGTACTTCCGGATTTATACCTAGCCTTTTGCACCATTGGAGTTCATATGAGCCTACGCGATAAAATTAACGATGACATGAAAGCCGCCATGAAGGCGCGCGAAGCCGATAAATTGGGCGCAATTCGCCTACTTACTTCAGCGTTAAAGCAGAAGGAAGTTGACGAGCGCGTTGAAATTACCGATGACATCGTGCTTGCCATTATTGAAAAAATGCTTAAGCAGCGCAAGGATTCTATTGAGCAATACACCGCCGGTAATCGCATGGATTTAGTAGCGGTTGAGGAATTTGAAGTGAGTGTATTGCAGGCTTATATGCCAGCACAGTTGAGCGAAGATGAAGTAAAAGCCATCCTTGCAGCCACCATCGCTGAAGTAGGTGCTACGTCTGGTAAAGACATGGGTAAAGTGATTGCAGCTTTGCGCCCAAAAGTGGCTGGGCGTGCTGATATGGGTAAATTATCAGGGCTTGTGAAAGCGGCGCTAGCTTAAAACTCAGAAGGTTAAATCCCCGTGATCGCACCAGAATTTATTCAACAAGTTCTATCACGGGTTGATATTGTCGAAGTGATTGATCGACAGGTAAAACTCAAAAAAGCAGGGCAAGGTTATGTGGCTTGCTGCCCGTTTCACAACGAAAAATCGCCGAGCTTTAACGTTAGCCCCACCAAGCAGTTTTACCACTGCTTCGGTTGTGGAGTGAGTGGTAGCGCCATTACCTTTTTAATTGAATACAACGGCACCCCATTTTTAGACGCGTTGCGCGAATTAGCTGAGCAAGTTGGCATGGTGATGCCAACTGGCATCAATAGCGAAGAAGTAGTTGCCCGCGCAAAATTAACTGCCAGCTTGACCGACGTAATGATGAGCGCCAATCAGTTTTATCGTCGCGAACTTAAACGCTCGCCAACTGCCATCGAATATTTTAAAAAGCGCGGCGTATCCGGGGAGATTGCGCTACGATTTCAGCTGGGCTATGCCCCTGATGACTGGCAAGGTTTGAAGGCCGCATACGAAGACTACAGCATGGCTAGTTTGGCCGAGTGTGGTCTAGTTATAGACAATGATGAAGGTCGCAGATACGATCGTTTCCGCGATCGCGTGATGTTTCCGATACTGGATACCAAAGGCAACACCATCGGCTTTGGTGGCCGCGTAATTGGTGCGGGCGAGCCTAAATATTTGAATTCGCCCGAGACCCCATTGTTTGAAAAAGGTCGCGAGTTATATGGCCTCTTTCAAGCCCGTCGGGCGATTCGCGATAGCGCTACCGTTATCGTGGTTGAAGGTTATATGGATGTTGTCGCGCTCGCCCAAAGCGGCGTTGGTAACGCCGTGGCAACACTAGGCACAGCCACTACCCCTATGCACTTAGAAAAACTAAGCCGCATGGCTGACACCATTGTGTTTTGCTTTGATGGCGACAAAGCCGGACGTCGTGCTGCCTGGCGTGCACTAGAAATTTCACTACCTACTGTAGTCGATGGTAAGAATTATCGCTTCTTATTTTTACCTCCAGAAGATGATCCCGATACTTATGTACGGCGTCTTGGCAAAGCCGGCTTTGACGAAGCGCTAGCCGCTGCAAAGCCCCTATCTACTGTGCTTTTCGAAGAACTAACGGCACAAGTAAATATGAACGAAGAAGAAGGTCGCGCAAAATTGCTCAATATTGCCACGCCACTCATCGGCCAAATTACCGCACCTGCTTTGGGCTTAATGCTGCGCAAGCGCTTGGCCGAATTAATGGGTATGCAAAATCATGAGTTAGCTAATTTACTCCCGGCATTGCAGCAGCCTCGGTACGCCAATACTGCACAACAGGCTGGCAATCAACAAAAAAATAGCGGCAACTTTAAACCCAACTCAGCATTCAATAATCAAAATAAGAATCAAAAAAAATGGGGGAAGAAAGAGGCCGAGCGCGGTGCACCCACCTTGCGCCGCGAACCTATGCCGGGCACCTCATTTCAAATTTTAGCGGCTTTACTTATGAAGCCGCAGTTAGCGCAGCGCTTCGATATCGACGCGGATGCTGACGCCAATACCCCCCTAGGCACCTTGGTGCGCGTGGTGCATTTTATTCGTGACCACGATTGCGAAATGCATGTTGCAGCGCTGGTTGAAAGCTTTCGTGAAACACCAGACTTCGACGATATTTCAAGAGCAGTAAACGATAAGCGCTATCGCGGTATTGAAAGCGAACGCCTTGATATTGATGGTGATTTTGACGGCGCAATGACATCGCTCAAAGAATCCATTGCGCTCAAAGCGCAACGTGCTGAGGAGTTAGAGCGCGCAAAGAAAATGGGCTTAATCTAGCAGCCTGTCGGACTATAGCTAAATCGGCCTAACATTCGCTTGCGCGACCCATATTTCACCCTCAAGGGGTGCCCCGTCCTTCCGATTGCCATAGTCCGACTGGCTGCTAGGCCAAAAGCGCTATACGGGCAATAAAATTATTACAAAAATAGCAGGAACTTTTTTTTGATCAATTTGTCTAAGACAATATATCGCTTTATTTCACACAATTTCACCCGTGTTTTTAGCTATTTGCAGTAAAACTACGGGCAGGAAATTTTGAGAAATGTTATAATCTTAGGTTGCCCAAGTTGGTTCTAAGTTGGCTAATAGGACATTCATTTGCGCTGTAATGGTTCAATAGAATTTGCTCCTAAGTTCGCACTGCCCGCGCTTTTACCCTTTTATTTGGCTTGCATAAATTAGGCTTCGGTCTGATGTGGCAGCATTTATTGTCTATTTTTAGCTTCATACTTTCGGATTTCCCCACATGGCACGCAAACCTAAATCTCTGCAAAACGACGAATATCCATTTCCAACGTCAAAGGGTACCGATAAGCCGGATAAGGCAGTTGATGTTGAAGCACAGCGCACGCGCTTAAAAACCCTTATTTCGCTGGGTAAAGATCGCGGGTTTTTGACCTATGCTGAGATTAACGATCACCTGCCCGATATGGTGGACGCTGAACAAATTGAATCCATCATCACCACGTTTAACGACATGGGGATTCAAGTTTATGATGTTGCCCCTGATGCCGAAACGCTATTGCTAACCGAAGCTGCGCCTACGGTAACGGATGACGATGCCGAAGAAGAAGCGGCACAGGCATTATCAACAGTCGATTCAGAATTTGGCCGCACTACCGACCCCGTGCGTATGTATATGCGCGAAATGGGTTCGGTAGAACTACTGACACGCGAAGGCGAAATTGAGATTGCCAAGCGTATCGAAGACGGCCAGAAGCACATGATTCACGCTATTTCTTCATGCCCAACCACCATTGCCGACATTATCGAGTTAGCTGACAAAGTTGAGCGCGATGAAATGCGTATCGATGAAGTGGTTGACGGTTTGGTTAATCCAAACGAAGAAGAAGAAATTGCTGCAGCTGCAGCGCTGGCTGAAGAAGAAGTTGAAGACGAAGAAATTGAGGACGAGCAAGAAGAAGAAGACGAAGACGCCGCCGGTGCGCTGGCTGCCGCAAATTTAGAGCAGTTAAAACTCGATTCTTTAGAGCGCTTTAACGCGATTCGCAAGCTGCACAAAAAGATGAAAAAAGTGCTGACTGAAAAAGGTCATCGCGCCAAAGAATACAAAACACTTCAAGAAGAAATTTCCGAAGAGTTAATGCAAATTCGCTTTGCTGCTAAGCAGGTTGAAGCGCTGTGTGAAGGTTTGCGCGCATTGGTTGAACGCATTCGCGCTAACGAGCGCAGCGTAATGGATTTGTGTATCAAAAATGCGGGCATGCCGCGTGCGCATTTCATCAAAGTGTTCCCCGGCAATGAAACCAATATCAAATGGGTAAGCGATGAGATCAGTTCCGGCAAGGCCTATAGCGCAGCACTTGTGCGTTACAAGCCATCTATCGTAGAAGCCCAAGAATCGCTCATCTCGCTCCAGCAAGATGTAGGTTTACCGATCAAAGAACTCAAAGATATCTCTAAAAAAATGAGCACGGGCGAAGCTAAAGCGCGCCTTGCTAAACGCGAAATGATCGAAGCCAACTTACGTTTGGTGATCTCGATTGCAAAAAAATACACCAACCGTGGTTTGCAGTTTTTGGATCTCATCCAAGAGGGCAATATCGGCTTGATGAAAGCGGTAGATAAGTTTGAGTATCGTCGTGGCTACAAATTTTCTACCTACGCTACATGGTGGATTCGCCAAGCCATCACGCGCTCGATTGCGGATCAAGCCCGTACCATCCGTATTCCTGTGCATATGATTGAAACCATCAACAAAATGAACCGCATTTCACGGCAAATTTTGCAAGAAACAGGTATTGAACCTGATCCAGCGACATTAGCCGTAAAGATGGAAATGCCGGAAGATAAGATTCGCAAAATTCTTAAAATTTCCAAAGAGCCCATCTCAATGGAAACACCGATTGGTGACGATGATGACTCCCATTTAGGCGACTTCATTGAAGACCAAGCAAGCTTAGCACCGCTGGAAAGTGCCCAATATTCAGGCCTGCGTAACATTACCAAAGACGTGCTCGATAGCCTTACGCCACGCGAAGCAAAGGTGCTAAGAATGCGTTTTGGTATTGAAATGAATACTGACCACACACTCGAAGAAGTAGGCAAACAATTTGATGTAACGCGCGAACGTATTCGTCAAATTGAAGCGAAGGCATTACGTAAATTGCGCCATCCTTCCAGAAGCGAAAAACTTAAGAGCTTCTTGGAATCAGATAGCTAAGCATCAAGTACTTGATAAAAATTTATTGCGCCGAATTCTGTAGGAAACTTCCTGCATAATTCGGCGTAATTGTTTTTACTTCTTTGAAAGCACACTATGTGGCGCATTGCGATAGCAGGACTATTATTTCTACCCTCACTAAGCTTTGCACAATACTATAAGTGCGTGCAGGCAGATGGCAAAATTGCGTTTCAAGATACGCCTTGTGCCGCAAGCGCTACAACAAAAATTATTCCTACGCAGGAAAGCAAAGATCATAGCGACCCCATCAAAGCCGCGACGATGATAGAAGCGATGGCCGAGACCTTGTTGCGCATGGAACAGTGGTGTCAATCCAACTATAACCCCGCCCATACCAGCATTATTGAAGCACGCACAAAGTGGCTTGAGCGCCATGAAAAGTTGATTATTAAAGCAAAACAAATATTGGCCGAAAAGTTCAATGACGAGGAACGCCGCGCGCTCGCACAGGCGTCCGTTACTGAGAATGATCGCATCATCGCCTCGCTGGAGGAAGCTGGCGGCACCAAGTTTAAAGAATGGTGTACTGGGATTCCACCAAAAACTGTCTCACCAGAAATGAATCTAAATGGCAAACTGGTATTGGTGAACACAATAAAAAACTACAAACTCGAAAATGCCGACAAGCCAAAATAGGAAATACAATATTTAGTACAGTTTCCAAGGCTCACTGCTGTACGGCATAGTCAGAAAATGAGATAATTACGATATGGGCCGTTAGCTCAGTTGGTTAGAGCAGAGGACTCATAATCCTTTGGTCGTTGGTTCAAGTCCAACACGGCCCACCACTCTTTTTACGATCTCGGTTTAGCCAATACTATTCGCCCCTCGGACTCCAAGCGCCCATGCAGGGGCGCTCGCGTAACGCGGCGCAAGGCACGCCTTGCGAAACCCCGTGCTACGTCCTTTGGTCGTTGGTTCAAGTCCAACGCGGCTCACCACTCTTTTTACGATCTCGGTTTAGCCAACACTATTCGCCCCTCGGACTCCAAGCGCCCATGCAGGGGCGCTCGCGTAACGCGGCGCAAGGCAACGCCTTGCGAGAGGGTGTAAAGAATTTTGTGTAGATTGATTTTTTTGTTAGGCTCCCATAGATTTAAATCAAGGAGCCCACATGAAACGTAACTTAGCACCAAACGAAGCTGTCACCACAAACAATAACCGGCAGGCCGCCTTAGATTCT
>JANMDR010000196.1:0-1538 GCA_031376425.1 Betaproteobacteria bacterium
AGGCTTACGCAATATTGCCCAGCGCTGGACAATGCCAATCCAAAACTGGAAACAAGCAATAAGTCAGTTGATGATCCACTTTGAAAAGCAGTTTAACCCCGCCTAGCAAAAACTAAAAACACAAAATTCGGGATAGCCTCACGTCTGAGGGCATAGCTAGGCGAATTATCATCGGTGGAAGGTATCCATTGGCAATTAACTAAATAGCTGAAGTACACTAATATTCCGTTTCTAATTCAATACTGCAGTCACGAAAAAAATTAGTGAACGTCACGTGGGTACAAGGGGCATGGTATGCCCTTACGGAGTGGTTGCTGCGGTAGAATAACGCCACACCGTCAGGCTTGGCGCAGCGAGAAATACTACTTCACTATCTCGATTTTTGGAAGAGTGAGAAAAATCAGGAAAAGCGGCCGCATCAAACCCGCTTGATTGCAGATGAAATATCGAGGAAAGGTCACTTCTACGCTAAAATTGGATTTATGAAATTGAAACGTAAAGTTTATATTGAAACCTCGGTAATTAGCTATTTGACGGCGCGTGAAAGTAACGATGCCATTAAGGCTGCATGCCAGCAGATTACGCGGCAATGGTGGGATGTTGGCCGTAGCGCTGTATCTGCTTTTATTTCGCCCTATGTTGTAGAGGAGGCCAGTGCAGGTGATTCGATTGCAGCGAGTGAGCGGATATCCTCCTGCGTGCGATCGCGCTTCTACCCATTGAGCCTGAAATTTTAGAGCTGGCAGAATTTCCATTGTTGGGTGGTGGCTTGCCGGCGAAGGCGCGGCTCGATGCATTACACATTGCCTGCGCTGTGTATCATCAAATGGATATACTACAAACTTGGAATTGTACCCATATCGCCAATCCAGTAAAATTATCGGTGATGCGCGGGCTATGTGCAGCCAAGGGCTATAAATTGCCAGAACTTGTAACCCCTTTTGAATTAATGGAAATATCCGATGAGTAAATTAAAACCGTGGTGCGATACTGTGGTGGCAGAACTTCATGCGGTGCGTGCATCTTTGGCTGTGCAATTTCATAACGATTTGCATGCCTATACTAAAGCGGCTGAAGCACGTTGCGTGGCTTTAGGATTGATGCCTTTTTCCGATAAAAATGATGTACACATCACACCAAAGCTAACAGCCAATGTTGCGCGTCAGAAGGTAATGAAGCAGTAAATTGTCGCAATTTGCGGTACGCGCTTGGTAATCCCCCCTTAAAACCAGCGCAATCATAAGTAGAGAAGAAATGGCCTAGAATTAGGTCAGAAAGGCTCTACATGAAGACCAGCCGTTATACCGACAGCCAGATTATGGCGATATTGAAACAAGGCGAGGCGGGCATACCCGCACCTGCCCTGTGCCGTGAGCATGGCATGAGCAGTGCCACGTACTACAAATGGCGCGCTAAATATGGCGGCATGGACGCCGAGGCTATCCCGAATTTTGTGTTTTTAGTTTTTGCTAGGCGGGGTTAAACTGCTTTTCAAAGTGGATCATCAACTGACTTATTGCTTGTTTCCAGTTTTGGAT
>JANMDR010000213.1:0-20504 GCA_031376425.1 Betaproteobacteria bacterium
CAATCCAAAACTGGAAACAAGCAATAAGTCAGTTGATGATCCACTTTGAAAAGCAGTTTAACCCCGCCTAGCAAAAACTAAAAACACAAAATTCGGGATAGCCTCCCCTGTTACCCTATAGCTCTAAAATTTTGGGGTAAAACCCCCGATTACAAGGATTTTAAATAGCAAAAAGGGGCTTAAAGCCCCTTTTTGCTCTACCACTACACCAACTACGGCTTAGTTATAAGCCTTTTCACCGTGTGAGGTGACATCAAGACCTTCGCGCTCGTCTTCTTCAGCAACACGTAGACCCATTACCAACTTGATCACAAATAACGATGCTGCGGTGACCAATGCTGACCAAACCACCACAATACCTACCGCTTTTGCCTGCACAAATACTTGTGCACCAATGGAGGTAAAGCCAGTCTTAGCGGTAACCCAATCAGTTACAAAGCCTGGGCCACCGAGATCTGGTGAGTTGAACACACCTGTTAGCAATGCGCCAACAATACCGCCCACGGCATGCACACCGAATACATCCAAGGAATCATCCACTTTCAGCATACGCTTTAAGCCAGTAACGCCCCACAAACAAATTGCGCCTGTGATCACACCGATGACCAATGCACCCATGATGCCGACATTACCAGCAGCAGGCGTAATGCCCACTAGCCCAGCGATTGCACCTGAAGCAGCACCAAGCATAGAAGGCTTACCTTTTAGAATCCATTCAAGAGTAATCCATGAAAGCACCGCTGCTGCTGCTGCAAGCAAGGTATTCATAAACGCTAAACCTGCAGTCCCGTTGGCCTCTAGCGCCGAGCCAGCGTTAAAGCCAAACCAACCTACCCAAAGCAAGGATGCACCGATCATGGTCATTGGCAAATTATGCGGTGTCATCGCTTCGCGACCCCAACCAATACGCTTACCAATCATAGCTGCTGCAACCAAGCCTGCTACACCAGCGTTAATATGAACCACTGTACCGCCCGCAAAATCCAGCGCGCCCATGTTCCATAAGTAACCCGCCTTAGCGTTCATTGCGTCAACAACAGTTGGGCCTGTGTAGGCATCTGGGCCCATCCAGAACCACACCATGTGAGCGACTGGAATGTAGCTAAACGTAAACCATGCGATGATGAATACCAACACAGAAGAAAACTTGGCACGCTCAGCAAATGCGCCCAAGATCAAGCAGCAAGTAATGGCCGCGAAGGACGCTTGAAAGGCCGCAAATACGATTTCTGGCACAACAGTGGCCTTGCTAAAGGTAGCGGCCATAACGAACTCGCCTTTAGACAGATCAGCTATGTCTTTTAAGAATATGCGGCTAGTGCCACCGACAAACGCATTTCCTTCGGTAAATGCAAAGCTGTAACCGTAAATTACCCAAAGCACAATAATGAGCGAGAACACCACAAAAACCTGCATTAATACTGACAGCATGTTTTTGGAACGCACCATGCCGCCATAGAATAACGCCAGACCTGGAACCGACATCATGATGACTAAGGCCGTTGCGATGAGCAACCACGCGACGTCTCCTTTGTTTGGCACAGGTGCTGCTGGCGCAGCAGCAACAGGGGTAGCTGCGGCGGCAGTAACCGGTGCGGCTGCGGCAGATGCGGCAGGAGCTGCAACTGGCGCGACAACTGCGGGTGCTAATTTAATTTCAACTCGACGCGCTTCGTCCGGCGAGCCTGCGACCATCACCGCATCGGGTTTTTGCAATACGATTTTGTCATCAGCTACACCAGCGGCTTTGAGCGCATCACGCACCGCAAAAGCCCGTTGTTTGGCGAGTTCGGCATTGGTTGCGGCATCGCCAGTTTTATCGGTAAAGCCCGATACCGTTAATACAGAATCCGTTTTGCCTTTCAAAAGCGCGGCGGCTGCATCAATTGCTACCTTTGATCCGGCTGGTAATCCTGATTTGCCGCTTTCAAAATTAATTTGCGTTGGTGTCGATTGCGCGTTTACCGTAATACTTGCGGCACTTAAACAAGCGGCAATAAGCCACATCGAAACTAATGCAAAGAGTGCACTAGCTGATTTTATTTTAGTCGTTGATTTCATTAGTTAATTCCCCTTGATTTACAAAGCATCGGCGCCGGTTTCACCGGTGCGAATACGAACGACTTGTTCTAGATTAAAAACAAATATTTTACCGTCGCCGATTTTGCCGGTATTTGCGGCTTTTTCGATGGCTTCGATAACGCGATCAATCATGTCATCTTTAACAGCAGCCTCGATTTTTACCTTGGGCAAAAAGTCCACTACATATTCAGCCCCACGATAGAGTTCAGTATGGCCTTTTTGACGGCCAAAGCCCTTAACTTCCGTGACCGTAATTCCTTGTACCCCAATAGCTGAAAGGGCTTCGCGCACCTCATCAAGCTTAAACGGTTTAATAATTGCCGTAACTAATTTCATGAAAGTTTCCCTTTTTATTTACTAAACTGTTCGAGCAGGCCGCACCATAGTGCCGCCCACTCCCACCATCATTGCCTATCAAAAATCAACACTACAAAACTGCCCTAGAACGATTTACTTACACCAATCACGAGACGTGATTTGCTCCAATCCTTATTAAGGAATTCATACGCACCTTTTTTAGCATTGGTACCTTTGAAGTAGCCGATTGCACTCCAGCCGTCACCTAGGTCATAAGTCAAACCTGCTTTATAAACGGTGTAGCTAAATACGCCGCCGTTTTTAATAACTTGACGCGCCAATTGGGCGTTTGCAGTCAATTTAGGGGCAATTTCTTGGGTCCAGTTAGCTTCAATAAAACCAGAGCCTTTGCTATTGGGATTACCGAAGGTATTGGTGACTGCGTGCGAGTATTTAACGTTAAACGCACCACTGGTCACACCAGCATAAATTTCCGTGGTGTTAGGTTTTGGGCTAAATGAACCACTGGATGGGTAAATATAGGCCAGCACACCCACATCCAAGGTTACGTCTTTAGCGATTTCGGTTTTAAAACCACTATATAAGTCCACTTCAAGTTGCGCGCTAGTGCTAAAACCACTCGCTTTTGCCGCATCTTTTAGCCATTTAATATTGCTTACAAAGGTGCCAAGATAAAATCCACTGGCATTTGCGTAATCTAGGTTTAATTGCAGTGCTGGTTTTTCCGATGTTTGCGAAATGCCGCGATACTCGTATTCGCTATATGCGGCAACCTTGCCGGTAAACTCCGGCGTGGGTGCCGCAGCCGGTGCTGCCGTTTGTGCTAGCGCTGCGACGGAAAACAGTGCGCTGCCCAGTACCGCTGATACACCGATAGTTTTATTAATTTGTTTCATTTATTTCTCCTGATAGATTGAAACTAGGGAATGCGCTAAACCAACAGAAGCAGTTTTCGTGCCAATTAGTGCGCGTCTCCACATACTAGAAACCCTAGCGGAATCGCACTCTGATCGCACCAAAACAGACCGTATCGCACCAAATTCACGCAGACCGTCGAAGTTCGCACAAGTTTGGTGCGCCATTTTAGCAATAAACATCAATTCGTTTATTGTTCATTGAGAGAATTCACAGCGGTGTCGCGCAACCCGTTAAAATAAGACGCATCTTCCGTATTGCCCACTTTAAGCGAACAATATATGCCAATCAACTCAAAACTTCCCCCCTTTCTAAATCAAGCAGCTTCCCCGCTCGCTGCCATCACCGAAGGCATCTCTGCGCTAGCACAGCGTTCCAGCGATGCCTTTAAAACCGCGCAAACCGCAAATCCGGCAAGTGCATTTGCCGACGTGACAAAAAACCTACGTGCTGCCGTGGGTGCACAGGCCAGCAAACTGGATTTGGTGACGCAGGAAGAATTTCAGATACAGCGCGCGCTCCTAGAAAAATCAATCGCCAAGTTAGCCGAGTTAAGCGCAAAAATCACTGACTTAGAAGCACAAGTTGCTACTGGTAGCGGCCTTAAGTCACCTGAAATACAGGCATCTTCAGGCATATCCGCAGCAGCAGCTGATGCCCAAAAATAAAGCGCACTAATGTCACTCGCCGTTTTATACAGCCGCGCTTTAAGCGGCATGGAAGCGCCTCTGGTGACGGTAGAAGTGCATCTAGCCAATGGGCTACCCTCATTTACCATTGTGGGCTTACCGGAAACGGAAGTAAAAGAAAGCAAAGATCGGGTGCGCGCGGCATTGCTCAATGCTCGATTTGAATTTCCGTCCCGCCGCATCACTGTGAACTTGGCACCCGCCGATTTACCCAAAGAAAGTGGCCGTTTTGATTTGCCGATTGCATTAGGCATTTTAGCGGCCAGCGGCCAATTGCCCATGGCAAAGCTCAAGCACTATGAATTTGCGGGCGAATTAGCGCTTACCGGCGATTTGCGGGCTATTCGCGGCGGCTTGGCGATGACGTATAAATCTCATGGCGATGGCCGCGCCTTTGTGTTGCCCGAAGCCAATGCGCCAGAGGCCGCATTGGTGACAGACGCAACGGTGTTCGCCGCCAAAACGCTGCTGCAAGTGTGCGCGCATTTGAGCGGCCGCGAAGCGATGGCACCGTTTACCGCCCCGCCGCTGGTCGGCACGCCACTACCGGTGCCGGATATGGCAGAGGTCAAAGGCCAAAATCAAGCCAAGCGCGCTCTGGAAATTGCGGCGTCAGGCCAGCACAGCATGCTGATGGTAGGCCCACCTGGCACCGGCAAAACCATGCTAGCAGCCCGTTTACCGGGCATCTTACCGGCGATGACTCAAGAAGAAGCACTAAGTGCAGCGGCAGTGCAAAGTTTGGCCGCAGGCGGCTTTAAATTGGAAAATTGGAAACGTCGCAGCTTTCGCGCGCCCCACCACACAGCTTCTGGCGTGGCGCTCGTCGGTGGTGGCAGTAATCCACGTCCTGGAGAAATTTCACTGGCGCATCATGGTGTTTTATTTTTAGATGAACTCCCGGAGTTTGATCGCAGTGTTTTAGAGGTTTTACGCGAGCCGCTGGAGTCACGAAAAATTTCAATTTCACGCGCCGCACGGCAAGCCGAGTTTCCCGCAGATTTTCAGCTTTTCGCGGCAATGAATCCCTGCCCATGCGGCTATTTAGGGCATTTCCTCAATAAGTGCCGTTGCACGCCAGATCAAGTCTCGCGTTATCGTAGCAAAATTTCCGGACCATTGCTAGACCGTATTGATATTCAAATAGAGGTTGGTGCGCTAGCGCAAAATGAGCTAATGCAAACGGCCAATGGTGAAACCAGCGCGGTAATTCAAGGCCGCGTGCAAGCGGCATTTGACCGACAAATACAACGCCAAGGCAAACCCAACTCAAAACTAAGTCCGAGCGAAATCGACCAATTTTGTGTGCTCAATAGCGATAGCGAAAATTTACTAAAGGCCGCTATCACCCGGTTTGGCATGTCGGCTCGCGCCTATCATCGCGTCTTGAAGCTTGCGCGCACCATTGCTGACGCGGCCAGCCTAAGTAATATAACAACCACCCATATCGCCGAAGCCATTCAATATCGGCAGATGGATAAAACCCAATAATCGCGATGGCGCTACCAGCCAAATTTACTGCGTGGTTCCGCCCCAGTCGCTTTGTGGTGCTGGCAGCATTACTATTTATTATCGGCGTCATTATCTTAGTGATGATGTTTGATCGTGAAGCGGCATCGCGCAATAGCCAAAATCAAGCACGCAGCACCTTGCAACTGACACGAATGCTGCAACAAGAAGTAGGCGACGAACTAAGCGATATTAATAATTTTATCACTTTCATCGAATCTCAATTAGCCAATACCAAAGCCCAATCTCGGGGCGCAATCTTAAGTGTTATTTTGGATTCGCATATTCGCCTCATTTCTGAAGTTCAACATATTGTCGTGATCGACGCGACGGGGGAAATCCTTGCACAGAGCATGCAAGCCGGTGGAAACTCCGCGACCGCACCAACAAATATGCGTGAAGACCCTTTATTTAAGGCGATCTCAAAAACGTCATCGACATCCAGAATAATTAGCATTAATACTGCGAGCAGCACTACGCAGCCGCCGGACTTCCAAATTGGTGCACGGATCAGTGGCGCAAAAAATACGAGCCCAAGCTCCGACGCATTCGTCATTCTGCACCTAAGCACGCGCCACTTTGATGCACTCTTAAATTCAATTACTTCACTTAAAGAGGGTACGGTTTTAGAAGCTGCACTCTTGCATACAGATGGCACCATAATCGCCGCATCAAAGCAGGCTTTTTCCTCACCAACAACGCGGAATAAAGCAGAGGGCTACGGGGCGGCTCACACAGCACGGCTAGCATCCACAACATGGCTGGCTGAGGCCATTGCCAAACAATCCTCAGCCTTAGAACCCTTAAGTTTGATGGACGTCGAAGCTCCCTTTTTAGCAACAAAATCAACCAATATGCAGGAAAATATATCAAACTCAAACCAGCCGATGCAGCGTAGACGCACACAATTAAGCTATGCCCAATTGCGTGAGTGGCCAGTTGCCATGGCCGTCTGGACGGCACACGCACCACCTACTTCGAGCGATCAACCGTCATTCGCCTCACAAACTATTCAACGTTTACATGCCGCGGCAGCGGCACTTTGTCTCATCATTCTCGTCTGCGCACTAGCGGCCTCGCGAGCCCTCCAGCAACGTGAACAATCTCAGGTTACGTTACGCAACAATCAATCCACGTTACGTCTTTTATCAGATGATTTAGCGCAAGCGCAACGTATTGGTCGCATTGGTCGTTGGCATTGGAATATCGTTAGCGATTTCATCACTTTCTCAGACGACTACGCGGAGTTTATGCAAGTAGATACCGGGGTCGCGCCGCAAAAAATGCGTGAATGGATTCTTAAAATAACCCATCCTGAAGAAATCAACTTTGCCCTTAACAACTACCAAAACCGACTCGATGCCAAAGCGTTTGGACACGAGCGCCGCATTATTTCCAAGACCGGCGAAGTGCGCTGGTGCTACACGGCTGGCGAACCGGTGTTTGATGCCAGCGGCGCATTGACGGCTTACCGTGGCATTACGCGCGACATCACCGAAACTAAAAATGCCGCGATCCAGCAGCAAACTCTTGCCCAAGAATTGGAGGCCGCACAAGAGATCGCGCAAATGGGCCACTTCACGTGGACACTTGCCGATGATAGCGTGACTGGTTCAACAAGCTTCGGTGCACTTTATGAAATCACGAACGATACGCGTCCGGCGACCGCCAGAGAATTAATCGAAAATTTTACCGAAGGTCAGCACCAACTCAATGCGATGGCCACCTATGCCTTGCGCCATCATGGCAAGCCGTTTCGAGTTGATCGCCAAATTACCACCTACAAAAAAAATAAAAAATGGATTGAAACTGTCGCTACACCTTTTTTTGATACAAACCATACCTTGCTCGGCTACCGAGGTGTACAACGTGATATTTCAGCTACCAAGGAGGCCGCTATCGCTGTTGCACAGAGTGAAGAAAGGTACCGTTTAATCTCTGACAATATGCTCGATATTGTCTGCTTGCATGAGGATGATTTCACTGTTCGCTATGTGTCGCGATCCATCTCACGTTTGTTGGGCTATAGCCCCGCAGCCTCCATCGGTGTGCGCTTCGATAACTTAGTGCACCCCGATGATATTGCGGCAGTGTTAGCCGCGCATGCCGAACAAAGAAATACCGACGATGTGCGCAGCCACGTGGAATGCCGATTTAAAACCTTGGCTGGCAATTATATCTGGCTCGAATCTGTGGTCACAAAATTGCCTGACAGTGCCCATTCTGGCCGCAATACTTTATTTTTGATGGTGGCGCGCGATGCGAGCCAACGCAAAAAAGCCGAGGAAGCCATGCAAGCTTCCGAAACACGATTTCGACGACTCACGCAGTTATCATCAGATTGGTATTGGGAAACCGATGCGGCGGGACGATTTACATTTTTTTCACGACCGCACCCGATTATTCATAACCTACCGCTTGAAAAAATTTTGGGCCAGCATCCACTTATTATTTTCCCTGATCAATTAACAGCGGCGCAAAGCGCCGAACACACGCAAATCGTTGAGCGACGCGAACCATTTCGCAATTTTGCATTCACCGCACGCGATAGCCATGGCGTAGTGATTGCCCATGCTATTTCCAACGGCGAACCCTATTTTAACAGCGATGGCAGTTACGCTGGTTATCGCGGCACTGGGCGCGATGTTTCAGCGGAAAAATTTGCGCTCAATGCGCTAAAAACAAGTAGCCAGCGCTTTGAAAGTTTAACGCGACTATCAGTGGATTGGTACTGGGAACAGGATGCGGATTATCGCTTTACG
Organism: Betaproteobacteria bacterium; assembly: GCA_031376425.1. Classification (GTDB taxonomy): domain Bacteria; phylum Pseudomonadota; class Gammaproteobacteria; order Burkholderiales; family Usitatibacteraceae; genus JANMDR01. The sequence goes on from JANMDR010000213.1 coordinate 8,276, forward strand.
TTCTACTCCCATCCCATCATCGTTGGTTCAACTCAATCCAGTAGCGTGTTCTACGGCAAAACTCGATGGGAACTCTATCCGGATGCGCTTACCGAAGCGCAGTGGCAGCAACACCGCGCACAGCTTGATGCACGTCTGCCGTTTCATGATTTAGTTTTAACCGTTAAAGGTCAGAGCGAAACAGATCCTTTTCCGGTGGATCGTTATTTTTCACTAAGCGGTACGCCTATTTTTGATGAGGATAGGGTGTTTATCGGCTATCGCGGCACAGGGCGTGACCTAACCATTACCAAACGTGCTGAGCTAGCCTTATCACGCCACGCGGTGCAGTTGGAACGTGCCAACAAACTGCTAGATCAGGAAGCTACGCGGCGGATAGAACTTGAGCGCAATACGTTGATTTCAATCGAGATGGAATTGGCGCAGGTAGGCTTAGAACTCCATGACCAACTCGGGCAGGATTTAACGGGTATCGCTTTTTTAATAAAAATACTCGAAAAACGCTTGACCACAACCCAATCTAGCGACGCCGCAGAGGCAGCAAAAATAGGCGCTTTGGTGAGCCAAGCAATCAAGCACACTCGCATGATTTCGCACGGCCTAAGTCCTTATATTTGGGGCGCAGATGGCTTAATTTCCGCTATTAACCAGCTCAGTTCCGATATCAATATGATCGGGGTGGCGCAATGCTCGGCGACGATGGACGCAGATATTATTATCGCGGACGATTTGGTCGCGCGCAGCTTTTACCGCATTGCTCAAGAGGCCACCAACAACGCGCTCAAACACGGCAAAGCCACCCAAATTGAGATTAGCCTTACTGAAACCGACAACATTGTGGCCCTTGAAATTTGTGACAACGGGGTTGGCGTGGCCAAGGCGGTTGCTGATGCGCCTGACCATGAATCGCAATTCCCGAACAAACCGGGTTACTCCTACAGCATTCAGCACCGCGCCAGTTTAATTGGCGCAACTGTTACAGTTAGCGATAATCCGAGCGGTGGTACTGTCGTGACGGTGCTGCGGCAGCAGGAAAGTTTGCATAAAAATACTGATGAGCAAAACCTCACCGACACAAAGACGAAAAGTTTCACGCAAGATTCGTCAATCATGAAATAATGATGGTTATAGACTCTATATATTCCTTTCATCAAATTACCATCAGAGGCGCAGCATGAAACGTAAAATTATGATCGTGGACGATCATATGATTGTGCTCCACGGACTCGTACTGCTAATCAATAGTGAACCTGATTTTGAAGTAACCTTGCAGGCAGGCTCAACTGAGGCGGCATTAGCGCTGCTCAAACCGGAAAACCTTCCGGATTTAGTCATCACTGATATTTCCTTACCCGGACTATCGGGCATTGAATTGCTGAAAGAACTCGGCAATCGCTTCCCCAAACTACCTACATTAATCATCAGCATGCATGATGAAATGGTACACGGCGAGCGCGCCTTTAAGGCTGGCGCACGCGGCTACCTAATGAAACAGGAAGCAACTGAAAAAGTTATTTTTGCAATACGTAAAATATTGAATGGCGAAACTTATTTAAGTGATCGCATGCAGACGCAATTACTGAAGAAAATGCGCGATGGTGGCTCATCAGAGTCTTCCATTTTATCGAATTTGTCAGATCGTGAATATGAGGTTTTGCGTCTAATCGGCCTGGGCAATGGCTCCAGCGATATTGCCACCAAACTACAGCGTAGCGTAAAAACCGTAGAGGCTCACCGCGCCAATTTGAAACAAAAACTTGGGCTAAAAAATGCGAGTGAATTGAACCGTTTTGCCGCAACTTGGGCAGATCGCGAACGCGTTTAGCACTTCATTCAGTCCAAGATTACAACGGCTTCGATTTTGCCAAGCCTTACAAAACCCGCCCGGGATTCATAATGTTTTGTGGATCTAATGCCGTTTTTAACGCCCGCATTAAATCCAACTCTATGGCGCTTTTGTAGAGCTTAATTTCTTCGCGCTTTAAACGCCCGAGGCCATGTTCAGCGCTAATTGAACCGCCTATTTTTGCTAGTGCTTCATACATTAAATGATTCGCGGCTTCGGGTGCCGCCAGCAATGCGGCGTTCCTGTCTTTATCGGCGTAGCTTAAAGTGTAATGCAAATTGCCATCGCCCACATGGCCAAATGCGACGGGAATCATGCTTGGAAACGCCCTATTTATTGCCATCTCCACGGCATCAATATATCCCGCTAACGCCGAAACCGGCATCGAAATATCAAACTTAACCCCACGCCCATTCAAGCGTTGCGCCTCTGGCAGCTCTTCACGAATACGCCAAAGTTCAGCGCGTTGGGTGGAATTGCTGGCAATGACAGCGTCAAGTGCTAAACCAGATTCTAAGGCTGCGCCAATTTCTGTTTCAATTTGTTCCTGCAGCGGCGCATGAGCCGCACCATCAGTAACTTCGATTAAAACATAATAGGGTGCTACTGCATCAAGCGGCGCGCGGGTGCCGGAAATATATTGCAGCACATACTGTAATCCGATGTGCGGGATGAGTTCAAAGCCAGAAAGTTGCGCTGCCATCGTCGCTTGTAACTGCATTAGCAATGCCACGGCTGCTGTGGGACTTGGCACGGCTACAAACGCCGTACATATGGTGCGGGCAGTTGGATAAAGCTTTAGTACCGCTGCTGTAATAATGCCCAAGGTTCCCTCTGACCCCATATAGAGATGCTTTAAATCATAGCCAGTATTATCTTTGCGTAAGCCCCGCAAGCCTTCCCAAATTTCACCTTTAGCTGTAACTACTTCAAGCCCTAACACCAAATCACGGGCATTGCCGTAACGCAGCACCGCCGTACCGCCGGCATTGGTGCTTAAATTACCGCCAATGGTGCAGCTACCTTCCGCCGCTAATGAAAGCGGAAAATAACGATCGCAATCGAGTGCGGCTTGCTGCACATTCTTTAAAATACAGCCCGCTTCGACGATCATGGTATTGTTTTCAGTATCTAGCGCCCGCACCTTATTCATGCGCTTCAGCGAAAGTACAATTTGCGCACCCGAATCATCGGGAATACTGCCGCCCACAAGCCCGGTATTGCCACCCTGCGGCACGATTGCTGTACTGGTGCGCGCGCATAAAGCAACGATGGCCGCAACTTCTGCTGTTGTTTGCGGCCGCACTACGAGTGCTGTTTTACCGCTGTAATTACCGCGCCAATCAAGTGTATAGGGTGCAATGTCATTGTGGTCAGTGATGATGCCTAGGGGGCCGACAATTGCTGTTGCCGCGCTTACGAAGGCTTCATCAATCACAAATTAACCCTAATTTTCTTTAACATAGCGGTGGTCGAACGCTCGTGTTCAAACGCGATAGAACACACTTCACCACCCCAAGCAGATACTTCGCGGCCGCCAATAATCTTATCCACGGCCCAATCGCCGCCCTTCACCAAAATGTCTGGATGCGCCGCAATGATTTGCTTGTAGGGCGTATCTTCATCAAACACACTCACCAAATCAACGCACCCCAACGCGGCTAATACAGCCATGCGGTCCGCTTGCGTATTGATGGGACGGTCATCACCTTTACCTAAGCGTCTTACCGACGCATCGGAATTGAGAAGTACCACTAAGCTTGCGCCCAAGGCGCGGGCTTGCGCTAAATAGGTGACATGCCCGCGATGCAAAATATCGAATACGCCATTGGTAAATACCAGCTTTCTTGGTAAGGCCGCTGTGCGTGCTGCTAAATCCTCCGGCAGGCAAATTTTTTGTTCAAACTGCGGTGCCATTTATTTATGCCGCTGCCGGAGTGCTAACACTAGCCATGCTCGCCAGAATCTCCTTACGGAAGCGATTTAAATCAGCGGACGTCTCAAAAGTGCGGTCAAATAATGCTGAAAGCTGTTTCAAAATGCCTCCTACAACACGACCCTCGCACACCTTATCAAACTCAATCTGGGTATCTAACCAATGTTCAAGCCAAGATGGATCAGGCAGGCGCGATTGCACGGTATCGTTCGGGAATAATGATTTATTTACGTGCAGATTGGTCGGGTGCAAAGGCTGTGCAGTACGCGCCGAGCTTGCCATTAACACCCCAATTTTTGCAAAGGCTAAACTGGCTTCCAAGCCCACGGTTTGTAAAGCACGTTTCATGTAGCGAAAATACGCGCCTGCATGACGCGCTTCATCTTTAGATATAGTGTCGTAAATCTTTTTAATAACGGGCTCAGTGTGCCACTGTGAAGCACGGCGATACCACTGAGTAAGCCGAATTTCACCGCAAAAATGCAGCATTAGGGTTTCTAATGCTGGTGCCGGATCAAACGGAAAACGTACGGCATGTAGCTCTGCTTCTGTTGGTAAAAACGCGGGCTTAAAACGACGTAAATACTCCATCAATACCAAGGAATGCTTTTGTTCTTCGTAAAACCAGATCGACATAAACGCGGAAAAATCGCTGTCGTGTTGATTGTCACGCAAAAACATTTCGGTTGCAGGCAGCGCGGACCATTCGGTAATCGCGTTCATCTTCACGGTTAGCGCTTGTTCATCGCTGATTTGCGCGGGATCAAAGCTATCCCAAGGAATATCTTGTTCCATATTCCAGCGTGATTTTTCGAGATCGCGAAAGAGTTCAGGGTAAATCATGGCATTGCCTCAATAAAAATTTGCACTTCCGCTACGCGCAGAAACATGCTGAATTGCAATTACGCGCAGTCTCCGCAAATAGATTCGCACTTCCAAACTCCCCTATGATACCGAAGAAAAATCAAAGTAGCGCAGAGTAGTAGCGGCATCGCTGCTGAATTCCGTTAATATGCGCAGAGCCAAGATTAATTTATGATTAAAACTCAAGCACTATGAAGTAACTACTAGCGATGTGATGCAATCCAATCTACTCTATTTTTCGTAATGCTTATATATGAATCTAATAACACCACCGAAAGTGTAATAGGTAATGACTGTATCACCCATAAAATCAATGCCCGTCCCGACACAAAAAACGGCCAAACAAAAAGTAGCCGTCATCGGCAGCGGGATTTCTGGACTTTCCTGCGCATGGCTGCTAGCCGAACACAGTGACAGCGCGTATGAGGTAACACTATTTGAAGCCGATTCCCGCATCGGTGGGCACACCAACACGGTGGAAGTTGAGTTAGAGGGTATGCGCCACGGCGTTGACACCGGCTTTTTAGTTTTTAATGATTGGACCTATCCGAATCTTATTGCTTTGTTTGCGCACTTAAATATTCAAACAGCACCTTCCGAGATGTCCTTTAGCGTATCCTTGCGTCACGAGAATAAAATTAAACTGGAATGGTCAGGTTGTAATTTGGCGACCGTATTTGCACAGCCAAGCAATTTGGTATCACCAAAATTCTTAAGCATGTTGCGCGATTTACTGCGCTTCAATAAGCAAGCTACTGGGCTAATTGATTCCGGTGTGCAACTGAACGGCACCTTGGGTGAATTTTTAGATAAAAATGGCTATGGGCAGGCATTTCGCGATTGGTATTTGCGGCCGATGGCTGCCTGTATTTGGTCAACACCGAGCAAACAAATTACGCATTTTCCACTACAAAGTTTTCTCACGTTTTGCCGCAATCACGGCCTGCTCTCCGTAAACAATCGACCGCAATGGCGCACTGTAACAGGGGGCGCACGTAATTACGCTGCTAAACTAGTTGAGAAAATTCCCGTGGTTCGTTGCAATGCCGCCATAACTGCTGTTCGACCCGCAACAACCAGTACCAGCGTGCGCGCGGTCGTTGTGCACCGCGATGGGGAAGAACAGTTTGATCACATCGTGATGGCTTGCCATAGCGATCAAGCACTGGCATTACTTGCTGCTCCATCAGAGCGGCAACAGCAAATACTGGGTGCCATCAAATACCACCCAAATGTGGCCGTGTTGCATACTGATACTCGCTTATTACCTGAGCGCCAACGTGCATGGGCGGCATGGAATTACTTGGCACCCTATGCGCCGCACGCAGGGGATGTATCGTTGTCTTATCTCATTAATCGTTTACAACCATTGCCGTTTAAACAAGCTGTGGTGGTAACATTAAATCCGCCGTTTGATCCGGCTGCCGATAAAACCATCGCGCGAATCAATTACGCACATCCTGTATATTTGCCAGAAAGTGTGGCGGCGCAACGCGTTTTGCCGCAGATTCAAGGTGTTGGTGGATTATGGTTTGCTGGTGCGTGGACACGCTATGGTTTTCATGAAGATGGCTTACGCGCGGGCATCGCAGTGGCACAGGCACTGGGGGCAACAACGCCATGGACCACCGATGTACAGCCTGCAAACACTTTAAATTCGAGCATCCATGAGCAGTAACCCCATTAATATAGAAAGCGATTTCGCCGCGAGCATATGTAATGGCGGGGTTGTACATGCACGCACCCGTCCGGCTAAAAATGCGTTTAGCTATTCAGTATTTTTTCTATCTTTGCCATTATCTAAAATCGCTCAACTACAGCAAACACCGGTACGTGGCTTTGGCTTTGGTCGCCGCAATTTAGTCAGCTTCTACCCGCGCGATGTTGGTTCACGCAACAGCGATGATGTGGCAAGTTTGATGCAGTGGGTACGCTCACTTTTGGCCGAAGCAAATGTGCAAGGAGCCGACGGTGAAATTATTCTGCAGACTTTTCCACGGGTACTGGGCTACGTGTTTAATCCCATAAGCATTTGGACTTGTTACGCCAAAGACGGCGGCCTGCGTGCGGCAATTTGCGAGGTAAATAATACCTTTGGCGAACGTCACAATTATGTTGTAGCACCCGAAAATGGTACCGTAATTACGAACGATATGTGGCTCACTGCCCGCAAACTCTTTCATGTTTCGCCATTTTGCGATGTCGTAGGCTGCTATAAATTCAGATTCGAGCAAACTACTTCTAGTTGCAAAACACAAATAGATTTTCATGATCAACCGGATGCACCGGCTCTGATTCGTACTACTTTATTTGGTACCTCTGTGGCAATCTGCGATAACCCGAAAACCTCCGTATTAAAAGCGTTTCTAGCACATCCACTGATGACCTTTGGTGTGGTTGCACGCATTCACTTTCAAGCATTAAGACTATTTTTTAAACGCGTGCCGTTTTTTTCAAAACCAGCACCTCCTGATACCCAAACTTCTCGTAGCCTATGAATTCCCAACTTAACTCTCAGCCTTCTTTAAAGAATAATGCACCCACAGTTCACCTAGTTCGCAGGTCGCCTGTGGCAGCCCGTACCTTAATGCGAGTACTAAAAAAATTACATTGCGGAACACTGACCTTTACTGCACCCGACGGCACAGTTACTGTTTTTAAGGGACAGCATGCAGGCGTGAATGCGGATATGCGCTTCACTGATTGGCGCGTGGCAAATGACGTTGTCAAAGCAGCCGAAATTGGCCTAGCGGAATGTTTTCGCGATGGCCGCCTGTTTACGAGCAACTTAACGCAGCTACTTATTTTATGTGTGGAAAACGAAGCGGCTTTAATGGAAGTGTTTTACGGCAACAAAATAATTGCCACGTTTTTTAGACTAAAACATTGGCTGCGCTCCAACAATCGGAGCCAAGCAAAACGTAATATCTCCGCGCACTATGATTTATCCAACGCATTTTATCAACGCTGGTTAGATAAAACTATGACCTATTCCAGCGCTGTAGGAACAGAGTCCGAAGCGTCGATGGAAGCCGCGCAAATCGCTAAGTACGAACGAATTTTGGCGCAGTTAAATCCGCCAAAAGGTGCGTCAATATTAGAGATTGGGGCTGGCTGGGGTGGCTTTGCTGAACACGCCGCACGCACGCGCGGCGTGAAGGTGCATGGCATAACACTCTCAACGGAACAGCTAAATTTTGCTGTCAGCCGCATTGCCGATGCCGCGTTAAGTGATTTAGCAAGCTTTGAGCTAATTGATTATCGAGATGTCAGCGCCACCTACGATTACGTGGTCTCGATAGAAATGTTTGAAGCCGTGGGCGAAAAATTTTGGCCCGTCTATTTCAAGGCAGTACATGATCGATTAAACCCCGGTGGACGTGCGATGATTCAGGCCATCACCATAGATGAAAAAGCATTTGCGCGGTATCGCGCTAGCAGCGACTTTATTAGAGAGTATATTTTCCCTGGTGGCATGCTGGCACCAGTTTCGCGATTTATTGCCGAAGCGCAGGCGCAAGGATTAACAGCACAAACACCTTTTATGTTTGGTATAGACTACGCTAACACCTTAAAGTACTGGCTCACACGGGTAAACGCGGAGCAAACGGAAGTTAATAAACTGGGATTTGACGAGAAATTCTTACAAATTTGGCGCTTCTACCTTTGCTATTGTGAGGCCGGTTTTAGAACCAAGCGCACCGATGTAATGCAAATTGAATTAGCCAGAAAGGCTTAAAAATTATGCGCCCCATATTACTTTACTGCTACGCTACACTAATGTCTTTTTCAGTATTCATCGCAACGACTGCCTATGCGCAAGATGCGGCAGCGCCGGAAAAAAAGGGTGCATCCACCAGTTCCAACGGCCTGCCTGCACACGTGACGAGCGAATTTAACGGACTAGCCCCAAGGGGCAACGCCACCATGCGGTTTTTTGGCTTGAAAGTGTACGACGTAACGCTCTTCAGCAAAGCGGGCGCGGCGCTCGCTGCAAAGCCGTATGAAGCAAATGCACACCCGTTCGTGTTGGAACTAATTTACGACATCGGCTTAAAGGGTGCTGCCATATCAGAGCGAAGCGTGCAGGAAATGCGCAAGCAGGGTTACAAAGACGATGCGCTTTTACAAAAATGGCAAGCCCAAATGACGCAAGTTTTTCCCGATATTAAAAGTGGCGACGTGTTAATTGGCGTCGCGATTCCGGGCAAAGAAGCCCGTTTTTATAACCGAACTAAACTAATTGGCACCATTGCGGATTCTGAATTCGTAGCCGCTTTTTTTGATATTTGGCTTTCGCACAAATCATCAGAACCTAAGTTGCGCGAAAGATTGATCGGCAATACTAAGTGAATGCGCCCAGCAACACCAAATTCGGACAAGGGCCATCCACTGGGGCATTGATTGCCTACAGCCTAACCGCAATTCCGCTATCAATGGCGGCCTTGCCCATCTATGTACATGTACCAAAATTTTATGCTGATAACTTTGGTGTTAGCCTTGGATTAATTGGAATTTTGTTGCTATTTGCACGGGTTTTCGATGCCGTGCAAGACCCCCTTTTGGGTGCCTGGAGCGACAACGCGCAGCGCCGCAAAGAGCAAAATCGCGGATCAAGGTTTGGCCGTTATATTTACGTACTGTGCGGTGCACCTTTATTAGCAGCTGCCATGATCGGTTTATTTAATCCCCCGCAATGGTCTGGAAACGCCTTAAATATATGGTTTTTCAGCATGCTAATTTTAGTTTATACCGCTTTTAGCATGGTGCAAATAAGCTACCAAGCCTATGCAATTGATTTGGCGGATGATTTAAACCAGCGCACGCGCATCACTGCATTTAGAGAAGGGTTTGGCTTACTTGGCGTGTTTCTAGCAGCGGCTCTACCGCAAATTTTAACTGACGCATCAAATGCGAAAACCGGCTTTGCGCAATACAGTTTTATTTTTGCGCCGGTGTTAATTGTGGCCGTGCTAATCACTGTTTTTGCGTCGCCACCGGCGATGAATCGTGCGGCACAAATTGCCCAATCAACCATAAACTCATGGCAAAACACGTGGCGTAGCATGTGGGCGCCGTTGCAAAATCATGGCTTTCGAAAACTATTGATTATTTTTATTGTAAACGGCATTGCCGCTTCGATTCCCGCCACGCTGGTGTTGTTTTTTATCGATTACGTATTGCGCGCGCCGCAATTCACCGCACAGCTTTTGTGCGCCTATTTTGCAGCGGGTGCCTTAGGTATGCCACTTTGGATAATGCTTGCCAATCGCTTTGGTAAAAGCCGCGCATGGCTGGCGGGCATGGTGCTTAGCATTGCCGCGTTTGTGTGGGCATTTATGCTTGGAGAAGGCGATATTACTGGCTTTTTCATTATCTGCGCAATGTCTGGCCTTGGTTTAGGCGCAGACTTAGCGATACCACCGGCAATGGTGGCTGATGTTATTGATGACGATATTGCCAAAGGCTTAGCACCAGCTGATGGTGCCTATTTGGGCTTATGGAATTTGTGTTCCAAAATGAATTTAGCCTTAGCGGCATTTGTGGCGCTGGGCGTAGTGGAATATTTTGGATTGAAAACCGGCACTGCCGGTGTGCCTGCTATACAAACACCACAGGCCTTAACCGCACTCGCAGTCACCTACGCGCTATTGCCCTGTGTGCTAAAGGCGGCCTCAGTGTGGTTACTGTGGCGCGCCAAATTTAAAAATTAACCTAAGGAACTTGTATGACACGAATGACTACCTTCATCGCTGTATTGCTTTGTGTTTGCTTATCCGCCTGCACCAGCATCAGCATTAGTGATTACAAAGAAGAAAAGCCTAAACTCGATTTATCTACTTACTTCAAGGGTAAGGTAGACGGCTGGGGCATGGTGCAAGACCGTTCTGGTAAAGTCACTCGCCGTTTTACCGTTGAAATGGATTGCACATGGATCGGTAACGAAGGGGTACTAGATGAAAGCTTTGTATGGTCTGACGGCAAAACCGAAAAGCGCATTTGGAAAATTACCAAGCAAGGCGATAACTACATCGGTACCGCTGGTGATGTCGTCGGCCAAGCCATTGGTGTTGCCAGTGGTGCGGCGCTACAATGGCGCTATGTACTTGATCTACCAGTAGATAACACTACTTACAAAGTGAATATGGATGATTGGATGTATCTAATCGACAATAACACCGTGAGTAACCGCACGGTGATGACCAAGTTCGGCGTGCATCTCGCTGAAATTTCAATCTTTTTTAGAAAGCGCGGCGCGTAATTTCGCGATATTACACATGGCACTTAATACTAAAATAACGAGTTGGTCAAAACAACGCGTATGGATTATCGGCGCGTCCACCGGTATCGGTGCTGCATTAGCAAACGCCTTACATTCCAAGGGTGCAAAAGTTGCCTTATCAGCACGCAATGAAAAAAAACTCGCTGAAATGGTAACGCGCTTTGGCGCATCCCGTGCAATCGCCCTGCCACTTGATATAATCGATGTTAAACGCATTCAAACCGCCGAGGAGGAGCTAGTAGCGGCTTGGGGCGGATACGATCTCATTGTGCTCATGGCGGGCGATTACACCGCAATGCGGGCGTGGGAAATCGATTTAAAAGTAGCGCAGCATATGATCGAAACCAATCTCACCGGTTTCATGAATGCCTTAAGCGTTGCAATTCCGAGAATGTTAGCGCAAAAACAAGGTGGCATTGCCATTGTTTCTAGCGTAGCGGGCTATCGCGGCCTTCCTAACAGTCTAGTTTACGGGCCTACCAAAGCAGCACTGATTAACTTGGCCGAGGCGATGTATATGGATCTAAAGCCGAAAGGTTTGAACACCTACGTCATTTGCCCAGGCTTCGTAAAAACACCACTAACGGATCAAAATGAGTTCGATATGCCAGCCATTATTTCACCAGAAGTCGCGGCAGATGAAATCATAAAAGGGTTTGAAAACGGCGAGTTTGAAATCCATTTCCCTAAGCGTTTTTCGCGGATGTTAAAAGTGCTTCAGCAATTACCCTATGCCCTTTATTTTGCGGCGATTCGCCGTAGCGTCAAACTGTAACACGGTCATGAACAGCAGCATGAACGCCCCCAATATTGCCGCGCTGGTCCATTTTTTTGAGAACTTAGCGCCTGATAATTTGCCCAATATCGGCAAGTACTACACCGAAGACACCTATTTTCGCGACCCATTCAATGAATTTAATAGCTGCACCAAACTTGAAGCCGTATTCGCCGATATGTTTCATCGGCTAAACAATCCAAAATTTACCGTCACGCAAATCATTGCGCAAGAAAATCAATGCGTTCTAATTTGGGATTTTGACTTCGCCATTAAAAGCTACCAACCCAATAAATCAAAACGCATACACGGGTCGTCCCATATACGCTTCGCCGCTGATGGTCGCGCTAATTATCATCGCGATTACTGGGATGCGGCGGGCGAATTATATGAGCAGCTGCCGATTGTGGGCGGGGTGATGCGCTGGCTAAAAAAACGCATGGGCTAGTGCCCAAAAATACTAAGGCGTGCTGAATACGGCGTGTCCCTAGCCATTTTCAAGTCGATGATAGTCGTCGCAAATAC
>JANMDR010000225.1:0-9667 GCA_031376425.1 Betaproteobacteria bacterium
ACTTCGTTATTACCTGCTTTCAACACAAAATGGAACTTGCCATTGCTGGCGGTAGAAACCTCGTAACGTGCGGCCATATTGCCTCCAAGAAGTAAAGTAGAAAAACACGCAAATGCAATGAAAAGAAACAATAAAACAGTACCACAGAATGACGCTGGTTGTTGTGTTGACCAACACAAGTTCACCCTAGGCCTATAGTAGGAAACGTTAAGGGTTTGTTACGGCTTGGGTTGTAGCCTGGGTCAGCATTTCTTGCGCATGGCTGCGAGTGGCTTTGGTAATACTTGCGCCACCCAACATCCGAGCAATTTCCTCTACCCTTGCCGCAGCATCAAGCACGGTAATCTGGCTGGTCACAACCTTCTGTGCATTAAGTGATTTCGCTACCAACAACTGCTGATTTGCATAAGCCGCAACTTGTGGCAAATGGGTCACGGTAAGCACCTGAAATTTCATGCCCAACTGCGCTAATAAGCGCCCTACTACATCGGCGACACGGCCGCCAATGCCAGAATCCACCTCATCAAAAATAAGGGTCGGCACACCAGCCTTGGCAGACGCAATCATTTGTATCGCCAAGCTAATACGAGAGAGCTCACCACCCGATGCGACCTTGCCCAATAGTCCTACCGCTTGGCCTTCATGAGCCGCTACTGAAAACTCTACCGCTTCCAACCCTTCCGCACTCGGTGGGGACGCTACGAGCGCAACTTCCAGCCTACCCCCAGGCATCGCTAACTCTTGCATGGATTGGCTAATAGCCTTGGCAAATTTAGTAGCTGCTGTTTTGCGGCGCTTGGATAATTCTTGCGCAGCAAGCAGGTATTGCTGTTCGGCTGCTTGTTCCTGCGCCTGAATTTGCTCAATTGATTGTGTGGTGTTTAAAAGGCTTAGCCGCGCAGTTTTAGTGGCTAATACGTCGGCAATGGCGCTGGGCTCTATCCGATATTTTCTGGCGCAATCTTGAATAGCCGCGATCTCGCGATCGGCTTGCGCTAAACGCGCTGGGTCCGGCTCAAGATGTCGCAAATAGTTGCGCAGCGCATGGCTTGCTTCCTTAACTTGCACAGTGGCCGATTCCACCATCTCCGCCGCATCGGCTAAAGCGGCGTCCGCTTGGCTTTCACGCTTTAATTGCACACTCAAGGTTTCAAGCTGACCCAGCACAGCGCTATCGCTCTCGGTCAGCGTTTCAAGCCCCGCCTCTGCGGCTTCGATTAAGCTGGCGGCATTGGCTAAACGGCGTTGCTCATCCTGTAGATTTTGCCAGCCAATTAGCGTAAATTTTAGCGCACCAAGCTCACGCACATGGTCTTGCAAATCTTCGCGTTCACGCACAATTGCCGCTTGATCTTGCTCAAATTGTAATCGTTGCGCCTGCAACTGCTTCCAAGTTGCAAAATGTTTGGCCGTATCGGCCAACTTAGTTTGATTACCGGCAAAATCATCAAGCAAACCACGCTGCGCTTGGCGGCTAAATAAACGATGATGCTCAAACTGTCCATGAATATCAAGCAGGCTTTCACCTAGTTCTTTAAGCTGCGATAAGGGCACAGCTACGCCATTGATGAAGCTTTTTGAACGCCCCGTCTTATCAATAACACGACGCACCACACATGTGGCTTCATCAGCATCGTTTTGCAATTCATTTTGGGCTAACCAAGTGCGCACAATTTTACGGCTTGAAATGTCGAAAAGCGCCGTAATATCAGCCTTCGCCGCATTCAACCGCACTACTCCACTACCTTCGGAACGCGCACCCAGCGCCAGTGATAAGGCATCAATCAAAATAGACTTACCGGCACCGGTTTCACCTGTAAGCGCAGTAAAACCCGCTTGAAAATCAAGCTCTAGGGCATCAACAATAACGAAATCACGAATGGTCAGACTTTGCAGCATAAGACGTTTTGCGCCCTCAAAAAATTAAGAAGTACGTTCATTCCAATGCAATTTATTGCGAAGCATTGAAAAATAACTATAGCCATGCGGGTGTAGCAAAGTGAGTCGCGCCTCGTGCGCACGCACCATGACGATATCGTCAGTTTGCGGATCAATAAACGACTGCACATCAAAGTTTACCCGGGCATTATGCCCGCGCAACATCGTCACTTTCACTTCAGACGTACTGGAGATTGCAATCGGGCGATTTGATAAGGTATGCGGCGAGATTGGCACCAAGGAAATTGCGGGTAAGCCAGGATGCAAAATAGGCCCACCACTTGAAAGCGCATAAGCTGTAGAACCCGTGGGGGTGGCAATAATTAAACCATCGGCGCGTAAGCTATAAACAAATTCGCCGTCAACCTCAACGGCAAATTCAATCATACTGCCCATCTCACCACGACTAACCACCACATCGTTGAGCGCAACAGTTTTAAAGATAACTTCGGGCTGACTGCTACTGGTGCTGCTTTCCGGACGCTGAATTTCCGCATCAAGCAACAAGCGATCTTCCGTACTAAATTTACCATCTAATACATCGCCAATCATTTGTGCAATATTATCAGCTGGAATATCGGTCAAAAACCCTAAACGCCCTAAATTTATGCCAATTAAAGGCACATGCAAATCAGCAACCTGCCTTGCCAAACCCAATAAGGTGCCATCACCGCCTACCGCAATGGCTAAATCGGCACCACGAATCACCTCGTCCAGCGGTAAAATCACATCGGCCTTTACTCGGCAATGCTCTGCTGAGCGTCTATCCATGAGGGTTTTTAGCCCACGTGCCCGCAGAACTTGAAGCAGAACATCAAGCGTTTCGCCTAACTGCGCGCCATCGGGCTTACCCAAGGGCTTGCCAATGACAGCAATCGCTTTAAAAGGCATAAAAGTTTTGGGGCGATGCGTAGCCATGGTTTTTAAAAGTAGGGTTGAACTATAAAGTTTAGAAGCAAGAGCATTATAGGTAATGGCCGAGCATAAAACAAAACAAGCACCCAAAAACCACTGTTTTTGTTTGGCCGACCACTATTTTCGGTAGAATCAGCAAATGCTTAATCAACGCGCTCAGCACTTATTAAAATTTCTTGTTGAACATCACATTGTCAATGGGCAACCGGTGGGTTCGCGAGCGCTTTCAAAATTCTCCGGCTTAGAGCTTTCCCCCGCCTCAATCCGCAATGTCATGGCGGATTTAGAAGAGCAAGGTTATATCGCCAGTCCCCATACCTCTGCTGGAAGAATTCCTACGCCACGAGGTTATCGGCTTTTTGTTGATACTTTGCTTACCGTGCAACCACTACACCACGGTGAGCGCACGCAGCTTGAAAATAGCTTAAAACCCGATGATCCGCGCCATGTAGTGGCTGCCGCTTCGCAATTACTTTCTGATCTTACGCATTTTGCTGGCGTCGTTATGGTGCCACGTCGCGCCGAGGCCTGTTTTAAGCATGTTGAATTTATGGCGCTTTCAGAAAAGCGGGTGGTACTCATTATCGTTTCGGCAGATGGTGATGTGCAAAACCGCATCATCGTGACCGAGAAAAATTTTACGGCAGCCCAACTTACCGAAGCCGCAAATTTCATTAACCAACATTATGCAGGACGTGAGTTTGATGCTTTGCGCGGCCACGTACGGGCTGAATTATCACAACTGCACGAAGATATTTCTACCTTAATGAGTGCCGTGGTGCGCGCGCGCGGCACGGAATCCGGCGCTGCCGAAGTGTTAGTGTCGGGCGGCAAAAATTTACTTGATGTCGGCGATTTAAATACCAATATGGTGAGCCTGCGTAAGCTATTTAATGTGTTTGATCAAAAAACGCAGTTGCTTGATTTGCTGGATATTAGCCATCAAGCTGAAGGTGTTAAAATTTTTATCGGCGGTGAATCAAATTTGGTGCCGCTCGACGAATGCTCCGTCGTCACCGCACCTTATGAGGTGGATGGCAAAATAGTAGGCACATTGGGCGTAATTGGCCCAACACGCATGGCCTACGAACGGGTCATTCCGATAGTAGACGTCACAGCAAAGCTCGTTTCCGCCGCACTTTCTGACGGTTGAGATAAATACAAATAAATTTTACTGGCAATTTGATGAAGAACGATAGCGATTTTAAGCATGGCACCCAATTAAAAACGGGAATTTTATTACTTAATTTAGGTACGCCAGACGAGGCAACCACGTCAGCTGTGCGCCGTTATTTACGACAATTTTTATCGGATACGCGGGTAGTAGAAATTCCAAAAATTATTTGGTGGTTCATCTTAAACTGCATTATCTTAGTCGCGCGCCCTAAAAAATCCGCTAAAAAATATGCCAGCGTGTGGATGCCAGAAGGCTCACCCTTGCGCGTCTACACGCAGCGGCAAACGCAACTTTTGCGTGGTTATCTGGGCGAAAAAATCACTGCTCCTATAAAGATTGAATACGCCATGCGTTACGGCAATCCTTCTATGGAAAGCGCGATTCACGCGATGTGTGATGCAGGCTGTGAAAATATCTTACTGCTACCGCTATACCCACAATATGCCGCCAGCACCACGGCTTCGACGATGGATGAATTAGGCCGCGTGATGCGCAATATTCGCAATGTTCCCGGCGTGCGCTTGGTGCGCAGCTTTCACGATCATCCCGCGTATATAGCTGCAATCATTAAAAACCTGCAAGCTTCATGGATGAAAAATGGCCCGCTAAATTTCGCCACTGATAAATTATTGATGACTTTTCACGGCGTACCCAAAGCACACCTTACTAATGGCGACCCATATCATTGCCAATGCTATAAGACCGCACGTTTAATTGCTGAAGGTTTGGGGCTAAAAAAAGACGATTATGTGGTGACCTTCCAAAGCCGTTTTGGGAGACAAGTATGGCTGCAACCCTATACCGATAAAACTTTGGAAAGCCTCGGCAAATCTGGCGTTTCGCGTATTGATGTTATTTGCCCAGGCTTTGCCGCTGATTGCTTGGAAACCTTAGAAGAAATTGCCGATGAAGGCCGCGAAACCTTTCTACACGCCGGTGGCAAAACCTTTAACTATGTACCGGTATGCAATGATACTGAGCCGTTTATTCATGCCCTAGCGGCAGTAGCCACAATGCATTTGCAGGGCTTAATTCCGTTAGAGCATCCAGCAGATTCATGGGATGCAAGCGCAGCTGCCAAAGCGTTAGAAGCTTCAGCTAACCGGGCGTGGGCACTTGGGGCGACACAGTAGGCCAACAAACATTAACTGAGCCGAAATGGATCAACCTCCTCAGCAAAGATGCGGGCGATAAAGGTGCTCTCCCGTGTGGCAATGGTATGTAAAAAGTAGTCCGCGCCCTGCATATGCCGAAATGCTGTGAAACCTGCTTCTAAAAAAGCCTGAATTTCACCCATACCGGCCAGCTTTGAAGGTCTACGCAGCATTTTTAAGGTGGTGTAAATCATGCTTTTTTTCACCACTACATCCAAACGCGTACCCACTTCTTGCATTAGCAGCACTTGCCGCTCCCGTTCAGCACGCATCCCTACTTTCTTGAACGCCTTACAATACGCGGCCTCTGTGAGTTGTTTCAAATCACCCGTTGCTGCCGCCATCGCTTGATCACACTCCTCGCTAATTACATCTAGGGCGATTGCTTTTTCCACCGTATCTAGGGCAAATGCGGGTAGTAAGCGCTGCATGGTGGGCACCATCCGCACCAAATCTCGGTCACGCAATGCGCAGTCTTTACCGCCATAAAGTTCATCTAAAAAAAATGCTGTCGCTGGCGCAAAACGGGGATCTGCTGACAAATCTTGGTAAGTCACCGCCAAACGCGCGTGCTGCCACTCCTTCACCCGTAGCAATTGCGGTGACATATCGGCTGAAGAGCCGCGCATTTGCTGGAGTTTGCGCAAATGCGTTAAGAGAAAGGAAGCTTGTTTTTCAGCCATTTTACTTTTAGTCTTTTCTAAGTTTTTCAATTTATTGTTGCGTAATTACGCTGCATCCGCCGCAATGACCACCCGATCTCGACCTGCCTCTTTTGCCGCGTATAACGCGGCATCGGCACGACGCATTAACTCAGCAGAGTCTGCATTTTTTGCTAGCGCCGCCCCTACGCTCACAGAAACGGTGCCGTTTGGTGCAGCAGGATGCGGTAACGCCAGAGCGACAATAGCAGCATGAATAGCATGGGAGAGTTGCACGACACGTTCTGACTCTACCCCACTTAGCAGCAGCGCAAACTCCTCGCCGCCGATACGTGCCGCAAAAGCGCCATTTTCATCCGCCACGTTTTGTAAAACTTGGGCTATAGCAATTAAACATTTATCACCGGCTGGATGGCCTAAATTGTCGTTATACCGTTTGAAATAATCAACATCAAGCATGATCAAACCAATATTATTCGAGCCAGCAAGATTTGTTGCCAGCGCCTGATCAAATGCGCGGCGATTTTTCAGCGACGTAAGGCCATCTGTCACCGCTTGCTTTTGCAAGCTCTCAGTTTTTTCAGCCACACTCGCCAGTAAACTTTCACGCTGTAAGCGTAGCGAGCGGATATGCATCAACGGCAATACCACCACCAAAGCGAGTGCGAATAAGGACAACGCTATACGCACGCTCCAGCGCTCTAAAGGTAGCGGCGCAATTTGAAAAGCAAAGGTATTGGCGCTGCGTTGCAAGCCTAAATCACTCTCCAATTCTAACTGATAATACCCTGGACCTAAGCCGCCATAAACAGCTTCGCGCAGACCTGCATCATCTCTAAAAGTGGTTTCAATAGGCGAAAGGCGATAACGCACCCGCATATTCGTGCTCATGGCTGCGGGTAAAGCCGCGAGTGACAAGGCAACACGCCGAGTGCCAGCAGGCAAAATTGTTCCAGACGTAGCGGAAAAACTCGTATTTTCATTGGCTAAGTCCACCACACTCACCCGCGTTTCTGGGAGCGGCCGTTGCAATACAGTAGGCTCAAGCAAACTAACGCCACCGGTACTGACAAAATAGATGCCCCCGTTTTCTGTGGCTAAAAATGCTTGTGCAGATGTTTCAAACTCGGTGGAAGCCAAGCCATCCTGCAGGCTGAAACGGTCTACTTGCAAAGTAAGAGGCGGGACGTTGTCGTAAGGTTTTGCAGCACTGTAAGGCTTTGCAGTATCAACCGACCCTGCAGTTGGGCTGGTAGTGGCACTTTGTAACGTTAACCGTGGCACCGAAAGCAGCCCTTCTTGAGAAGTTAGCCATACACGCGACCCCGCACGATAAATGGAAAACACTTGGCCACTTGAACGACGGCCTATGCGGACATCAATAGCCCGCCAATCATTATCGCGCCAAACACTCAATTTTTCTCCAGTCACCAAGAGCATGTCGCCGTCTCGATAAAAAATACCACGTCGGGCAAGCTTGCCCATCGGCTGCACAACATTACTGCCCGTGTACAAAAACGCGCCGCGATTCGTGGCTACCAATAACCCCAACTGCGCATCATCAAATAAGGAACTAATCACAGCACCCGGAAATTGGGCAAGCAACACCAAGTTCGTTCCGCTATAACGCCACAAACTGCGCTCACTGCCAACAACAATGGTGCCATCGCGTCGTCGAAGCACTTCTACATTCGTTAAGTTATCGCCACCATTAACAGCTCGAAATCCCTCTGCGGCTTTGTAAGTAAATAGCCCACGGCGAGTCCCTAAAAGTAAGCGGCCATCTGGGGTATCGACAATGCTCAGAACCGTGCTGGCTTGGGCGACACTAGGCGCACCGACACGGGTGCTCACCAAGCCATTAATGCGGGAAAGTCCCACATTTGACCCCGACCACAATTGCCCTTTTGGATCACGATGCAGCGCATAATGAAAGCCACCGCGCCGACCAAACTTATCAACAACATGGCTAAATCCGCTAGGCCATAGGCGGCTCAAACCTGCACCAGCCGTTGTTGCCCAAAGCACGCCCGCTGAATCGGGTGCAAGCCAAGTAACTGAATCGCTGGCGAGGCCATCGGTACTATTAAAAACACTTATGTCATCGCCATCTATTTTGGCAATGCCACCACCGGCAGTAGCTACCCAAATCGCACTATCTAAACAAACAATCGCACGCACAACATCATGCGGCAAGCCATCTGCCTGCCGAACAAATTGAAGCTCGTCATCTTCAACTATTCCTAACCCCAATCCACGGGTACCAATAAGTAACCGACCTTGGGGATCAATAGTGAGGCACCAAATATGCACATTTACAATTTCACTTTCAAACATGGCTTCGCTCGCCGTGCCACCCGCCGCAATCCGAAATAGTCCTGATTGCGCCGCAATCCATAAAGTGCCATCGCGGGCTTGTGCTACTGCGGTGATGTTGGGAATTGTGCTTAATTTCGTTATTGGCTGATTATCTTGACGCAACAGATATAAACCAATATTGGTCGCAATAAGAAGTTCTTTGCCGTTATTGCTCAAACTAACACGGTAACCAGGCGCATTATCGGGCAATGCCACGGTAGACCAACGTTTATTCGCGTAGCGCAACAGAGTTCGCTCACGAGTAATAACGAACACCACGCCATCATTTCGCTGAACAATGGCGTAGCCACCTTGGGCGGGGAAAGGCGCATCAGCGTCGTGTTCAAATTCTTGAAATCGGTGACCGTCAAAAACCATTGGCGGCCCACGGTCGCTAATAATTGCGATACGACCATCTTGCAGCACCGTTACGCCCAGCAGTACATTGTTTATTGCGCCCTGCGCCGCATTGAATGACTGCGCCCGGTAGCTTGCCGTACGAGTCTTTGCAGCACTATTTTGATCGGGCTGCGCCCAACTCACGGCGCTCACGCAGTGCAAAAATGGTAGCAACACTGCCCAAAATATGGCATTACGGCGCACAAGGTTAAAAATAGTCAAATAATTTCTCAATAAGTGATGGTAACAATACGCCCTCAATGTTGCCGGCAGAAACGCCACCTTAGAAGTCTAACAAAAAACCAACTATCTATAAGCCGATGAACCACGCCAAACACCACAACTTAGTACGCATCAGATTAGACTATTCACTCTAATAAACTCCATGTTTGAATACGTAAATGGTGGTAACACTGCTATTCTAATGGTTATCTAATTTCAACGAGTGGTCAACATTCATGGACTTATCTTTGCCGACGCAATCCGCAGCCGTATCTGCACAGCTTGACACCTTGAATGCGGCATTTTTAGCGCAAAAATCGACTTACGCACGGGCAGCTATGCCCAGCCTTGCCGAACGACGTGCCAACTTAGAAACACTCTTACAAATAGTGCATCAACATCAGGCCGCTATATGCGACGCAATTTCTGCTGATTTTTCGCACCGTAGTCACGAAGAAACGCAACTGCTGGAAATTTTCCCAGCTGTATCGGCCATTAAGCATGCCAAATCAAGCTTACGCGGCTGGATGCGCAGCAAACGCCGCTTTGCGTCGATGTGGTTCCTACCCGCGCGTACCGAAATTCGCCCCCAACCGTTGGGCGTTGTCGGCATCATCGTGCCTTGGAATTATCCAATTTTACTCGCTTTAGGGCCTTTGGTTGCCGCACTTTCAGCGGGAAATCGCGTCATGATTAAGATGAGTGAATTCACGCCTAAAACCGGTGCACTACTGCAAACCTTAATCGCTGAGAACTTTGCGCCAGACCATATCACCGTTGTTAACGGCGAGGCTGACATCGCCGTAGCGTTTTCAGCTTTGGCGTTTGACCACTTATTGTTT
>JANMDR010000278.1:0-13793 GCA_031376425.1 Betaproteobacteria bacterium
TTGACCAGTAAGTTACCCAAGTCAATATGACAGTGGGTAATGAATCTGAAAAAGGCCAAACTTGAAAATCAACCTTACCACCGAATTCTTGGCGATCATAGCGCGTTGGCCCCACCCCTTCCCATCCCGAACAGGACCGTGAAACGACGTAGCGCCGATGATAGTGCGGATCTCCCGTGCGAAAGTAGGTCATCGCCAAGACCCTTATAAACGAGCCCCTCCCAGTCTTCTGGTGAGGGGCTTTGTTTTTTTAACGATTCGTAAAAACGCTATTTTCCAGCATCGTTTATAAATTTCGTTGTTCCTGCTGCAATGCAGCAGAAATAGATTGCATTCTTAAGCCCCGTTTGCTACATTGTTGTTTTAGTGATTAAACACTCTCGTATAAACATGAAAGCAACGCGCTTCTTTTCTTATTGGTACTTTTTCTCAGCTTTTGGCGTGAGAAGGGGTATCGTTGCGTAGTTAGTTTTGCAGATACGATAGAAAGTCCCAAACCGCCAGCCTCATACTCTGGCGGTTTTTATTTGTGCCGCCGATTTGAGTCAAACAGTTTTGAAAAATTGATTCCTTCGGAGCTTCATCATGAAATTAGCCACAGGCGCTATAAAAGTAGCAATAGAGCAGCAACTAGCCGCGCCGGAACAGGATGTTAAGCAAAACATTTTACCGGCGACCCATCATCCACTTTATCTTGTAGACGACGCAGAAAATCTCATGGCCCATAATACCGACGACACCCGTATCAAAAGTATCAAGGAACTCGCACCTCCAATGCATTTAGTACGTGAGTTTCCATGTACTGATGCTGCATCTGAAACCACGTTTCGGGCGCGTGATGCCATTCACCGGATTTTGCACGGCGGTGACGATCGTTTATTGGTGGTTATTGGTCCGTGTTCGATTCACGATGCGGATGCCGCCCTTGATTATGCAAAGCGCTTGCTGCCGCTAAAGAGTGAGCTTGATGCTGATCTAAAAATCGTGATGCGCGTGTATTTTGAAAAGCCACGGACTACAGTGGGTTGGAAGGGCTTTATTAATGATCCAGACCTAAATGAAAGCCATGATATCAATAAGGGCCTGCGTGCTGCGCGAAAATTGCTGTTAGAAATCAATGAGATGGGAATGCCTGCAGGCACCGAATTTCTTGATCTGATCTCACCGCAATACTTTGCTGATCTTATTAGCTGGGGCGCAATCGGCGCGCGCACGACCGAATCACAGTCGCATCGTCAATTAGCGTCCGGTTTATCTTGCCCAGTAGGTTTTAAAAACGGTACTGACGGCAATGTGCGCATCGCAGTAGACGCAATTAAAGCATCTTCAGCACCGCATCATTTTTTATCAGTTACCAAAGGCGGTCACTCGGCTATTATTAGCACTAATGGTAATGAAGATTGTCATGTTATTTTACGTGGTGGTAAAACGCCAAACTATGATGCCGCTAATGTGGACGTAGCGTGTCAGGAATTGGCAAAGTCTGGTTTAGCCCAACGTTTGATGGTCGATTTCTCACACGCCAATTCCAGCAAGCAATACCAAAAACAAATGGATGTTTCTACTGACATCAGTAATCAGCTAGCTGCTGGCGAAGACCGTATTGTTGGTGTGATGGTCGAAAGCCATATTAATCCTGGTCGTCAAGATTTAAACCCCGGCACACCGCTGGATTATGGCGTATCGATTACCGATGCCTGCATCGGCTTTGGTGATACTGAAACACTGCTGCGCCAGTTAGCCCATGCGGTTCGGCAACGCCGAGTTTCTAAGCAAGGTAAACTTGATTAAGGCATTGATTTTTAAAGTAATTTTATTTTTTGTCGCGTTTGGAGTTATGATATCCAACGCGGCAACAGCAACCACCATCGTGATTATTGACGATGCGAAAAACACCGTCACGCTTAAGCGCCCGGCACAGCGCGTTGCCACGTTAGCACCGTTTTTAACAGAACTCGTGTTTGCCGCCGATGCCGCCAAGCATCTTGTTGGTGTTTCGGCCTATAGCGATTACCCCGCCGCCGCAAAAGTGTTACCGGTCGTAGCCGATTACCAAGGCGTTGCCATGGAATCCTTGCTTGCCGCCAAACCGGATTTGGTTCTAGCGTGGCAAAGTGGCAATCGCCCTCAAGACATCGCCCGCATTTCGTCGCTAGGCATTCCGATTGTCCAGTTTGAGCTTAAAAACCTCACCGATATTTCTCGTGCAATTACTGTTATTGCCCAATTGACCGGTGTTTCCACGCAACCGGAAGCAGTGCAAGACTTCAATCTGCGGCTAACTGCACTCGTCAATGCGCAAAAAATAACCAACCCGCAAAGCACTGCTCCGCGAAAAATCCGGTATTTTTTGCCCATCGAACGCATGCCCTTAATGACCCTATCAGGAGCGCATATCGTTTCCAAAGCCTTAGCTGTTTGCGGCGGTGAAAACATATTTGCCAACGCCGCAGCCTTAGCGCCGGTAGTAGATAAAGAAGGCATAGTGGCTGGCAAACCAGAAATTATTTTTGTTTCTGCCACCCAAGCCGGACGTGAAGCGATGCGTGCGCCGCTAGGCGATGGCTTAGCTAAACTACCTGTTCCCGCCATTGAAAATAATCATATTTTTGGGCTAAACCCAGATTGGCTCATGCGCCCGACACCGCGTATGTTGGGTGCGGTTGAATCGGCATGTGCGGCGATGAATACAGTGCGTGCTGCGCCCAACTGATTATGACCGATTATGTTTTGGCCGTTCCGCCACCGCGCAGACGCAGCGCAATTGCTTGCCCCGACCATGCTGCTGGAAAATAGGCGAGCAATATATCCACGGCGTTGAACCACGTTGGCCCAGGTAGCAAGAATACATTCGCTATACCGCCAAGTAAAAACAGACCACCCACAACATAGGCCACCACCCGTGATTTATCTGGTGCAATAAGCACGGCAATGAAAGCGCCAACTAAGGTGCCGATAGCATGTGCCAAGAACGGAAAAACGAAGTGCTTCGGCTCAAAAAGATGCAGGGAAGCCTTTAACCCCTCCATCGTCGTAACATCCGCGCCTGCGGGCGGTGGAATCACTTTTCCGCTGATCATAATCAGTCCCATATTGACAATGCTTCCGGCAACAAGTCCCAGCACAATGGCGATCACGATACGAAGTAGCTTTGGCATAATAACCTCCTGTTTGTGGCGCTAAACGATTAAGGGGGCGCACATTAACAATTTCCGCATCCTTAAGTTAATTGGTGCGGTTAAGCCTCGCCACAAGAACCTATAATAATACGAATGTGTTGATAATGCTTGTACGTTTTCTATACGTCCGCCCTACGGTACTTATGTATTAGTAGCTGTACCTAATACACTGGTTTAAATACGCATTTTGCCCGTTTCAAGTCGCCGAATCGGAGTTTTATCGTAACGATGCAGAAAAGGTGCGGGTTAGCAGTCATAATTCCAGTTCGCCTTTAATTTATCGTCTATGCTAAGAGGTTTTTCATGCTAAATCGCAGCGCTGCAATTATTTTTACCCTACTCGTAACGAGTATTAATCCGGTGTTTTCACAATCAAAGCAGCCCTCGCAATCCCCAGTCAGCAGCCCGTCTGCAGCGCCTACTAAAACTGTAAAAACTGCTAATTCCGCTAATGCCGCTAACCCCGTTAAGCGGTATACCGTGGATCAGTTTCTAGCCACGACGTCAATGCGAGGTGCGTCCTTTAGTGCTGACGAGAAGCGCATTATGTTCTCAAGCAATGAGAGCGGCATATTCAACGTGTATTCGATTGCAGTTACTGGTGGTAATCCAGTGCCGCTTACCGCTTCCAAAACTGACACCACTTATGGTGTCGCCTATTTTCCCACTGACGATCGTGTGCTCTACAGTCGTGATAATGCTGGCGACGAGAACAGTAAAATTTACGTGCGTGAGCTAAACGGTACCGAGGTAGTATTAACACCGGGTACGAAATTTCGTGCCCAGTTTATGGACTTTAAAAAAGATAATTCAGCCTTTTATATCAGTACCAACGAGCGCGACCCGAAGTTTTTCGATATTTATAAATACGATATGAAGACGTACGCCCGCACGATGCTGTATAAAAACGAGGCTGGCCTTACGCCATCGGTAATAAGTGACGACGAAAAATGGATCGCCTTCAATAAGCCTAATATTCGCGAGGATAGCGATATTTGGTTGCACGATATGCGCAAAGGCACGACCACCCACATTACGCCGCACGAAGGCAATGTGTCCTTTTCTGCGCAAGCTTTTGACCCCAGCGGAAAGCGCTTAATATTGTCCAGCGACGAAGGTAGTGAATTTAAATATCTGCGCGCTTATGATTTAGCGACGGGCAAGTTCTCTGATTTTGAAAAAGCGCAGTGGGACATTACCTACACTTATTATTCGCGCGATGGCCGTTATCGGATAACAGGCATCAGCGAAGACGGCAGTGGAACGCTACGCATGATGGCAGTATTGCCGGACGGTACCGAAAAAACAGTGGCGTTGCCAAAGCTGGCAGATGGCGAAATTCGTGGTGTAAGCTTTTCGCAAAACAGTACACGCATGGCGTTTTACCTCAACGGAGATCGCGCGCCAAGTAATTTATTCGTATTTGACTTTAAAACCCAGCAAGTCAAACAGCTCACCCAAGCGCTTTCCAAGGACATAAACCCGAATGACTTAGTTGACGCGCAAGTGGTACGGTTTAAGTCGTTTGACGGCATGGTTATCCCTAATATTTACTACAAACCCAAGGGCGCAACTGCCAAAAATAAAGTGCCAGCCATTGTTTACGTTCACGGCGGTCCTGGCGGGCAGACTTCGCGCGGCTATAGTGCGCAAATTCAACATTTGGTTAATCACGGCTATGCGGTATTGGGTATCAATAATCGCGGTAGCTCTGGTTATGGCAAAACCTTCTATGCAGCCGATGATCGCAAGCATGGTCGCGAACCATTGTGGGACTGCATCGAAGCTAAAGCGTGGCTTGCCAGCCAAGACTATATTGACCATGAACGCATCGGCATCATGGGCGGTAGCTACGGTGGCTATATGACGGCAGCCGCGTTAGCATTTCGTCCCGAAGCGTTTAAAGTTGGGGTCAATATTTTTGGCGTAACCAATTGGTTGCGCACCTTGGAAAGCATCCCAGCCTATTGGGAAGCACAACGCAAAGCCTTGTACAGCGAAGTGGGTGATCCGGTGAAAGATCGAGAATTTTTGATCGCGACATCGCCATTGTTTCACGCCAAAGAAATACGTAAACCCATGCTGGTCATTCAAGGCGCGAACGACCCGCGCGTGATTAAAGCCGAGAGCGATGATATTGTCGCTGCGATTAAAAAGAATAACGTACCCGTCGAGTACCTAGTGTTTGACGATGAAGGGCATGGATTTACAAAGAAAAAAAATACCGCCGAAGCCTATCGGCGGATTTTAGATTTTTTGGATAAGTATTTGAAGGGGTGAAAGCGGGTACTGTTACTTCGTTTTTCAGTGGAAAATTAGGTCGCGTCGTCAGAAAATAGTTCGAGTTGTTGGTTGATTCTTATCTTAGCGCTTTTGGGATTGCAAAAATGTACAACTCCCCATGATGACTGATAAAAATCAATCACACACCACACCGTACCATATTGCCTCGGATCGCGAACAAATATATACGAGAAAGTACCCTTCTGAATTTTTCGCCATGACTTGGACCTAAATCGGTCGGTCAAGGTGGCTATAAAATACGGTAAGGGTCGCAGATCTTTAATCGAATACGGGTACAAGGCTTCGTCAGTTATTTCTTCATTCGCTGGAATTCGTCCATAGCGCAATGCAAATAAGCCGATTGCGATTTTTCGAAGAACTCGATTTACTCGATGCGTCTCCGGCTTGATGAACTGTTCTCCCGTTTCATTATCTACGCTCAAGGCGTTCGCAATGCGTACTTTGAGTGCGGGTGAGGACAAGAGTGTTCTGTAGATCGATCCGCTTGGAGCACATTTTGCGTTAATGCTCGGTGCTGAAGAAATCTCGCCTAGTAAGACTGATAAATACTGTTCGTCAAGCGAAGCGTTGTTGTTGCATGATTTGCAACTGGGCACTGTTCTTAGGTTTGACGGGAATGGCTTGTCTAATAACACTTTCGGAGGTACGTGATCGCGCGTAGTTGCGATTGTTCCGCAGTAGACGCAAAATAAGCGTGAAAGACGAGGCCGCTTTCTGTCAAAAAAGTTAGCCATTTGCAGGGATGTGGCGAAAGTCAATCATGAGTTTCCTGATCCGATCTGTCAGTTAGCCAAAGTTGCCATGGTCACAGGGTACACTCTCCCAACTGCTGGGATCAAGCAGCCTGTTAATCGCAAACTTAGTCTCTGCCACCAAGCAGACCTCCTTTTTCAACACCATCGCCAGTCCAAATTCGAAGTAGATATCAAGTTCGAGCTCAGTTGCGAATGTCCACAACTGAATAATTCATCTTGAGAATTAAGAGAATGAGGTGATCAAAAACGATGTGATTAAGTTGTTAAAAAGCATTCAATCCCACCCCGCCAACGGCGATGTATCCGCGAACCGCTGCACCATTGCTGATAACTCCGCCCACACCGCTGGCAGCGGCACACCAATGGGCGCATTAAAAGTCAGAATCTGCTGCAGGGCTACATTATTTTCGCGCCAGCTATTTGCGCCGTTTTGGAGGTTTTGCAAAATCGGCATCATGCGATCGATGGCGTAGGCAAAAATGGCTTCATTACTTTGGCGGGTTTCAAATTCTTCCCAGCGCGCAAACGCCCATTGCGCCTGTGTTTCCGGCAGGGTATTGAATAGCCGTAGTGCGCCTTCGCGTTCCGCGTCGGCTTGTGCGGCAGATTTACCGGCGTAGACAATTTGATCGCCAACTTCAATTTCTGGAATATCGTGCACCAGCAATAATTCCACCACGCGGCCAATATTGATTTCAAGTTTTGATTCGCTGGCAAATAGGCAGGCCATCACGCAAATTTGCCAGCTATGCTCGGCACTATTTTCATAGCGATCAAGGCCGACTGGCTTGGTTTTTCGGGTGATCGCTTTGAGCTTGTCGAGCATCACGCCAAATTGAAATACCTGCTGAATTTGTTCAGGCGTCATCATTTTTGATGCTCAAACCTTGCCGACGTTTTTGCCGTAAATATGGGTAAGCCAAGCGCTAATATCTTCAATTTCTTCTATACACAAACTATGCTGCATGGGGTATTCGCGCCATTCAATGCTAAAACCTTGTGCCTTTAAGTTTTGCTCAGATTCGCGTGCGAGCTTTAATGGCACTACCGGGTCTTGCGTTCCGTGTGCCATGAGAATCGGTATGGCAGCGTTGGCAGCGCTTTTCTCTGTGGCTAAGGTATTGGCGAGGGTGAGGTAGGTGGAAAGCGCTAAAACGCCACCTAGCGGTTTGGCGTGGCGCAATGCCGTTTGTAGCGCAATCGCACCACCTTGGGAGAATCCGGCTATAACGATATTGCTTGCAGCCATGCCGCGTGAAATTTCATTTTCAATTAACGCGTTGATAGACGCTTGCGATTGCCGCACACCCGTTTCATCAGGGCGACGCTCAATGTCTGCCATGGAAATATCATACCAAGCTGGCATCACATGGCCGCCGTTGATGGTCACAGGGCGTGAGGGGGCTTGGGGGAAAATAAAGCGTAGCGGCATATTTTTTGCCAATGAGAGTTCTTTGATTACAGGCACAAAATCCCAGCAATCAGCACCCAAGCCGTGCATCCAAATTACGGTGCCGATGGGGTTAGCGCCGGTACAAAGTTCTACATGTTCGATTAGTGTGGTCATCGTTATTTAAGATAAGAAATTAAAATGTGGTATTGCTGAAGAGGCTTTAAAATACGGTGTTTTCAGGCGCTTGCTGGTGTTGGCTTGGTCGCTGTTTTCGGTCTAAATGCCACAATTACGTCTTCCCGTGTGGCCAGATAAGGGCCACCCAGTAAATCTACGCAATAGGGTACGGCGGCAAATATGCCGACCTCGTCACGTAGCGCTGATCCTGCAGCGGCTTTGAAACCACTTAGGGTTTGGGCAATAGCTTTGGGTTGACCGGGCAAATTGATAATCAAACACGCGCCGCGCGTCACGGCAATTTGTCGCGACAATATGGCGGTGGGTACAAAACAAAGGCTAATTTGGCGCATGCGTTCGCCAAAACCGTCCATTACGCGATGCGCGATTGCCGCAGTGGCGTCGGGCGTGACATCACGCAAGGCAGGGCCGGTGCCGCCAGTGGTGAGTACTAAACTACAGCCGTCGATGTCCACTAATTGCAGTAACGCCGCTTCAATGGTGGCTTTGTCGTCGGCAACTAATTTTTCTACGAAGGTAATCGGGTTATGCAACGCAGCTTGCAACCACTCGCGCAAGGCGGGAATGCCTGCATCTGCGTATACACCCGCGCTGGCGCGGTCACTCGCTGAAAGTAAGCCTATTTTTATAGGGTCGTAGCTATCGCTCATGTTTCTTTTGATTGCGCTAAGATTAAGCGATGTACTTCTTTGTATAGCAGACGATAGTGTTTGGGTGGCTTTTTGGCGGCGCGTTCTATTTTGGTTTCGGCAATCACCTGCGCTAATTCTTCCACATTCACGGCTGGAAACTTGAGCGCAAAAGCCGCCAATTCTTCTCCATTAGACGAATCAGCCAACATCCGATCGCGCCAATTTTCAGCAAGATGCGAGAAGGCAATTTGCTGCTGTGATGGTGCTTTTAGCTCAGCGTATTGGGTAGCGATAGGCTCCACATCTTCAATCAGGCGCATTAATTTGCCGATATATTGCAGATTGCGTTTGCGGGCGGTGTGCTTGCTAGGCGCGATTTTTTTGATCGAAACCAGCGCTTCATAGAGCTCCGGCGTGAGCGGGAATTTTTTTAGCGTATCGTTACCAAGCTTAGATAGTGCCTCGCCCAAGTCTTGCAAGGCGTGTGAATCGCGTTTGCGCTGGCTTTTACTGATAACATTTAGGTCTTCGTCTTCATCTATTTTATGCATGTGCTTTGCTCGTTCGCCGTTTAGACCAGCGTTGTATTAAATTAAGCCTTGCATTCTAACCTATCGAGCCATCGTTGACCTCTAAAACTGTCCTAAGCCCTTCGCAAACGTCCACGCAAAATACCCCAAATTTGCAAGAAATCGCCCAATTTGCGCTCGAACGCGCCAAAGCCGCCGGTGCTACCGCCGCTGAAGTAGAAATTTCTACAAGTGTTGGCCAAAGCGTTGCCGTGCGGCTAAAAGAAGTGGAAACCATTGAATATAATCGTGATAAGGGCATGGCTATCACGGTTTATGTGGGGCAACAAAAGGGTGCCGCCAGCACGTCCGACCTTTCCCGTGATGCCATTATTCGTACTGTAGAAGCGGCGTGCACCATCGCCAAATATACGGAGGCCGATGAATTTAGTGGCTTGGCCGATCCAGCCCGATTATTTAAGGGCGTGTTGCCTGATTTAGGCTTGAACCAACCTTGGGTGTTGCCGGTAGACGATGCCATAAAAATTGCTGTGGAATGTGAAGCCGCTGCTTACGCAGTAGATAAGCGTATCAATAATTCCGAAGGTGCGTCTGTATCCACGCATACCGCTGATTTTGTTTATGCCAATAGCAACGGTTTCATGAATGGTTACCCCACCAGCCGCGCCAGTTTGAGTGTGGCCGTGATTGCTAGTGATGCGAACGGCATGCAGCGCGATTATTGGTACACCAGCGCACGTGGCCAGGTGGGGCTAGAATCGGCTGCGCATGTGGGTAAAATTGCGGGGCAGCGCACGGTAGCGCGTTTAGGTGCAAAGCGCATTGCTACATGCGACGCGCCGGTGTTGTTTGATAACACCGCTTCGGGAAGTTTAATCGGTAGTTTTGTAGGGGCGGTGAGTGGCTCCAGCCTTTACCGTAAAGCCAGTTTTCTCCAAGATAGTGTCGGCCAGCAAGTATTTTCACCGTTGGTACAAATACGCGAAGAGCCCCACTTAACAGGCGCTTCCAGCTCGTCGCCCTTTGATGGTGAGGGGGTAGCCACTGCTCCGCGCGACGTGGTGCGTGATGGCATAGTGCAAGGTTATTTTTTAGGTAGTTATTCTGCGCGCAAGTTAGGGCTGCAATCTACCGGTAACGCGGGTGGCAATCACAATTTGCAAGTGAAATCGGGCGAGCTGGATTTTACTGGCTTGGTTAAGAAAATGGGGCGCGGCTTGATTGTTTCAGAACTGATGGGGCAGGGCGTGAATATGGTCACCGGTGACTATTCACGTGGCATTGCTGGTTTTTGGGTTGAAGGTGGTGAAATTGTGCATCCGGTTGAAGAACTCACCATCGCCGGTAATATGAAAGACATGTACAAAGGTATTGTGGATATTGGATCAGACGTGAATAAAACTGGGTCAAAGCACATAGGCTCGGTGCTGATTGACCGAATGTCATTAGCGGGTTAGCTGCTTCCTTAGGCGATTACTTTAATTGAATGCTCATAGAAGCTATCGCGAACAATCAAAAATTCGGGTATATTAAAGTTAATAAAAAGCAGTTTGCCGTAATCCATAAAACTAAAGAGGAGATTTACACTATGCAACGTAGAAAATTCATTGCCGCAGGCGCAGGCTTAAGCGGTATCTTGGCATCGGGTATTGCACCAGCAGTTCACGCGCAAACAGCATTGCGCTGGCGCCTGTCATCGAGCTTTCCTGTCGCACTCGATACCATTCACGGTGCTGCAAAAACGTTTTCTGATATCGTAAAAAACGCCACTGGCGGCAAGTTTGATATCACCATCGCAGCCCCGGGCGAGCTCGTGCCGCCATTTGGTAAAGTGGACGCGATTCAAGCTGGCACTGTTGAAGCTGCGCACACTGCGTCGTATTATTTCTTCGGCAAGGATGAAACGTTTGCGCTGGATTGCGCTGTGCCATTCGGCCTAAACTCACGTCAAACTACAGCGTGGATGTATCAAGGCAATGGCCTTAAGTTAACCCGTGAATTTTTTGCGCAATACAATATCGTGAATTTTCCGATGGGCAACACCGGCGCACAAATGGGTGGCTGGTATCGTAAAGAAATTAAATCTTTGGCTGACATTAAAGGCCTGAAAATGCGCATCGGCGGCTTCGGCGGCAAGGTACTGGAGCGTATTGGCGGCGTGCCACAGAACATTCCGGGCGGTGAGATTTATTCCGCGCTAGAAAAAGGCACTATCGACGCAGCCGAGTGGGTGGGCCCATATGATGATGAAAAACTGGGCTTCCAGCGCGTAGCTAAAAACTATGCCTACCCAGCTTGGTGGGAAGGCGGCCCGCAATTATCGCTCTACATCAACACTAAAGCCTGGGCTGGCTTGTCGAAGGAATATCAAGCTATTGTTGAAGCCGCTGCAGCTTTTGCCCACACTGATATGCAAGCCAAATACGATGCCCGTAATCCCGCCGCATTGCGTCGATTAGTGGCAGCAGGTGCCAAACCATTCCGTATGCCTGATGACATCATGAACGCCGCGTTTAAAGCATCGCAAGACCTGTACGGCGAACTATCTGCCAAAAACGCCAACTGGCGCAAAATCTACGAAGATTGGTCAAAATTCCGTGCCGAATCAGTGCTTTGGGCGCGCTTTGCTGAAGCCGGTTTTGATGATTTTATGCAAAAGCAAAAGCTGTAAGCTGGATTTAGAGTTTAGTAGATTAGTAGAAAGCCCTGCTGTTGCGGGGCTTTTTATTTGCAACACCCTGATGGTGCCTAGGGGTTTAACCGTTCTATAATTATAAAGAGCGTCAAGTAAGGACGTGCTAAAACTATATAAATTTGATTCACTTGAGGAGATTTACATGCAAGTTAAAAACACACTGTTATCACTGGTTACGATTTTGGGCACGACTGCTATGCTCGCGCTTGGCGGCTGCGCCTCGGCACCATTTGAGCCCGCCAAACCCAGTGAAGGCGTATTTTTTATTGACTTAGCCGACGGCGCCACTGTCACATCCCCCATCAAAGTTAAGTTTGGTGTGACTGGCAAAGAAGTTAAGCCTGCAGGCGACGCTACCCCTAATTCCGGTCATCACCATTTGCTGGTGAACCTTGATGCCAAGCCCCTAGGTGAGGCTATTCCCTTTGACGCCATGCATATTCACTACGGCAAAGGCCAAACCGAAGCCGAAGTGAAACTACCGGCAGGCGAATACAAACTTACAATGCAATTCGCTAACCTAAACCACGAATCCTTTGGCCCTGCGTGGTCTAAAACCATTCGCGTAACAGTGAAGTAGGCATTATGCGCAAACTCATTCAAAGTAATATTCAAGCCGCGCTTAAGTTGACCTTTGCCAGCGTATTAGTAGCCAGCGCAAGCGTACAGCTAGCCGTGGCGCAAGCCCCCGCTAAAGTGCCCACGGACGCTGAAGTAGATAAAATCATGGAAGAACGCTATTGCAGCGGTTGCCATGACATGGCTAAAAAAATGGTTGGCCCAAGCTTTAATGAGATCACCAAAAAATACGCTGATGGTGATAAAAAAGCCAACGCCGAAAAAATCAGTGTGGCCATTAGCAAAGGCGGCAAAGGCGTATGGGGTGCTACGGCTATGCCAGCTAATGCTGCAGTGACCGCCGAAGAATTGAAAACCCTTAGCAACTGGTTAGTGAATCGAACCGTAAAGTAGCTGTTTTTATAGCTTTGGATAGGCCGTAGCGTTTATGCTACGGCTTTTTTTGTATTTTGTGTTGGGTCTCAAAACGCAATTATATATATTTAGATATAATTGATCATGCATATGACCATACGCGAGATCCGCTGGGTTGGGTCTGCCAAAAAGGATTTGCTTGCTATGCCGCCGGACGTGCAGGATGTCATGGGCTACGCTTTGCATCTCGCGCAGATGGGTGAAAAACATAGCCAAGCAAAGCCGCTGAAAGGATTTGGTGGAGCGGGGGTTGTTGAGGTGGTGGAGGCGCATAGGGGTAACGCCTATCGGGCGGTCTATACGGTTCGCTATACGAATGCTGTTTATGTTTTGCATTGCTTCCAGAAAAAATCCACGTCAGGCATTGCGACACCAAAGCCAGATTTGGATTTAATAATGGCACGATTAAAAGCAGTTGCTTGTTTAGAAGAGGGCTAGCTCAATGAAAACGCAGATCACCGAAAAAGCACCACTAAGCGCAAATATGGAGATAGAAATAGGAAGCACTAATCCCTATGCAGATTTATCTTATGCGGAACCTACTGAAATGCTTATAAAAGCGAAACTCGCATTTGAAATTTCGAGCATCATAAAAAATAAAGAGTTAACCCAGCAAACCGCCGCCGCGCTTCTCGGTATGACACAACCTAAGCTTTCAGAAATGTTAAGAGGAAAATTTCGAGGCATCAGCCAAGCCAAAATGATTGACTGCTTGAACCGCTTGGGTAGCGATGTGGAAATTATCGTCAAACGTCCAAAAAGTCATCGTGTCGGGCAAACCATGGTGCTGGCAGCTTAAAGTTATCCCGTAGCAACGTAGTGAAAAAACACTAAGGGGTGCGGAAATTGTTAATGTTCCGTTTTTGGAGGTGCTGACGGGATGCAGTGCTAGGCGTTCCGAAGGCAGCGTGGCTAGCCACACAACAGAGGAATAACAACGCAATGCGTCTGTCAGTGCATCCAAAAATGGGATATGAGGGTGTAAAGAATTTTGTGTAGATTGATTTTTTTGTTAGGCTCCCATAGATTTAAATCAAGGAGCCCACATGAAACGTAACTTAGCACCAAACGAAGCTGTCACCACAAACAATAACCGGCAGGCCGCCTTAGATTC
>JANMDR010000304.1:0-5709 GCA_031376425.1 Betaproteobacteria bacterium
CAAAACCAGCGCCCACAAAACCACCTGCCCCGAAACCACCGAAGCCAAAGCCAACTGTGGCGGCGTCTCCGGAACCTCCGCCAAAGCCACCGTTACCATACGGACCACTGCCACCGCCAAAACCACCGCTTGCCTCCCTGCCCCCGCCCCCGCCAAAACCGCCAGCGCCGCCGATGCTACTAGAGCTGGAACCACTGCCACCGCCAATGCCACCGCGCTTGCCAATTGGCGACACACCACCCCCAAACAGTCCACCGCCGCCTTGACCGCTGCCGCTACCCAGCGTAGACGAAACACCGCCAAATGCATTGCTGCTCCCGCCCCCACCGCCATTGCCCGCCACATTTGTCCCGCCCGAAAAGCCTTGACGAGACGATACTAGGCCAAAACCCAACAGAGACGCCGCTGTGCCGCCGCCAAAACCACCTCCCGCACCGCTTGTCGCATCACCACCAATGC
Organism: Betaproteobacteria bacterium; assembly: GCA_031376425.1. Lineage (GTDB taxonomy): Bacteria > Pseudomonadota > Gammaproteobacteria > Burkholderiales > Usitatibacteraceae > JANMDR01. The sequence continues at coordinate 460 of JANMDR010000304.1, forward strand.
CCCCGCCGCCATAGGCACCTGGGAACGAAGTACCAGCAATGCCGCCGCCGCCAAAACCAATACTCCACCCACCCATGCCGCCACCGCCGTAATAGGTCGAAACTGAATCACCACCCTGAACCGTACTGCTGGCGAAAGAAATATTATTAAGCGTGGCAGTGACTTGCTGATTCACAAATAACCCTGCACCGGCGCCCAAACCACCGGCATAACCGGTACCGCCTGTTGCACCGCAGCTAGAAAGCGTTAAATTGCCAAACGACACCGCAATAGCTTGCGGCGTGCCATCATTTGGATTAGCCGTAGGCCCCGTATTAGCAATGGGCAAACCAGTTACAAATAAGCAGCGAAAGCCACTTCCGTTGATCGTGACACCCGCCGCCGGTGCGGCAATAGTGACGTTGCTAAAAATTAACGGCAGGGCGCTGTTAAGGGTTATGGTTTGGCCGCTAATGGCGGATAAATCGATGATCGAGTCCCCGGCAACCGTATTGGCGTAATTACCCCAAGCATTCGCGTCCATAATTGCCGCACGCAGGGAACCGCTCAAGGGCACATAATTGTTGTCGTTAGCGGTGTTGATGCTATCCCCCGCCACGGTCACGGCGAAGGTACAAGTGCTATTGCCATTGGACAAAACACCGCCGGGACCGGTGCAATTTGTGAGCGGTGCAGCGGCCTGCACCGGGGTGCAGAGGCTGAGCACACAGCCCAAAATTAGCAGAGGCAGCGCCAGCGACAGCTGGCCGATTTTAGCGCGAACCAGCAACGCCCTTGCAGCGCCAACGCGGCACCAATTTTGCGAAATGAGCGACATATTATTTCCCCTTGAATACGATGAAGTAGCCAAAATCTGCCGCAAGATGAGATGTATATTTAATTGCATGTGCGGTTACGCTTTACCCACTGGCGAAGATAACTCAAAAAAACACGACGAACCATACGACAAATGCCGTAGTGATTGTGTATTTCTGTGGCAGAATTGCTAGCGGCGGCATGGCAATCGCGATTAGCTACCCAAAATTAGTGACACTACTTGGAGTGCTAATTTAAATCGGGGGTATCTTTTATACCGCGCTCAGATTGGCATTTCTCGCTGCATCGAGGGATAAGGGGATGAAACGTTAGCGTATGATTACATTGTGCCCTTACACTAGTGTTGCGACACAGAAATATCGCAACATAAAACGGCGTCTTTCACTGCATAGCGGCGTTTCTCGTCGTTGCCGTAGTCAAGCTCATTAAGTGTATGTTTTACGTTAAACTGTTTTCACCAAAACTATCGGTTGCTACTTTATGAATCTCTCTACTACAAGCTCAACAGTTGCGTCTAGCACGCATATTGCTGCGCGTATCGACGTTCATCAATTAAAAGCCGCATGCACCAACTGTAGCTTGCGCGAATTATGTTTGCCCGCCGGACTGACTCTCACTGAGATTGAGCAGCTCAATGAAGTTGTGTATGCACGGCGACGGATAAAGCGTGGAGAAGCGATCATTCGCGCAGGCCAAGCCTTTACCGCTTTATATGCCGTGCGCACTGGCTTTTTTAAGACAGGTGTTTTAATTGCCGATGGCCGTGAACAGATAACCGGATTTTCGATGGCAGGCGAATTATTAGGCATGGATGGCATTGGTGATGATGTTTATAAGAGCGATGCGATTGCGATTGAAGATAGCGAAGTGTGCATCATTCCGTTTGATAATCTTGATACCTTGGCGCAGGAAATCCCCTCGCTCCCACGCCATTTTCACAAAGTGATGAGCCGCGAAATTGTCCGTGAGGGCAATGTCATGATGATGCTTGGCGTTATGCGTGCGGAGGAACGTGTGGCCGCCTTTCTTTTGAATCTTTCGCAACGCCTGAACGCACGCGGCTTCGCGCCGCTTGAATTTACGCTACGGATGACGCGCAACGAAATTGGTAGTTACCTCGGTTTGAAGCTTGAAACGGTAAGCCGCACTTTCTCTAAATTTCAAGCCGATGGCATTTTGGAAGTGAATCAAAAAATGATACGCATACTTGATATTGAAGGTCTGCGCAAAATTTACGCACATCACACCTAGCAGGCTGCTAGGGTTTCGCCTTAGGTTGTTGTTCGTCTACCTTGTCCACTACCGGATTTACTGGCTTTTGCGTATCTGGCAAACGGTGGGCAATGCCTTTGTGGCAATCAATGCAGGTTTTCTCCCCTGTTACCAAAAGCGCGCTGTGGGACGCAGCGGCGCGGGTACTTTGCCGCGTAAAATCCATTGAATCGGCGTTGTGGCAATTGCGGCATTCAAGCGAATTATTTGCTTTCAATCTGGACCATTCATGTTGCGCGAGTTCCAAACGCTTTTCTACAAATTTTTCACGGGTGTTGATCGTACCAAATAACGTGCCCCATACCTCTTTTGACGCCTGCATTTTTCGAGCAATTTTACTGGTCCAGTTATGAGGTACGTGACAATCTGGGCAGGTGGCGCGGACGCCGGAACGATTGGTATAGTGAATCGTCGGCTGCAGTTCTACAAATACGTTGTCCCGCATTTCATGGCAACCGGTGCAGAATTTTTCAGTATTAGTGGCTTCCAATGCAGTATTGAACCCGCCCCAAAATATAATGCCTGCAACAAACCCACCCAGTGTTAAAAAACCTAAGCTAAAGTATTTGCTTGGTCGTGAAAGAGTGCGCCAATAAGGGCTTGCCAGCGCAGTTAAGCCACGGAATACTTTCATTTTGGTGCAGCCGCTTTTGCTGCTGTCTTTGGCGACATTTTTTGAGCCGCAGCCACTTCAGCGTCCACAAACCGATTATCTACGGGCGGTTTAACGTCCAATTGCGGCACATGGCATTGATTACAAAAATAGCGACGTGGAGAAATCTCACCTCTAAATTCATTATTGCGATCCATAAAATGAGTCACGCTAACCATCGGTGCTTGGCTTTCGGCGGTGCGGGTACGCCCATGACAGGTCATGCATTTATTGAAATTTTTATCAATCTGATAGTTTTCAATTTGATGTGGAATAACTGGCGGCTGCATTGCAAATGCCCTGCCCTTACGAATATCATCATTAATGACTTTCGGTGTTGGCGCAGGCGTTGCCTCGCGCTGCAACCCCACCCCCCCGCGCAGGCCGCGCAACTGCTGGGCTACCGCCTCATAGGATGGATCAACGGGTGTGGTTTGCGCCACCGCAAAATCAGCCATCAACAACGCGGATAGCGAAATAAGCAGTGCTAACACCGCCATGTATTTACTGAGTATTTTCATACTGCTACTATTTTGACTGCGCATTTTTTAAAGTCCGCTTGTTTTGAAATCGGATCCGTAGCATCCAAAGTCACCTTATTGATGAGCTGCGTGGCATCAAACCACGGCACAAAAATCAAGCCTTGGGGGGGCTTATTGCGACCACGGGTTTCGATGCGGGAGCGCATTTCGCCGCGTCGAGAAATAACCTTTACCTCACTGCCGCGCCGCAGTTTCAAACGTTTTGCATCTTCGGGATGCATGAACACCACGGCATTTGGAAACGCCTTGTAGAGTTCCGGCACTCTACCGGTCATCGACCCGGAATGCCAATGCTCCAAGACCCGCCCCGTTGATAACCAAAATGGGTATTCTTTATCGGGCACCTCTGCTGGCGGTTCATAAGGTAGGGCAATAATATTTGCTCTATGGTCAGCATTACCGTAAAAATCAAAGCCGCTGCCCGGTTTTACATAAGGATCGGTGCCCTCTTTATAACGCCACTTTGTTTCTTTACCGTCTACTACAGGCCAGCGCAAACCGCGTTCTTTATGGTAAATATCAAAGTCTGCAAGGTCATGCCCATGGCCTCGACCGAACTGGGCGTATTCCTCAAACAAGCCTTTTTGCACATAATATCCAAAGGCCTTGGATTCATCATTTTCATAGCCCGCCTCAATTTGCGTCACCGGGAATTTATTAACTTGACCATTACTAAACAACACCTGATACATGGTCTTGCCCCTATATTCAGGCTTCTTGGCGATGAGCTCCTCAGGCCATACCTCTTCAATTTTAAAGCGCTTGGAAAACTCCATTAGCTGCCAAAGGTCCGACTTTGCTTCACCGGGCGCTGAAACTAACTGGTGCCAAAACTGGGTACGCCGCTCCGCGTTGCCGTAGGCACCTTCTTTTTCAACCCACATTGCGGCTGGCAAAATAAGGTCAGCGGCCTGCGCGGTTACAGTCGGATAGGCATCTGATACAACAATAAAATTTTCAGGATTACGATAGCCCGGCAGCGTTTCTTCCATCATATTGGGTGCCGCTTGCACATTATTATTTACCTGCACCCAGTACGCATTAAGTTTGCCGTCTTTCAACATACGGTTTTGTTGCACCGCGTGATAGCCTGGCACAGCATTAATAGTGCCTTCCGGTAACTTCCAAAGTTCTTCTGATTTAGCGCGATGCTTAGGGTTGGTTACCACCATATCAGCGGGCAGGCGATTAGAAAAAGTACCTACCTCACGGGCAGTGCCACAGGCAGATGGTTGGCCAGTAAGTGAGAATGGTGAATTGCCAGACGTGGAGATTTTTCCAGTCAACAAATGAATGTTATAGACTAAATTATTAGCCCAAACGCCGCGCGTGTGCTGGTTAAACCCCATCGTCCAAAATGACACCAATTTAATTTTTGGATTGGCGTAAAGCTCGGCCAAGTCTTTTAATTTTTCAACCGAAACACCCGACAATTTAGATACATATTCTGCCGTATAGGATTTTACAAATTCGCGAAATTCATCGAAGTTGGAGGGCTTCATATCGCCAGCATTGTTGGCGTTTTTCGCCTTTTTTTCTAAGGGATGTGAAGGCCTTAAACCGTAACCAATATCTTGTGCACCCAGCTTAAAAGTACAGTGCTTACCCACAAAATCTTTATCAACCCGATTGGTACTGATAATGTAATTGGCGATGTAATTTAAAATGGCTAAATCCGTTTGCGGCGTAAAGATAATGGGCAAATCAGCTAATTCAAAGCTGCGGTGCTCAAAAACTGACATTACCGCTACCTTCACCGCAGGATTCGATAAGCGCCTATCTGTAACCCGCGACCATAAAATGGGATGCATTTCTGCCATGTTTGAACCCCAGAGCACAAAGGCATCGGCAGCCTCAATGTCGTCATAGCAGCCCATGGGCTCATCCATGCCGAAGGTGCGCATAAAGCCAACTGCAGCAGACGCCATGCAATGACGCGCATTAGGGTCAATATTGTTAGAGCGGAAA
>JANMDR010000056.1:0-13141 GCA_031376425.1 Betaproteobacteria bacterium
TTATTGTTTGTTATCTTTAAATTTATCTTGGCCTTGATAGGCATCCCAAGCTGTGTCGGCCATGCTAAAGCCCACTTCGGCCTTGCCTGCACCTACAAGCTTCATATTGTCTACCGATGCACCAGTGACTTCTGCCGTGGCCTGCATGCCGGGTACATTCTTAGTGAGTACATTGGCAATACCACCACCAAGCGGATAGTAAACGCCGCCGGTTCCGCCTGTAGCAATTGAAATCTTTACCTGCGCCATCGCTGTTGTAGCCATTACGGTTGATACAGCTATTGCACCCACAATGGTGGTGGCAATTCGGGTAAGTCGCTTCATGAAGTCCTCACTTTGTTATTGGAAAATATTAGTCTAGCATAGGTAGCAATTAAGGCTTCATGATTTCGGGTAGCGATGAAACGTAGCAATTCATAGCGTGATTGCGTGTAAAATTTGGATAGGAGTAGGTACCGCAAAAATCATAAAAATTTGGAAAATCCAATGACGCAACTACCAAGCAACTCAGCTAACGATGCATCGAATGTTGAAGTTATCGTAAGTGAGGACGCGCTACAAAAAGCCGAAAAATTTATCGAAGAGGAAGAAGGTGCCAGTCATAAGATTAAAGGCTGGATTGCGGTTTTCCTTACCGCCATTGCGGTGCTTAGTACGGTATTTCATCTCTATGCGGCCTACAGCATTGTGCCAACTCAGCAATTGCGCGCGATCCACGTAGGTATCGTATTATTTCTCTCGTTTCTAGCATTCCCTATCGCGATGCGCTACCGGCACCGCATTATGTGGTGGGACGTGCTACTGGCATTATTGAGTATTGCTATTGTCAGCTATATGCTGATGGGCGGTGATGATTTCACCGATCGTGCCGTCACCCCTAATTTATGGGATCGTGCATTTGGTGTGGCGCTGATTGTGCTGGTGCTAGAGGCCGCGCGGCGCACATCAGGCTGGATTATGCCCTTGGTATGCGTTGGCTTTATCGCCTATGCCATGCTCGGCCCGTGGCTGCCTGATCCCTGGACTCACCGTGGCTATGATGTGGATCGCTTAATTGGTCATATGTATATGACTCTTGAAGGTATTTTTGGGGTGGCAGTGGATGTATCAGCCACGCTCATTATTTTATTCACCATATACGGCGCCTTCCTGCAATTCTCGGGTGCTGGTAAGTTTTTTCTCGATTATTCATTTGCCCTGATGGGTGGTAAGCCAGCAGGCGCGGGGCGCACCGTGGTACTAGCCTCCTTTTTATTGGGTGGGCCCTCCGGTTCAGGAGTTGCCACAACGGTGACGATTGGTTCTGTCGCCTATCCGATGTTAGCTAAAGCGGGCTATGAAAAAAATGCCGCAGGCGGCTTGCTTGCGGCGGGTGGATTGGGTGCGATTTTATCGCCGCCGGTGTTAGGTGCTGCCGCGTTTTTGATCGCGGAGTTTTTGAAAATCTCTTACCTTGATGTGATCCTGATGGCTACCGTGCCAACAGTGCTGTTTTATTTCTCATTGTTTGTAATGGTGGAGTTAGACGCCCGCAAATACGGCATGGGCGATGTGCCGTTTGATCGCGCCGCGAGCGCCTTGCAATTGGCTAAAAAATACTGGTATCACTTCGGCTCATTATTCTCGATTGTGGTGTTTATGCTGGTGGGGTTTTCACCAACACTTTCAGTATTTTGGGCAACGGCTGTGGCGTTTACGGTTAGTTTTTTTAGACGAGAAAGCGCCTTAATTCCTTGGGATATATTTAGTACAACCAAGGTGCCAAAAACATCAGTGTTAAAAAAGTTCTGGGATTCAAAGCTCATTAAAGCGATGGAAAATGGCACCATGAGTTCGCTAAACGTCGCCGCTACGTGTGCCGCAGCAGGAATTATCGTTGGCGTGGTGACATTGACGGGCTTGGGTTTAAAATTTTCAAGCATCGTCATCGCCTATGCTGGGGGCAGCCTTATTCTCACTGCTATTTATACAGCCTTGATCGTATGGGTGATTGGCTTGGCCGTACCGGTGACGGCAAGCTATATTATTTGTGCGGTGATTGCGGCACCGGCAATGATAAAACTAGGGGTGCCGGATTTTGCGGCACATATGTTTATTTTTTACTATGCAGTATTGTCTGAAGTATCCCCCCCCACAGCACTGTCACCATTTGCTGCTGCTGCCATTACCGGTGGTGATCCCTATAAAACCACCTTGCAATCGTGGAAGTACACCCTGCCTGCATTCATCGTGCCCTTCATTTTTGTGCTTGATCCTATGGGTGTCGGCGTGCTGCTCAAGCTACCTGCTGGTGCTACGTGGGCAGGGAGTTGGATGAGCGTTGCGGCAGTCATCACCTTGGCCTTCATCACCATCAGCGTGCTGGCCGCCGCTGCGCAAGGCTGGTATTTAAAGCGTACTACGCGCTTGGAGCAGGGTTTGCTTGCAGCGGCAGGTGTGATGATGCTAATCCCGCAATTAGCGTGGGATGTGGCGGGGATTGTTTTAGCCGTGGCGGTGGGAGTGATGCAAATGCTTCGTAAGGCAGATAAGGAGAAGGGGAAAGCTTAGCTTACGTATCCGTCAAGGTAGACCGGCTATGCAAAAACCCTTGCGTTTGCCGCCGCTCTAAGCCTTGAAAATGCCCCAAAAAATAGGGCATTCTCAAGATTCCTTACTTACCATCACCAACTAGTTATTGGTTGGTGTAAATTGAAATAGATCAAATTTCGATGTACGTTCCATTAACGTAGTCGCGCGTACGGTGTATTCGCGACCATGGTCGCTGATGGTGAATTCGCGTAGGTCGCTGAAGGTATCAGGCAAGGTTAAAATTTCGTCCGATTCAGTTTCCGAATGCGGTGGAGCTAAGAGCAGCGCCGGGATGGGGCGTCCGCCGATAGTCGCTTCAATAGTTACACTGGTTGCAGCAGGGGAGACCAGCTCTAGGCCAAATTCCAACGCGTCATTTTCAAGTAAAGTTAGCCAACGCACTACGCCCATATTCCAAGTACGCCCGCCGATGAAGCGCACACCCACGGCCTCACCAACGGTAATGGCCACCGTGCCGCCTTGCATGCGATGGAGGCGCAGACCATTTGCACTTTGATTAAGTACCTGCCATTCATCAACGCCCACCTGCTTTGCCGCGTCATCTTGAGGAATGGTGAGCAGTGGCATGGTGTGGCCGCCCTCGTATACAGCGGAATCATCTTCGGTTTGCGATTGTTCAAGCTCGCGTTCAGCAAAATAGGCGATGCCTTTAATGCCGCTACACAGCGCCAAGGTGGCGCTTGCGGGGTTGCGCCTAAATTGGCGTTTTGGTGGATCACCCCAAAGGCGCAATAGGCGTTGAATCAAATCGCTAATATCATGCGTGGCGCGGCTTTGCGCGACAGAGGCGTTGCTATTGGTCGCTGTACCCGGTTGCGCGCGGTGCTTTAGCCGTTCAATTAAGCGTTTGGTTTCGAGAATACGCAGTACCGTGCCACCAGCGGCGGCGCGTGAACCTTGAATCACCGGCTTGGGGGCTTGGTCACCATCTAGCGCTACAACAAAAAGCTCATTGGGGTTGGCACCCTCGCTATCATTGCGAAAATCCACCATAGCGCGATTGCGACCGAGCACCTCTTGTACACGATCCACTTCTTTAAACATGAGCCGGTAGGGGTCCGCCATTGAGATTAGGCAGGTATCAACGTACACCTCGCCAATATTAGTTTTGCTTTGCGCGGCGCGTTGATTTTCATTAATAAAATCGACGGGTTCTGTTACTAAATCAGAGTCTTCTGCAAAGCCAAAAAGCTGGTGTAACTCTGCCCACACGCCTTGGGGTACGGGGTGATAAGTTTTATAGCACTGCAAAATTTGCGCGGCAGCATAGTACATCGCGCGATATAAATTAGGGCCGATGTTTTTCTTGGCGTTAAACTTTAAAAGCTTGCCCGAACGCTCCATGAGCACCAGTTTATAGGTGTAGGCACATTCAATAGCGAGCTTGCGGGCGAGCTGGAACGCATCCAACTGGCGCGTCGGCATCGGTAAGCTACTGTACGCATAGATGGCTTCTAGTTCTTCAAAAACAACGCACAAAATTGGGGTAATAGTGTCGATGAATTCTAAGCGGTCATCAGCCGAAAATTTTGCGCGATTAACGTTTTCTAAAAAGTCGTGGAGCTTCTTTCCGGCCTCAACTGTTTTGGTAAGCGGCAACGATTCCGCCCAAAGCTTGATTTTTTTTGGATTAGTTTCAAAATCTTTAGCTAATGTTCGTGTTGAAACGGGTAGATTTAAATTCAGCGCCATCTGGGCTCCTTGTCATCTTGGAGGCGATGACAACGTTTATTATTCAATGTTCGTGAGTGTCTATTTTGTGACATTATCATATCAGAGGCGGAAAACCCTGCCTAGCTTTGCGGATAATTTCGGAATTATTACCAAGATTGTGTGCTTTAAATGCCGCATAATCGTGGTTAACCCGTAGTTGACCCGCAGTTGAACTGCTGCAACCCGCTTAAACCCAAACTGAATTGCTGATTAAAATGATTTTAAGTCGCTTAAAATGCGTTTCTACCTTCGTAATTGTCGTCACATTTTCGCTGTTTTGTTTTTACAGCCATCCTGCGGCCGCCTTTGAATTAAAAGATAGCCAAGGCCAAATACAAAGTTTAGATGCCCTGAAAGGTAAATGGGTTGTGGTCAATTTTTGGGCCACCTGGTGTGCACCATGCGTAAAGGAAATCCCTGAAATTGCTGAATTTGCTAAAGCCCAAGGTGAAAAAGTGCGTGTCATTGGCATTGCCCTCGATTGGTATGACGACGATAAACCCACTGCTGCTGAAGAAAAGAAAATTAAAGCAGCCGCGTTAAAGGTGGGCATCACCTATGCGTCCGTGTTGGGCGATGATGCGACGGAAAAAATTTTTGGTAAGCAAAAAGGCTTGCCCGTTACCTTAATTTATAACCCTGCGGGCAAATTAGTCATCAATAAAACGGGACCAATTAGCAAGCAGTGGCTTGAAGATGCAGTCGCAGGCAAGGCAGTTAAATAATGGCACCCTCAGTAATGGTACCTTTGGCTGCAGCAAAAATAACAACATGGGCTCGCGATGGCGCGGAACTTTCAGCGCTACGCCAAATCGTATTTGTAGGCGAGCAGGGTGTGCCTGCTGAACTTGAGTTTGATGCGCTTGATGCGCAACCTAAACGCACAGCGCACGCCTTAATACGCGATGCAGCGGGTGTGGTCATCGCCACCGGTCGCTTGGTGCTCACCCGCGAAAGCGTGACGTCTGCAACGCATGCAATACCACGTATTGGCCGCATGGCCGTGCGCCGCGATATGCGCGGGCAGGGTGCTGGTGGGCAGGTGCTGCAAGCGCTGTGTGCTCACGCCCAATGCCTAGGCTATACGGAAGTGCTATTGCACGCGCAAGCACATGCGGCGGGGTTTTACGCCGCGCATGGTTTTGCACAGGCAGGGAAGCAGTTTACCGAAGCCAATATTTTGCATTTGGAAATGCGTAAAGCATTAGGCTAGTTACTCCGCTAAAGTGCTGATCTTGTAAAAATTTGCTGCATCGCACCAAATTTTCCGCCCGAAAATGCAATAATGGAGGGCTCGCAATTTATTTGCGCATGCTGCGCCCTCTAAAAGTGCTTGGAGATGCCCGCGACCCGAAGGTAGTCCTCTTGCGGGAAAAACAGGGTATTCCCAAGCACTTTTTGCAACCTCATTTATCCCATAATTTCCTTCGGAGATGCGTTGTGTCAACTATTCTGCAAAATTTACCCATTGGTGAAAAAGTAGGTTTGGCTTTTTCAGGCGGCCTAGACACTTCTGCAGCGTTATTATGGATGCGTGAAAAAGGCGCTATTCCCTACGCCTACACCGCCAATTTAGGTCAGCCCGATGAGCCGGACTATGATGAAATTCCCCGTAAAGCCCTGCAATATGGTGCAACCAAAGCTACGCTAATTGATTGCCGCAAACAAATGGTAGCCGAAGGTATCGCGGCCTTGCAAAGCGGCGCGTTTCACATCACCACGGCGGGCAGCACCTACTTCAACACCACACCGCTGGGCCGTGCGGTAACCGGCACCATGCTGGTCGTGGCGATGCGTCAGGATGATGTAAATATCTGGGGTGACGGTAGCACCTATAAAGGCAACGACATTGAGCGTTTTTATCGTTACGGTTTGCTGGCAAATCCGGCTTTAAAAATTTATAAGCCGTGGCTAGATCAGCAATTTATTGATGAACTCGGTGGCCGCACGGAAATGTCCGCCTATATGACTAAATGTGGGCACGGTTACAAGATGAGTGGCGAAAAAGCCTATTCAACCGATTCAAATATTCTGGGTGCCACCCATGAGGCCAAGGATTTAGAGTTTCTAAATAAAGGTATAAAAATCGTGCAGCCGATTATGGGCGTGGCGTTTTGGCGTGATGACGTTGTGGTTAAAGCTGAAACGGTGACGATTCGTTTTGAAGCGGGGCAGCCGGTTGCGCTCAACGGTATTGAGTATGCCGATCCCGTTGCCTTGATGTTGGAAGCGAACGCGATTGGTGGCCGACACGGTATTGGCATGTCGGATCAAATTGAAAACCGCATCATTGAAGCCAAGAGCCGTGGTGTGTACGAAAGCCCCGGTTTGGCGCTACTTTATATTGCCTATGAACGCTTGGTTACCGGCATTCATAACGAAGATACGATTGAGCAATACCGTGCCAATGGCCGTCGTTTGGGGCGCTTGCTCTACCAAGGCCGGTGGTTTGATTCGCAGGCGATGATGCTACGTGAAACCGCGCAGCGTTGGGTTGCCAGCGCTATTACCGGTGAAGTGAGCATTGAATTGCGGCGCGGTAATGACTATTCATTGCTCGATACCGTCAGCCCAAATCTGACCTATCGGCCGGAGCGTTTAACGATGGAGAAGGGCGCTTCAGCGTTCTCGCCGCTTGACCGTATCGGCCAACTCACTATGCGTAATTTAGACATCATGGACACCCGCGAAAAACTGCAAGGCTATGCCGATGCTGGACTGCTGGCGGCAGCGCCTGACAGTGGCATGCCAGTATTAGGAGCGCCAAAGAAGTTTTAGACGCGCTGATAGAAAGCGGACATCGAACTTATGTTTTTGCAAGCCGATGTGGTGAATTTGCAACAATAAAATCAAACCCGTCGTCAACCGCACAATTTAATTAAAACCCGAAGAATGCCTAAAATAGGGCATTTTCGGGTTTTTTGCATTTTAGTGGCCGATGTTTCTAGGGTTTAAAACAACAGCAATTTTTAAGTTCCGTTCAAGACACACTTGTTAACGAAAATAAATTGTTATTCACCTTTGCATGCCCTAATATCCGTTTGCTCGCAATTCATTCAAACGACCGTTTTAATTTATGAAATTGCGATTATTAGCAAAATAACAGCTTGTGGCCGATAGAGTCACAAGTCATAAATCATAAATGAGGAGATTTTGAATGAATGTTCGCGCACAAATTGCTTCGCTTGCCCTTGCTCTTTTCGCTCTGTGTTTCTCAGTAGCTGCTGAAGCCACCAATTATTCCTTATGGATCAACGGTCGCAGCAATTCTGCCCAAGTAGGTAATTACAATGATTTTTCATATTGGGGCCCAGCTGCTACAGCAGGTGGCGTAAACAAAAAAGCAGTAAATTGGGATGGCTATAACAGCATCGCTAACCAAAACGGCGTCGTTCGCAATGCGCTAGATTGTTTCTGCACAGGCTCAAATTGGTGCTACATCGCAACCCACAGTACCGGTGATTTAATGCTGGGTTACACTCTGGCAATGTACGGTGGTTCAGCCCGCGCTATTAAAGCACCTACACCAGCGGCTAACGGCAGCTGCAGCAATGCCACTTCTGCTAACACCACACAAACTGGTTGGAATATCAAATGGGTAAATGCGGCCGGCGGCGCAGCAGGTGGTACAACATTGGCTGACGTTGGTAGCCTCTTATTATCTGAGCCGATTGTGAGCGATCTAAAAACTTCTACTGCTCGTGCCCTATACGACCATAACAACACCCGTGGCACCACGTTCTACATGTTTGCTGGCGCAAAAGGCACCTTGTACTCCGCACTTTTGGTAGGTCAAGACGATGAAGTCATCGAATACCATTCTTCAGGCGCGGTATCTGGTTCCTCAAAAGGTTCCTATTGCAACCCTGGCAATATATTCTGTCCGGCATTAACGCTAGGCACAGCAGTTAATTCCAATAACCGCGCAAAGTGGACTAACCACAGCGTTCAACTGCGCGATAACAACCAAATTTATAACCACTACGCAGCAGGTAACTGGGGTGGAATCATTGCCCCAATGCGCACTGATATGGTTAACTACGCACAGTAGATTAGCGCAGAATAATTTTAAGCCTGCCCCTTAAAGTACAGGCGGTATCGTTGTAAAAATCAGCCCTTCGGCAACTTAAGTCCGAAGGGCTTTTCTTTTCGTGATTCCTTGCAGCTTATCGGACTATGGATAATCTAAAAAAATACGCTGAACATGCCCGTAAATCCGGCAATCTCAATCATCAAAAACGCTATCAACAAGGCCGCTGGCGCTTGGCGGTGGTGCCAATTTTAATATTGCTAGCGTGGTTTGGCTGGCGTAGCGCGGCTAAAAGTGAAGTGGGCGAATGGAAAAGTGATGCAAAAGAAATGAGCGCTGCTGCGCGCTTTGGCGCAGGCGGCGTGACTACAGCGGCAGCCACCGCAAACGGGCCAAAATACAGCATGAGCGCACAAGGGGCTATGGAAAATCCAGATGATTTAATCAATAATCAAGACCCCTTAGCGCAACAAGCGCTGTGGAAAAAACGGCTGCAACGCGCCCAAGAAGTGCTGGACAATTACCGCCGTGTTACCCGCTATCCCTATGATTCACGTCCCGCAGACGAGCACGGCGATCAGATGTATCCAAACCAAGCCATCGTCGAAGAAAAGAAACTTTACAAGCCGGGCAGTGATGCCGTTGCTGACCCTAACAGCAAGTTAAGGTTGCGCACATCGCAAGAGCGCATCTTTGTTGCTGGTGCCGAAACGGTACTATTCAGCATCGCCGCCATTGACGGTGATGGACTGCCCGTGCCACTAAACATCAGCGCAGCAAGTATTATCGATCCGCCACAGGGTAACGTGCCCTCCACCCAAAAGCGCCTGCAGCCAAACTTTACAGTGGGGGCGGATGGCGTTTGGTCATTCCGCTTTAGCCCCGCTACCCAAGGCTTTGCCAATTACACTGGCTTGCTTAGGCTGGAAGCTAATGTGGAAGTAGCAGGGCAGCAGGGCTTCACCTATTTTGATGTGTACTACACACCAGCCCCCCCCGCAATATGGACGGGCACCATCCGTGAAGTGGTAGAAAACGGCTCGCTTAATATTTATATGAAAGTAAACGTAAAAACGGCAGGCCGCTATGTGGCAACCGGCCGCTTTGATGATCACTCTGGCAAACCCTTTGCCCTTGCCGTGTTCAATCAGGAACTCATTGTTGGCCCACAGGAAATATTATTTCGCGCCTATGGCAAGCTCATTCACGACAATAACCCCCCGCAGCCGCTACGCCTGCGCGATGTTGATGGCTTTTTGCTGCTAGAAGATGTAAGCCCCGACCGCGCCCTAATGCCAAGGCTAATGGGCCTAGTACACACCACCAAACAATATCCGCTAGAAGGCTTCACCGATGCCGAATGGCAAAGCGAAGAGCGTGACCGCTATGTGCGCGAATATTTGAATGACGTAAATATAGCCAAAACAAAATTGGCCGAATTAGAAAAAATTATCGGCCCAGTTAAAAAGCCGTAGCGTTACCAAATTGTTTTTTTGGGGGGGGGCGCATTGCATGCACTGTGCATGCATTCTGGGGCATAACGCGGTTACGTTATTGCACAGGCGGTAAATAATCCACACTCTATTCCCCTCCGTGGAGGGGTGCCCCAGCGGGGCGGGGTGGTTTCGGTGGTTGTAGAACCATTTCAACTACGCAGCGAAGCCCGATGATGCAGTGGTATTCCGTTCAAAGAAACGATAACTTATGCTTCATTCCACTAGCGAAACCACCCCAGCTGCGTTGAGCGAAATATATTTCGCTCCCCCCCCACAGAGAGGATTTGATTCCATTTCCAAATCAAAAGTGCCATTACTTGCACCGCACAAAATACGAAGCATCGTCATTCCAGCGAAGGCTGCAAGGGGCTGGCCTAGGGCCATCCAGTCCTACGTCATACTATTTAGCGCTTTTAAACCTAGATTAGTCATACGCGGGTCTGGATTCCAGCCTTCGCTGGAATGACGATGTTTATATAACACTCAAGGGGAAATAACGCACGAATGAAATGGAAATGGAATTGAAGTGCGGATCGGTCACCGCAAACGCAGTTACGACGATTCTTTAATACACAATTGCATTAGAAACAATAGGGCGGCAGGGGGGGCTAAAAGCCATTCATGACGAAATTACCCAAAATACTGCTTACCCATCCTTTCGCAATAAGCCAGTAATTGCGGATACTGTAACGCATGTTTTTTCAGCGGTGATTCAATGGGTGCTAATACCAAATTAGCTAAAAACCCATAGGCCGTCGCGTCGAACGAACAGGGCTGTGAGCCCATAAAATAGGGCTTATCGGCTAAAAAATTAGCCACGGCGGTGATGTCGCGTTTACCGATTTCCATAATCTCGGCCTCAGCATGCCGGCCAATACCGTGGCCGTGCATGGCCTTGATCAAACCACGTCGCCCTAATTCTGGCACAAACCATTTAAGGGGGATGGGTAAGTCAGGAAAAAACGCCGCCTTGGTAATGGCCCAGCCCCTTGGTTCCACCCACCGCGTGTAGACCACTGCCCAATATAAATTCTCCTCAAATAGCCGCTGAAAAGCTTGGGCAATCGCGTGTTGCTCATCGTTTAGCCAACCATCAAGCGCAGGCGCATACGTGGCACCATAAGTTGCTTTTAGATAATCAATAATCAAGGTGGAATCGGCAACAATTTTGCCGTTGTCATCAATATAGGGCAACTTACCTTTTGGTGCCTTACTAAACTCCCGCATCGCAAACCGTGGCGTCTCATAAGGTAAGCCAGCCATGCGCAAGTAGGTTTCAAGCTTTAAGCAAAATGGGCTGGCATTGGGTAGGCCAAAGGTTGGATTGTATTGATAGAGTTTTATCATTTTAGTATTTTCAAAAATGTAGTATTGAGCCCTATTTTAGGACTTTTCCAGCCATTTTAGTAAATTTAATAAACGCTCTGGTGATTCAGCCTTGAAGCCAGCAATACCGAGGGATTTCAATAGTGCCAACCCAGTTTCTGGGTTGCTTAACGAGCCTAGCGCATCCTGCATTTTGCTTAATTTTATGCGGCTTACCTTGCTTGAGGCGATGAGGGGAAAGTAGGGCTGTGCAATAGATTTATGCAGAATGCGGTTGCCGTTTTTCCCCCATGCTTTGGCAGCTATAGCAGAAATTATAGGATCGGAAATTATACGATCAAGAGCAGGCGTTGAATAATGTTCAATGTCTGCTATTTGTATTTAGGGGCTTTTGTAGGTTTTGTAGGGTCGGTTTTGGGCTACTGCGCCAATATTTACTGGCCGGTAACCTAGCACTTTACCGCGCTCATTTTGTTGTTCCCAACATGAGCAATAGTATATGTCCACATCAAGGCTATGCAGTTAGGTTTTAGTATCGCATCATCACTCCGTCCCACTATTCCCTAGGAAAAAGCATACTGTTTTTACTGGCGGGGGTGCGCATTAAAAAGGAGAATTAAATGATGAAGACGATTCGAATAAATGAATTAGCCACTGTAAACGGCAAAGCTGGCAAGTTACCCGTTAGCCCCTCAACTATTTGGCGTTGGGTTAAAGATGGCACTTTCCCTAAACCGTTCAAGCTTGGGTCAGGTACGACGGTGTGGGATGTAAAAGCCGTGGATGCGTATTTAGCACGGCGTGCTTATGATGAGGTGGAGTAATGCATAAGCTAACCTATAGGCCAATACATAAACCAAGATATAAACCGCCCACTAATGGAAAGGGCTACGACGGCGGCAACCGTGTAGCCCTAGAAAAGCAAACTCTGCACACAGTGTACTCCAATATTAAGCTATGTAAAAGCATTATGTGCGGGAATGTTGGAGGGCTGCGGTATGAATAACAATACCTCCCAATTCATTGAAGCTATGCAACTTGCAGGTTTAGCACCACCAACACATCTTGAACCAGACAAGATGATTCGCTTCGCTGGTGCAGGTAAAGGCAAAGCCAATAAAGCCGCATGGTGCAAGCTATTTGCGGATGGTTCAGGCGGGGTTTATGGCGATTATTCCAGCGGCTTGAATGCACATTGGCAGGCCGCCCGTGAAGCGCCCTTGCAACCCTTAACAGCGTTGCAAACTGCTTTGCAGCGTGATGCCTTCAAGCAGCAATTAGCCGATGCTAAGGCTGTAAACGCCACCCATGAAGCCGCCAAACATGCTCACGCCGCCAAGGCAGCGGCTAAGATATGGCACAAGGCTAAACCCGCGCCGGCAAACCACCCCTATCTTGTACGCAAACGCGTCACTGCACACGGGACACGCATTCACAAAGGTGCATTGCTTATCCCCGTGCGTGAAGGTGCGGCCTTACATTCATTGCAATTTATTGATGGTGACGGCACCAAGCGCTTTTTAACTGGGGGTCGTAAGCGCGGCTGTTATTACAGCATCGGTAAGCCTGAAGGTGCAATAGCACTATGCATTGCTGAAGGCTTTGCCACGGGTGCCTCTATTCACCAAGCAACGGGCTATCTGGTGGCGGTGGCGTTTGATGCGGGCAACCTTGAACCAGTCGCCCTAACCCTGCGGGCAAAGTTTCCGACACTGCCCATTGTTTTATGTGCCGATGATGACCCCGTAGGCTTAAGCCGTGCCACTGCAGCGGCACAAGCCGTTGATGGCCGCGTGGCGGTGCCTAAGTTTGGGGAGATGGTATGAGTGATAGAACTGACTTTAATGGAGGCTATCCCGAATTTTGTGTTTTTAGTTTTTGCTAGGCGGGGTTAAACTGCTTTTCAAAGTGGATCATCAACTGACTTATTGCTTGTTTCCAGTTTTGGATTGGCATTGTCCAGCGCTGGGCAATATTGCGTAAG
>JANMDR010000069.1:0-10051 GCA_031376425.1 Betaproteobacteria bacterium
GTATTGTTAGGTTCTTTTGACAGACGGGCACGTATTTCGGTGACGCTGTTAATTACATCCATTTATTAAAAGCTCATCAGTGCTAGAGGACGCCAATTTACCACAGGTTTAGCGATGTTTACTGCCGCCAAAAACAGCGAGCAAAATAAAAAGCCCCAAAATAATTGCGCAAACGAGGAAGAATATTTTCCAAGCTGATTTAGGGCTTTCGCCCACAACTTCACCGGTTTGGCCGTTAACTAAAAAGCGATAGGTTTTGCCAGAAAATAAATACGCCGATACCCAGATAGGCAGCAAAATATGCTTAAACGTAAGATGGCTATATTGCGTATTGCTACTCATCACCCTTTGGCTATCGCCACCAATATCCTCGCAAATTAACTGTTGTACGCGCACCTCAATTTGCCGCTTGGCATCGCCAAAGCCGGTCTTCAGGCCAATTTGGTAAGCCTCAGTTTGAAAATTAGCGATGTATTCTTCCTGAAACGGAATCAACTCTTTGGTATTCCAGCTATTAAAGCCACCACCAAACCGACCAACCAGCATCTGCCCTACTTTACCCGCACCGGATGCTGTTAAGGCTTTCATCGCCTCAGCAGTGTCACTGGACTTGGCGGCAGTGGCGTGCGAAAACGTTTTACTCGCGGCCACCAATACATCATCATGAAAAAACTGCACCGTGCCCGAAACATTGGTCCAATCGGTGCGGGTTCGGGTGGAAGTTTCACCATCGCTATTACGATATTGCTCGGTGCGATTTACGCCGCGTTGGCCGGTGTAATAAGTGGAGGTTTGCGCATCATAAGTCCAATAAGGCACATAAACACCTTTAATACCACCATCGCTTTGAGCGTATTTTTTCAGCGCATTCGGCGCTAACCATAAGCCGCGAATCCACGATCTAAAGGCATCTTGGGCTTTTAGCTTGGTTACTTTAAAGGGTACAAGCGAGCGCGGTTTTATACGGCGCTGCGCCACACTTTTTGAAGTAAGAGGCGAACCGCAAAACGTACACGATGTGGAATACACATTAGCGGCTAGCACTTGCTCACCATTGCAATTGGTACATTTGATTTGTTCTTGGGCGTGGACTTCGCTTTCTTTTTCTACCTGCGCCATCCAATCTTCAAGATCGAGCTCTTTCACCACTTCGGTGCTGGTTTCGATATCATTTTCAGCGCCGCAATAAGGGCATTTTTGCTTATCTGAACCTGGCGAAAACGCCATTTTTGCGCCACATGATACGCACGGAAATGACCGTACCTTAGCTGTCATAGCTTCAATTGTAGTTTGCGATGCGTTGGGATTTTCCATGTGGGCAAGCGCCTATACGTGTAAAGTTGACATGAATGAATAGATAGCAAAAAGCAGAAGCCGCGCTCAACGTGAAGTTAAGCGCGGCCATCTTTCAAACTACACTATCCCGGTGGCAACGGCGGTGGCACAGCGGCAAAAAAGCCCGCCACCTCAGCCACATCCCCCGCCTTCGTCCACGCGGCCATGCCCGCTTTCCACACTAAGGTATCGCGCTTAAGTTGGCCACTGCTTACTTGCGCCTGCAAAGCACCCATTTCAAATGGGCCTGTTTGCGCCCCACCGACTGCTACGTGATAAGCACTGGCCGCTGGTAATGGTGGGGGCATTGCGGCTGGTGCAGGGGCCGGTTGCTGTTGGTTTAAATTGCCCATCGCCGCACCCATTTGCCCCACCATGCCGCCGCCCATGGCAAAGCCAGCACCTAAGCCCATACCGGCACCGGCAGCGCTATTAGGCGTAGTTGCAGCATCATGTATTGCACTAGCAGTTTCGTACTGCGTGTATGCCTGCAAATTGCCAATAGCGGCAATGGCACCACGCTTATCAATAGCTTTTTCTACTTCTTCCGGCAGGCCAATATCTTGCACCTGTACTTCAACCAACTCTAAACCCATCGCTTCAAAATCAGGACTAATGCGCTCGCGCAGCATATTGCCCATCACTGTGACTTTGGCTTCTAAATCAATGATTGGCAGGCCAAGCTCAGGCATAACTTCTTTAATGCGCAAGCCAATTTTGCCGCGTAAATTTTCAGAAATTTGCTCAACCGTAAAACGACCTTCGGTGCCCGAAATATCCTTAATGAAAATACCGGGGTCTTTAATACGGATGCCGTAAATACCAAACGCTGTTGCTCGCACAATGCCAAACTCAGGATCGCGCATAGTCGCAGGGCCTGGGGTGCCCCACTTTAAATCGGTAAATTTACGGGTAGAAATAAAATAAACTTCCGCCTTAAACGGGGATTCAAAGCCGTATTTCCAGCCTTTTAAGGTAGTTAAAATTGGGATGTTTTGCGTCGTCAGGGTATACATGCCGGGCTTGAAAATATCGGCCACGGTACCTTCGTTAATAAACACCGCCATCTGACCTTCGCGCACGGTAAGCTTGGCACCGTACTTAATTTCGTTGTTCATCCGCTCGAAGCGGTAAACAAGGGTATTGTTCGAGTCGTCTAGCCACTCGATAATATCAATGAGTTCGCCGGTAAGTTTCTTCCAAAGATCAACCATCTGGGTGTCTCCTGTAAAATTATAGGTTACGAAGAATTGCAACAACATAAACGCATAAGACCGCAATAAGTTACCACGAAAATGACCTTGGAGTAATAACACGATGACTGCACCAACATCACAAGCCGAAGTAAGCCAACTTTGGATTTATCCCGTCAAAGGCCTTTGCGGCATTGCGCTCAAAACTGGTCGCACCACCAGTCGCGGGTTGATGCATGACCGGCGCTTCATGGTAGTGGATTCCGCAGGAGTTTTCATCACCCAGCGCGAGTACCCCATCATGGCAACCATATGGACTGAAATCATCGGCGACGAGCTAGAATTAAGCCACGCTGACCACGACCCGGTCATGGTACCACTCGTACCTGCACCTAGGCCAACAATGCCAGTGCAAGTGTGGTCTAGCACCGTGCCAGCGCAAACCGTAAGTGCCGAAGCCGACGCATGGCTGAGCGCGCTTATCGGCGTACCGGTATCACTCGTGTACATGCCCGATTCAAGTCAGCGGCTATGCAGTGATAAATTTGCAAAAAACGGCGAAATTGTCAGCTTTGCCGACGGCTATCCGGTGCTTATCACGCTAGAAGAATCGCTGGCCGAACTAAACGCCCGTATCAAGGCTCGCGACCCAAAACACCATCCGCTCCCCATGAACCGCTTTCGCGGCAACATCGTACTTAAAGGCCTACCTGCATGGAGCGAAGATAACTTTACCAATCTGCAATTAGGCCACGCAAAATTTAGCGCCGTAAAACCCTGCAGCCGCTGCCAAGTCACCACCACCGACCAAGCCACCGGCATCGTCGAAGGTCCAGAACCCTTGCTCACCTTATCCAGCTATAGACAAACTGAGATCGGCATTATTTTTGGGATGAATTTGGTGGTGGTGGAGAATGGTGTGATTGCTTGTGGGGATAAATTAATTGTTTAGAGATCGCCGGAAACTTTTGTAGGCTCTAGGACTGTGGCAAAGTAGGACTGTAGTTAGCAAATACATCAGCGAGGCGTCAATTCCACCACTCGGCGCAATTGGCGCTTCGCTGATTGCGCCCTACCAAACCTCGCAGCGCCCTCGCAGCGCCCTCGCCCCCCCTACCCCGGCAACGCCAACGGTCTTGCCTGATATGTCGTGCGCCAGTTCGATACATCAGTGAGCATAATATCGGCTAAATTGCGCAGTCTGGCGGACAAGCGCGCGTAGTCTAGTTTGTCATCGTTCATCGCACGCTGTAGGCGCTCAAGGCGGGTCACTGTTACTTGCGAGCGGAACGCCACACCGGCAAAATCACCTTGCATACGAATACCGTAAATAGATGCGCCCAACGCGGGTAACACTGCTGTTAGAAACGTGACAAGCTCCGTCATCCCCACCCCAGCAAGCAAGCCCATGGGCAAGCCAGCAAGCTTAAAAATGAGCCACACCACACATGCCACGATGGTGCCACCAAACAAAAATTCGCCCGCGTGATGCAAGCGATGTTCTAGCTTGTGCATCCGTGCGGCGTTAGTATTTTGATACGCAATCTGATCACTAATTAAGTGCAGCGCCATTTGGCGCACTTGTGTCAAATATTTCGCATCCACACGCTGATTAGGCAAGCCCGCCTCACGCGCCGTTGCACGGGCAAGCCAGCCTACCCAGCCGGGAATGGCCGCTGCATCGCGGCCAATATGGGTGGTATGGCTGCGCAGCCCCAAATCGCCAAGCACGCTGGTAAGCGCTAACGCCCGTAACTGCTCTGCCAGATGGCGATTATCCATCCAGCGTTCGTGCCAGCCAAAGCGTTTGCCAGCGTGGGTGTTGAGCAATATCAAAATCACGCACACTAATTCGCCCACGATAATCGGCAACTTCAATGCCGGTGCCAATAAGCCCGATAACGCTAATATCACCGCAATGGCTGCAAGAGTAAAATTACCCACAAAGCCTGACCGAAAAATTTGCGCAAAGTATGACGCCGCCGTGTCCGCTAAGCCATAGCGGGACGTTACATGCGCCGCAAAATCAGCATTGACGCCGCTACGCGTTAGCAACGCACGCAAATCATCACTACTTGCTTCCGCCTGCATCGGCTTCAAATCGCGCCGCGAGATTGCTCGCACACCCGTGGCCGCCAGCAGCAGCGGGTACGCCAATGCCGGTGTGCTAGTGGCAGCACGTTCCCGGTAAAACTGATTCAGCATGCGCGTATCCACTTTGTGTTCAGGTGGTACGGTAAGTGCTGCCATCACCTGCGCCATGGCTTTATCAGCGGGCGCGCGTGGTACGGTTTCCACGATGGGTTGTTCGATCTCAGCGTCACTTAAACCTGACCACAGCAGTTGCGGGCTACCACCACCGTGCGTATGAATATGAATCACCGGTATATGCCGCGCCACGGCGTCCGATACCACGCGCGACGTACCGCCACGGCCGCGATAAGGGTCGCCGTCCCACAACGCCAGCAACACATCGCACTGTTCTAGCACCAAATGCCCCACCGCTTCATAAGCAGCAATGGCCTCGCTATGATCCCCCGGCAGCTCAAATGTGGACGTTACCTTGGCCAGCAAGGCAATAAAATCATCGTGATGCGCTGCAACCGAAAAATCACTGGCGTATTCGTCGCGCGGAAACGGCAAGCACGCATCCACCCGCCAACCCACTGCCAGCGCGGCTTTTGCCACTATGGTATCAGCACCATCAGCCAAGGCCGACACCATGCGTAACTGTGGTGGCTCGTTTGCAAAAGCGAGATGATGATGCGTGCCCACGACCTGCAAGGCCTGCTGCAATTGCGCCAAGGTACGCGCTACCGTGGCTGTTACGGCGGCAATATCCGCGCCCTCAAGCTTATGTTCGCGATGGCCGGTAACACCGATGGAAAGGCATAAGCGTGGTTTCATGGCTTTGGGTGTTGTCATTTTTTAAGTTCCCAACCGTTTGAGTAAATTGGCGGCATTTGCAGAGCGCGTAGCGCCAAAAAAGAAAATAGCTTTCTCAGCGCATGGCGTGCTATCCATCAATCGCCGAGCCCCATTTTTTTAAAAAAGCTGGATAACGCGCATTCTTTAATTTGCTTACGAATCGACGCATCCCACGCGTCACCGCCACGGAGTTCCGACTGATCAAACTATACCTCCAGCCCGCCACACGCAGGGCATCACAAATACGCCGTGCGGCACCAGCATCTTGCAAGGCGTAGGAGAGGAAGATGGCTTGGGTCATGGCGAGCCGCTAGATGCTGTCGTTCTCCTTCGGCTTTAGATTAGGCGCTTGGCGCAGAAATTTCATTAAATCTGCGGGCTTGGCTTTTGCCGCACGCAGTCGCAAAAATTCATCGGCGGTCTCAATCGCGCCTACTTTTTGGGCAACCGCAACGGCGATGAATTGATTGAGTGAGACGCCATCGGCTTTCGCAAGCCGCGTTGCGGCCGCTTTAACCGAAATCGGCATCTTCAATGGGTAGGAAGCTTTATTCATTTAGACATCTCCTTCAGACATTGTTGCGGGGTGACTACGTTTAATTTGAATCGTTGCGCAGCGACCATAAAATCGCGAATATTGTGTGTGACCAGCGCATCTGCTCGATCATTTACTGCTGCCTCCAGTACGAACTCGTCCGCCGGATCGCTCAATTGGGGGCGCCAGCGGAAGTGCACATCCACAGGATCAGAGGCGCTGGCCAATGCTGCCAGTGCGCCCGCAACATCAGCTTCGCTCATGCCAGTCACAATACGCTGCTCTGCGCGTAGCAATACAGCCTCGTATTCGAAAAAAAGCGCGGTGCTCACAAGCGGCCGGAACGCTCCCGAAGCGACCAGTTGCAAGAGCTTATTGCTCTCACCCGCGCGGCTTCGAAACGCGGCAATAATTACCGACGTATCAAGCACAATTCGACTTAGCTGTATTTTAGCCATGACATCTCATAGGATATCACATCCAAATTGGCGAAAAGCGATAACGAGAAAGCGGAAGTGCGCGCGGCAACGCGGAGGCCTTTGATTTTAGCGAGTACGTTCAGTAACTCATCGGTTAGGCCATCGGAGAAGTATTCATCGTCGGCGCTGGCGCTGCGGTTGGCGAAGGCGAGGACGGCGATTGACGGTGTGACATCGGCATTCGCAGTTACGGACGGCTTAGTTTTAACGCCGCCATTCGACAGCGCTTCCGGAACCGTTATGCCTGCAGACTCACGTGTTATGGGCACCTTAGTAATTTTAGCAATACGCTCGGCAAATGCCTTGGTTGCTATTTCATCACCCAACCGCGTCCATTGCCACTCGCGAAACTTCTCAGGCACCAGCGCCGCTGCTTCTGTCACATCGCCCAAAATCACCGGAAAGAAAAACGCCTTGTTATCGGCCATCAAATGCGAACGATCGACAGCCAACTTCCACTCCAGCCGAAAGTAACCTTCCTCCCGTGCATTGGTGTTGGCAGAAATAATCGGCACAAACAACACGCACTCTTTGATTTGCTTACGAATCGACGCATCCCACGCATCGCCGCCGCGCAGTTCCGATTGGTCGAACCAAACTTCTAAGCCCGCAGCGCGTAGCGCATCACAAATGCGCCGTGCGGCGTCAGCATCTTGGGAGGCGTAGGAGAGGAAAATGGCTTGGCTGGACATTAGCGATAGATTTCTTTTCGATTACCTACGCGCAGCACGCGCACCACGACCCTATCGTCCTGAATGTCGCACACTATGCGCCAGTCGCCCACGCGGTATTTCCAATAGTTCCCACGCGCCGCACCGGTTAGCGCTTCGCCAATGCTTCGCGGATTTTCTAACGGCGCAATGCGCTCCTTAAGAAAGCCGATGAGCCTTTGTTGTATCGGCCGATCCAGCTTTTTCAAATCCTTGACGGCATCAGGGTCAAATTCGATCTTGAAGTTGGTCTTAAAGGCCAAGTGCTCGCTCCACGTCTTCGAGCGGAATCGCCTTGCGATTTTTGCGTGCGCGCGCTTCAGCGAGGTAGTAGTCCTCCAAGTCGTCGATATATTCGGCGATGGCTTCGCGCGCGAGCGCTGTCTTGGTGCGGCCGGTCTCAGCAGCGAGTAGATTGAGCCGTTGCTCAATCGTTTCGGGCAAGCGAATTGCGAGCATGGTTTTACCTCGAAAAAGTTAGTTTGCTATACAAGTATAGC
This sequence comes from Betaproteobacteria bacterium, assembly GCA_031376425.1. Classification (GTDB taxonomy): domain Bacteria; phylum Pseudomonadota; class Gammaproteobacteria; order Burkholderiales; family Usitatibacteraceae; genus JANMDR01. The sequence goes on from JANMDR010000069.1 coordinate 7,681, forward strand.
ATTACGTACATCAATGAAAAAACACTTTCTAAATTGGTTACGCATTTCGCATTTCGCATTTCACTGCATCGCGCTTTCGCGTCTTGTTCCGCCCATGTGTGCTTTTTTGCCATCTTTTTTACTGGTCAGAAATCTGACTATAAGCCCGTGCTGCGGTATTTTTTACTAGATCGCAATTTAAAGAGCTATTTGGGGTAATTATGGCTGAAGATGCCCTCGACCCGAAGGTAGTCCCCTCGCGGGATATTACGGAAATCTTGGCAATAATACGCCGTGCTTCGGCATCTTGGGAAGCGCAAGAACGAAAGAAGGCTTGGGTCATGATTTGGTGGCTGTGGCGGCTGGTGCGGCGCGCGCTTTTTTGATGAAGGCGTAGTGCTCGGCAATCAGGCCTGCGATTTGCTTGTCTTGGCGAATTTTTGCATAGATCGGCATATGCGCCAAGTCGCGCACCAAATAGCTGCGCCGAAGGAAATTGGTCTTTCCCCATTCGGCTCGTACCTGCTCGATAGCGTCCGTCTCTTTCCCGCAACGAACCAGTACTTGAGTTCGGGTCTCAAGTGAGGACGGGCTGTTCCTGGCACCCAACTCAGTCCGCAATCGTAAGGTTTCAAGCGCCTCACTTTTCTGCCCAAGCATCGCCTGCAACACCGATTTGCTTGACAGCAACGAAAAATTATTTACGTCTGTGGCAAGCCTTTTCTCAACCAATGCAAGGGCGCTGCGCCACTCTGCAGCGGCGGCTACGGATCGCCCGGCCACCTCATGCGCGCTGCCGGTAAACAGCCCCTTGGGGTCATTGATTGCAAACTCAGAAAGAAAGTCGCGCGGTATTTGATGTAACAGCGCTAAGGCGTCATCACCCATCCCACTCAGGATAAATGCACGGGCGGCCATCGCCCCAAGGCCTTCTTCTCGATGGAACCGCTTAGGAATTTGTGCGACGTATACGGCGGCACTCGATGGGTCAGCGAGGTAATCGTTGACAAACTCCACCTTCGCGAAGTAGGCCATGCGGGTCGGCGAGACTACGAGGAGCTGGTCGAGCGTTTTTTCAGCATCGTGCAAACGCGCTGCTCGCCCGAGTGCTAACGATTCAAGAAGCAAAGTGAGAGGATCGCCGCCCGGCAGTTTTTGTAAGGCGGTGATGGCTTCAGTCACATCGGCATCCCGGCCCTCTCGCCGTGCAACCACCGCCCGAACGCTTAGGGCTTCCCGGCTGCGGGGGTCCTTAGCCAAAATTTCATTTGCCAACCTGATAGCCTCCGCATTGTTGCTGTTTATCCATTGTTGGCGCGCAATCAACTCTTTCACCGCCATGGCGTCGGGACTAAGTCTGGTCGCCTTTTCGACTTGTTCGTTCAGCACCTGCGTTCTTTGCGCGGTAGGGTCATACGCGTGCAGACTTAGCATCTGCGATATGCGAGCAGCTAAAACCCAGTAGTCAGTATTGTTGTTTTCTGCCTTGAGTACACGCTGCATGATCTCATCGGCGAGGATGTAGCTCTCCCGCGTTGCCGCCATCGGGTCGCGAATCAAGTCTTCCACCCGTACAACCAGCTGCTTGACCTCGGGTGACGCGTTGCTGCTACCGGCGGCCGCTTGTGGTGTTGTGATAGTTTCCAAAGGTTGCACCAACACCAGTGCCGCCGCGATGGCAAGTCCGATACCCGCCGTCACCAACAGCTTGATGGTAGGGGGCGTAATTTTGAAGTGGGAGCCTGTACCACTGCTGCTGGCACCACCTGCGGTGCGCCAAAGCCCTCCACTGCATAGACCCGTATCGGCTGCGAAATATTTTTCATCGCCAGCACGCCCAGATCAAGCAGTTTCGGTTCAATCTTGTTCGCAACCTGCCGCGCCACATCTTCGGAAAGGCGGATTTCACCGGCGTTAGCACTCGATTGCACCCTAGATGCGATGTTCACGCCATCGCCGAACACATCGCCTTCACGAAATACCACGTCACCCAAATGAATACCGATGCGAATATTAATGGGCTCGGCCAAATCGGCTGCCGATTTGGCAGCATTACGCTGCGCAAAATCGAGCTGGATGCGCATCGCGCAACGCAGCGCGTCTAAGGCACTATCGAACTCCACCAAGAACGCATCGCCAACGGTTTTGATCTCACGCTCTAGGTGTGCAGCGAGGACGCCGCGAATGAGTTGGTTGTGCTCACTTAACAAATCCAGCGCAAGTGCTTCATCACGCTGTGTGAGCGCGCTGTAACCCACCATGTCGAAGACCTCTGCACAACTGAACTTTCAATCAAGATTGCTATCAAAATAGCGTTAACAGCAAAAGAGTAAAGTGCCATGCAAGAAAGCTTTGGAAATCTTGAACTGATTGCGCGAATCAACCGAGAAAG
>JANMDR010000089.1:0-11926 GCA_031376425.1 Betaproteobacteria bacterium
GCGCAGCCAATTTGAAATGGTGCATCGTGACGAAGTTGAAGGTATGCGTGTCCGCTTTGCGCAGCTATTGCATGATAAATCCATGACTGAGGCCTTTGAATTTCGCGCACGTGCAACAGACGGCACGTGGCGTACCTTAGAGTCAATCGGCAAAAACTGTTTGGATGTACCTAACGTAAATGGCATTGTGGTTAACACCCGCGATGTGACTGAGCGCAAAGCGATATTAAGGCAGGTTGAGCACATTGCGTTCCACGATAGTCTAACCGGATTACCCAATCGTTCGCTCATGCAAGACCGTATTGCGCAGGCAGTGGAACGGGCGCAGCGCGCGCGGCGAAAGTTTGCCGTTATGTTTTTAGACGTAGATAATTTTAAGAACGTCAATGACTCCTTAGGTCACGATGTTGGCGATACGCTATTGCAGCAAATTGCTGCACGCCTGACAGCTTCCGTGCGCTCGTTTGATACCATTGCCCGGCAGGGTGGTGATGAGTTTATCGTGTTGCTTGATGAAGTTGAAAGTCAACAGGCTGCTAGTCGAGTCGCGCAAAAAATTCTCGATAGCCTGCGGATGCCGTTTCTGCTCGCTGATACGCAACAGCACGTTTCTAGCTCCATAGGTGTAGCGCTTTATCCTGAAGATGGACGCGATGCGAAGACCCTGCTAAAAAATGCGGATACGGCAATGTTCCACGGCAAAGCGCTGGGTAAGAACAATTATCAATTCTTTACTTCGCAAATGAATATCGCGGTAAAACGCCGTGCGGTATTAGAATCGAATTTGCGGGGTGCCGTAGCTGCAGGCAGTTTCTGGCTGGCGTATCAACCGCAAGTGGATTTGAATACCGGCGAGATCGTGGCCTTAGAAGCGCTAGTGCGTTGGCACAGCGAAGAAAACGGCACCATGATGCCCGGCGAGTTTATTCCGCTTGCTGAAGAAACTGGATTGATTGCCGAAATTGGCGAGTGGGTGTTGCGCGAGGCCTGTCGTCAAAATGCGGCATGGCAAAGAGCAGGATTAGCTAAGCGGCGGATGGCGGTTAATTTATCAGCGCGCCAGCTTGAAGATGCTCGATTTATCGAAATTTTGAGCGATATCATGCTTGAAACCCAATATGATCCGCGCGATTTAGAGCTTGAAGTGACTGAAAGCTCGGTCATGCGTCGCGGTGAAGGCAGTATTCAATTATTAAACCAAATTGCCAGTCTTGGTATTCATTTGTCCATTGATGATTTTGGTACGGGTTATTCGAGCTTGAGTTATTTAAAACGCCTGCCCATTAGCAAGCTAAAAATTGACCAGAGTTTTGTTCGCGATATCACGATTGACCCTAACGACACCGCAATTGTTGTGGCAATCATTAATATGGCGCGGAGCCTTGATTTAGATGTCATCGCCGAGGGTATTGAAACCGCCGGTCAACTTACCCTGTTGCGTGCCAAGGGTTGTGCGGTGGGGCAGGGCTTCTACTTTAGCGTACCCAAAGCGGCGGCGGATTTGACCGTACTGTTGGAGAAGCACTCCTTATTCGATTAAGGGCCGTGATGGTCGCCTGAGGTTAGGCTAAAAAAGAAAACATCGCGGGTCGCTTGCCAATAACAACAGTGAGTTTGCGCCATTGGGCTATCTCTTTAGTTTGTATCCATTCATCGGCGCAGCCTAAATTGCAGGCAATGGAAAGGCGTGTGGTGGGTGCCAATGTTGCGACGAGATCGGCGAGCATTATTTCGTTACGGTAGGGCGTTTCGATAAATAGCTGGGTGCTGCAAAGCCGCTTAGAGTCCTGCTCTAGCTCGCGGAGTTGTTTTTGGCGGCGCAGTTTATCTTGCGCCAAATAGCCGTGAAAACTAAAGCGTTGACCATTTAAGCCACCGGCCATTAGGCTTAATAAAATGGCTGAAGGCCCCACGCAGGGCACTACTTGTACATTGTGACGATGCGCTAAGGCCACAAGACCAGCACCCGGATCGGCAATGCCTGGCGCTCCAGCCTCAGAAATTAGCCCTGCGTCATGCCCACCTAAAATGGGAGCCAATAAATCGGCCAAAATTGTTGGATTTGAATTCACATTTAACTGGCTAATCTGAATTTCTTGGATGGGACGCAAGGTACCAACAGTTTTTAAAAAATAACGTGCGGTCTTTGGATTTTCGGCAATAAAATGGCCTAACTGGCTCACGATTTGGATCACCGCCTGCGGCAAAATTGCCGTTGCCACAAATGGCTCACCAAGATTGGTGGGGATCAGATATAACTTACCCAAGGGCTGGGTTTTGGCAGTGCTCACGCTAAGACCGCCATGCCTTCGGCTTCTAGCATGGTCACTAGCGCGATTAAGGGCAAGCCAATTAACGCAGATGGGTCATCGCTGCTCATACCCGCCATCAAGGCGATGCCTAAGCCCTCGGATTTAGCACTGCCCGCACAATTGAGCGCATCTTCTCGATCAAGGTAGGCCTCAATTGCCGCATCGCTGAAATTTCGGTAGCGTACGGTGGTGGGTACCACGCAGCTTTGTACATTTCCCGTTGCGCTATTTTGTAATGCCATCGCCGAATGAAAAACAATTTCATGCCCGCGAAAGCTCCGTAATTGCGCACGCGCCGCTTCGCGCGTATGCGGTTTACCAATGTGCTCGCCAGCAAAATCGGCAACTTGGTCAGCGCCGATAATGAGGGCTTCTGGCAGGTTTTTAGCAACTGATGTCGTCACGTTAGCGGCTTTTTCAATCGCAAGACGCAACGCCGTGGCGGCTGGCGTTTCATTAGGCAGCGCGGCCTCGTCAGTTTCAGGTCTAACAGTGATATAGGGGAGGCGCAGGCGTGAAAGTAGTTGGGCACGAAATGTGGAAGTGGAGCCCAAAACGAGAATTTTTTTGTTCAATTTTGACCATTGCTGATGTAATTTAAGCCAAAATCATATCATGTGGCTGTATCATGAATACTACCTACCCAGTGCTAAGATAAGGTTTTATGACTTCCGAATCACCAGATATGCCAACTAAGCTGCCAAATAAGCTTGCGCCCATCATGTTTTCTGTGGAGCGCCTCACGCGCCTAAAGCAGAAAGTTGAAGGCGTCTTTTTGCCTGCTGAATTACCTGAATTATTGCAACATTTAGCGTCAGACGAAGGCGAAATTGCGTATTTTATCTCCGGAGGCCTAAAAAATGGCCGTGATGGTGGTCAAACTAGGCATCTTAAGTGTATAATTCGCGGTTTGGTTTCGCTCTCGGACCCTAATGCTGAAGATCCACAAGCTTTTGAGATTGATATCGAAAGCAAACTGGTTTTGGTTGGTTCGGAAGCTGAATTACCGCCTTTAGAACTTGAAAGTGACGATGAAGATTATGTCGTCGTTGGCACAGAAATTGATATTCGCGCTTTGGTGATCGAAGAAGTTCTGCTTTTTTTGCCACCGATGTCCGTTAAAAAAGCGCTTAGTTCGTCAAGCAATAAAGTCAGTAGTCAGATGAAGCCCCAAAATAGTAATGCTGTAAGCAAGTCGGAGAACCTAACAGAAGCAACCGCCAAGGCATCAAAACCTTCACCGTTTGCAAAGTTGGCCGATTTTAAAATAGCAAAAACACCCCCCACTAAATCGTAATCGCGCAAGCGTTGCTTTTTTATTTTTAAACCTTAGCTTTGCGGATAACAGTAGTTGTAGTAACTCAGTAATTTATCCGTCAGGAGATTCACCATGGCCGTACAACAAAACAAAAAGTCCCCATCCAAGCGCGGTATGCACCGCTCGCACGACTTTTTAACTAATCCAGCAACAGCGATCGAGCCTACCACTGGCGAAACGCATCTACGCCACCACATTAGCCCGACCGGCTTCTATCGCGGCAAGAAAATTGTAAAAGTTAAAGCCGACGAATAAGCTGCCATCGCTATTGATGGAGCGCATCCGTATTGCGTTCTATCGGTAGCTATGCATTGGCGTACCTTGTGGTTTTTGCCATTTTCTTATTGTAGAAGTATGTGATCACTGACCTTGCTTAAAGTGTTAACTTGGCAGGGTTTTTGTCGTTCTTCTGCACCTTTGTGTTGAGCCTCGTTTTGTCGCTAGCGCGATGTTTGTGCGCTTATCCAACTTTTTATTGGTGCCCATGCAAATTTCAATCGCGATAGATGCTATGGGAGGAGACCACGGTCCCTCCGTCACCGTTCCCGCCGCTGTTGCATTTTTGGCGCAATGCAGCCATTGCTCCGTGATATTGGTTGGCCGTGAAACTGATTTACGCGCGGCCTTGGCAAATTTGAACCAAGCAGATCAGATTCAGCAATACCTTAGTGATAATGCAACGCAATTGGCGCGATTGCGAATTTTGCATGCCGAAGAAGTGGTTGGTATGGACGAAGATATTCGCTCCGCCATCCGCAATAAGAAAAATTCCTCAATGCGTGTTGCCATTGATTTAGTAAAATCGGGTGTTGCCCACGCCTGTGTTTCGGCAGGGAACACCGGTGCGCTGATGGGCACGGCAAAATTTGTTTTAAAAACCTTAGCGGGTGTTGATCGCCCTGCCATTTGTGCCGTGCTGCCCACGCGCACGGGCGAATGCTATGCCTTAGATTTAGGGGCAAATGCGGATTGTACGGCTGAGCACTTATTGCAATTTGCCATTATGGGCGCGATGTTTGCCACCGCTATTTCCGATAAACCCAACCCTACGGTTGGTTTGCTCAATATTGGTTCTGAAGATATCAAGGGATCGGATGTGGTCAAGCGTGCCGGTGCATTGCTAAAGGCGAGTCATCTGAATTTTTTCGGCAACGTTGAAGGCACCGATATTTACAAAGGTACGACCGATGTGGTTGTGTGTGATGGCTTCGTCGGTAATGTGATGTTGAAAACCTCTGAAGGCATGGCCAAAATGATGGGGGATTTCTTAAAGGAAGAATATAAGCGTGGGCTATTTAGCAAAATCGCTGCCTTCATTTCTTTGCCTGTTATTAACCGTTTTAAAAACAGAATGGACCCACGGCATTACAATGGTGCTGCATTGCTGGGTTTACGCGGTGTGGTCGTAAAAAGTCATGGTTCGGCTGATGCACTTTCATTTTCGCGCGCGCTGGATCGTGCCGCGAGTCAGGTAGGGCATGATTTGCTAGGAAGCATTGCTAAAGAAATGGAACGTCTGCATAAAGAGGGTCTGTTACCGACCATTGATAAATCCGCTGAGGTTAAATCTTGAGCTATACCAAGATAATTGGTACCGGAAGTTATTTACCTGAGCGACGGGTATCGAACGCTGATCTAGCCAAGTTTGTCGATACCGATGATGAGTGGATTGTGTCGCGTACCGGCATCAAATATCGCCATTACGCGGCCGAAAATGAGCTCACCAGCGACCTTGCCTTGCAAGCTTCTATTCGCGCTCTGGCCGCCGCTGGCGTAGCTGCGGCCGACGTTGATTTAGTGATTGTTGCCACGTCTACACCAGACATGATTTTTCCGTCAACGGCATGTATTTTGCAGGCGAAATTGGGTGCCAAAAATGGCGCTGCCTTTGATGTGCAGGCCGTGTGCGCGGGTTTTGTTTACGCGCTTTCTATCGCCGATAAATTTATTAAAACCGGAGCTGCCAAATGCGCTTTGGTCGTCGGTGCTGAAGTTTTCTCCCGCATCATTGATTTTAAAGATCGCACCACTTGTGTGCTGTTTGGTGATGGCGCAGGTGCGGTCGTGTTAAAAGCGGCAGATTCTCCCGGTATTTTATCCACACATTTGCATGCAGACGGTAGTTATAAAGATGTACTTTGCACACCAGGTAGTATTGCCAATGGTGCAATTACCGGCTCCCCATTTTTACAGATGGACGGCGGAACCGTTTATAAATTTGCCGTGAGAGCCTTTGAAGAAGTGGCTAATGAAGCATTGGCCGCAAATCAGTTAACACCTGCTGATATTGATTTTTTTATCTGTCATCAGGCGAATCAACGCATTATTGCGCACGCCGCAAAAAAACTGGCCTTGGCCGATGAGAAGGTGATTTTAACGGTAGGCCATCACGGCAATACTTCTGCAGCATCCGTACCATTAGCGCTCGATGAAACGGTGCGTGCTGGTCGCGTTAAATCAGGCGATAAATTATTGTTAGCAGCGCTGGGCGGTGGCTTCGCTTGGGGTGCGGCAATGTTGGTTTGGTAGTCCTGTTTCGTACTAATCGTTTATTCATTAATAGTTTAAGCCTTTTAATTTTATGACCCCAGATCAATCATCCGTTTCCAAATTCGCCGTCGTATTTGCTGGCCAAAGTTCGCAATCTATCGGCATGATGAATGGTTTTGCCGCCGATCCGGTTGTTACGCAAACCTTCGCGGAAGCCTCTGATATTCTGCATCAAGATTTTGCGGCACTCGCAGCGGTAGGGCCTGCTGAACTACAAAACCAAACCGTTAATACCCAACCCTTAATGCTCATTTCTGGTGTGGCTACGTGGCGTGCCTGGCAGGCAGCTGGGGGCAGCATGCCGAGTTATTTTGCGGGGCATAGCTTGGGCGAATACACCGCACTGGTTGCTGCCGGTGCACTGAATTTTGCGGATGCATTACCGCTAGTGCGGTTTCGTGCTGAGGCCATGCAAAATGCGGTTCCTGAAGGTGTAGGCGGCATTGCGGTGGTCATGGGGCTAGAAGTTGAGCAGGTTCGCGCTGCCTGCGCTCAAGCGGTGGCAGATGCACCGCAAGATGTGTGTGAGGCCGTGAATTTAAATTCGCCAATTCAAACGGTTATTGCCGGCCATCGCGCTGCGGTTGAACGTGCGATCGAGCTAGCCAAAGCCATGGGCGCTAAACGCGCTATGCTGTTGCCGATGAGTGCGCCTTCGCATTGCGTGCTGATGCGCCCTGCAGCAGATGCTTTAGCAGAATATTTGGCAAAGGTACAATTCCAAAAGCCTCTAGTTCCGGTGATTCAGAATGCGGATGTGGCCATGTTTAGCGAGGTAGAAAAAATCAAGGATGCGCTGGTACAGCAGTTGTATCGTCCGGTGCGCTGGATTGAGACCATCACCATGTTGCATAGCTTTGGCGTGGCAACCGCAGTAGAATGCGCACCTGGCAAAGTGCTTACAGGGTTGAATAAGCGTATCGTTGCGGACATGCAGTCTCTGGCTGTAGTTGATACTGCATCGCTGCAAGCCGCTGTTGCGCTAACTACATAAATCAAGGCGATATCTCATATGCAAACTCAATCACCCATAAGTCAAATACTCAAAAATCAAGTAGCGCTGGTTACTGGTGCTACGCGTGGAATCGGTAGCGCCATTGCGCAGCGCTTGGGTGCGGCAGGTGCGACTGTTATCGGCACGGCTACATCGGACAAAGGGGTTGATGCCATACAGGCAATGTTGAGCAGCGCGGGTATAGCGGGCTGTGGCATGAAACTTGACGTAGCGCAAGCCGATCAAATAGAGCCTTGCTTAAAGCAAATTGAAGCTAGCTATGGTGCCATTTCTATTTTGGTTAATAATGCCGGTATCACTCGTGATACTTTATTGATGCGCATGAAAGACGATGATTGGGATGCCGTGATGCAGACTAATTTAGGCTCAGTATTTCGGCTTTCCCGTGGCGTGATGAAGGGCATGATGAAGGCGCGCTCTGGGCGCATCATCAATATCGCTTCGGTTGTGGGCTTTATGGGTAATGCTGGTCAAGTTAATTATGTCGCGGCGAAGGCTGGAATGGTGGGGTTTTCCAAGGCATTGGCGCGTGAGGTGGGGAGCCGTAACATCACCGTAAATTGTGTAGCGCCAGGTTTTATTGAAACTGATATGACGCGTGCACTGTCTATAGAACAAATTGAGAAGTTAACTGCGGCAGTACCCCTTGGTCGTCTTGGCCAAGTTGAAGATATTGCGGAGGCAGTGTATTACCTTGCCTCACCGGGCGCCTCTTACGTGACGGGCACGACTATTCATGTAAACGGCGGCATGCATATGGCATAGGTGTAATGTACATCTAACCTAAAGGCGGTCAGGTTTTATGAGGGTTTTGCACGTGTTGTTGCACGTATTATGCGCAGAAAACTTTTGTGGTGCTAGCTTTGTTAAAATGGCGTTATGTGAGTAAACCTTGCAGCAGTAGATTAGGTTTTTAGAAGCATGGATATTTGTAGTTTATTTGTAATTAATAGTAGCAACGTAGTTGAGTAAATTTTCGTATTTAAGTTGCGTATTTTTGTTGCGTATTTTAGTTGTATTAGGAAGTATTAATTAACCAGTGGGAGTGAGCATTACATGGATACTATTGAAGCGCGTGTAAAAAAAGTGGTTGCGGAGCAACTAGGTGTAGCTGAAGCCGACGTTAAAAACGAAGCGTCGTTTACCGATGATTTGGGTGCGGATTCGTTGGATACTGTAGAGCTTTCATTGGGCCTTGAAGAAGAATTCAAGTGCGAAATTCCTGACGAAGCGCTAGAAAAAATTACCACCGTGCAACAAGCAATTGATTACATTACCGCCCACAACCCGGGTTAATTTTTTAAAAAATGGTGAACCAGCTTAAAGCGTTGCAATAACGCCTTTAAGTTTGGTTCGCTAAAAAATTATGTCAAAACGCAGAGTAGTAGTAACTGGTTTAGGTATTGTTTCCCCAGTCGGTAATGGGGTGGAACAGTGTTGGGATAATATCGTCAATGGTCGTAGCGGCATTGCTACCATTACGCGCTTTGATGCATCGATTTTACCCACGCGTTTTGCGGGTGAGGTTAAAAATTTTGATGCGGCGCAATTTATGTCGCCCAAAGAAGTGCGTCGGTTGGATTCCTTTATTCATTACGGTATCGCCGCCACAAAAATGGCGTTAGCGGACGCAAACTTAGAAATTACCGAAGCCAATGCCGAACGCATTGGTGTTAACGTCGGCTCAGGCATCTGTGGTTTGCCGATGATTGAAGACACCGTGCGCACGATGGTAGCGCAAGGCCCGCGTAAGATTTCTCCCTTTTTTGTGCCGGGCTCCATCGTCAATATGGTGGCGGGCATGATCTCAATTATTTATGGCATTAAGGGGCCAAACGTTTCCATGGTTTCTGCCTGCGCAACCTCTACGCATTGCATCGGCGATGCTGCCCGTTTTATCGAATACGGCGATGCCGATGTGATGATTGCTGGTGGCGCCGAAGGTACAGTGAGTATGGCCGGTATCGGTGGTTTTAGTGCGTGCAAGGCATTATCAGAGCGCAATGACTCACCTGAAACAGCAAGCCGCCCCTTCGATAAAGATCGTGATGGTTTTGTGCTGGGGGAGGGCGCTGGTATTTTGGTGTTGGAGTCTCTTGAACACGCCACTGCCCGCGGTGCGCGTATCTATGCCGAGCTTGCTAGCATGGGTATGAGTGGCGATGCCTATCACATGACCACACCTAGCATGGATGGTCCGCGTCGGGGGATGTTGGCCGCGCTTAAAAATGCGGGTGTGAATGCCGATAGCGTGCAGTACGTGAATGCGCATGGCACGTCAACGCCTTTGGGTGACCTAAATGAAACATCAGCCGTCAAGGCGGTGTTTGGTGATCACGCCAAGAAACTGGTGATGAATTCGACGAAGTCGATGACGGGGCATTTGCTGGGCGCGGCTGGTGGTATTGAGGCAGTGTTCTCGGCTTTAGCGGTGCACCATCAAATTTCGCCACCAACCATCAATATTTTCAATCAGGACCCAGAGTGCGACCTAGATTATTGTGCCAATACCGCGCGCGATATGAAAATTGACGTAGCGCTTTCTAATTCGTTTGGTTTCGGCGGCACCAATGCCACCTTGGTTTTGAAGCGCTTTGTATAGTGTTGCTGTGCTGTGCTTCCGATGGCTGAGCGATAAACCATGAAACGTTTGTTTGGCGCACTATTGTTGCTAGGTCTGCTTGCAGTGGGTGCGGCGGCTGCGTGGATGTATATGTTTTCGCAAACCAAGATTGTGCCTCCCTTAGCACCAATTGCGATGGGTAGTGTGGGCCAAGCTAGTGCGGATAAAAAAACAGCATTTGAATTTACGGTAAAGCCGGGTACATCGCTAATTGCCCTATCACGGCAATTTGTGGCAATGGGCTTATTGCCGGAACCACATAGCCTTGTTTGGTTAGCGAAGCTCACCAAAAAAACCGAAATTCATGCCGGCAGCTATCGGCTTACCGCGCCACTATCGCCGGAAGCGCTGCTCGATAAACTAGTAAGTGGTGATGTCATTCCCATTGCCATTACTTTTGTTGAAGGCAGCACCTTCAAACAAATGCTGGAGATTATCGCCGTACATCCGGCGATTAAAAATACGATTGAGAATGCCCCACCGGCTAAAATTTTGCAATTAGTCGGTGCTACGGAAACTCATCCGGAGGGATTATTTTTCCCCGATACCTATCAATTTGCAAGCGGTGCCAGTGATATTGATGTCTTAAAACGTGCTTACCAAACGATGCAAAAGCGTTTAGGTGAAGCGTGGGCTAAGCGTGATGAAAAGCTACCGTATAAATCGCCTTATGAAGCCTTAATCATGGCGTCTATTATCGAAAAAGAAACAGGCCGCGCATTTGAGCGCCCTGAAATCGGCGCGGTGTTTGTCAATCGTCTGCGCATTCCCATGCGCCTACAAACAGACCCCACGGTGATTTACGGTATGGGTGAAAAATACGATGGCAATATTCGCAAGCGCGACTTGACCACCGATACCGCCTATAACACCTATACCCGTGATGGCCTACCCCCCACACCCATTGCCATGCCAGGACAAGGTTCTATAGACGCTGCACTAAATCCAGCCATAAGCGATAAACTCTATTTTGTAGGACGTGGCGATGGTACTCATTATTTTTCGCGTAGCTTCGAAGAGCATAATCGTGCGGTACAAAAATTTCAATTAGGGCGCTAATAAAAATGTCCGGTTTGTTTATCACCTTAGAAGGTATTGATGGCGCGGGAAAGTCATCCCATATGCCGTTTTTGATCGACTATTTCACCCAACGCGGACGTGAGGTGATCAGCACCCGTGAGCCGGGCGGCACCCCTTTGGGAGAGGCGTTGCGCGATATTGTGTTGAATCAAGCCATGCATCCTGAAACTGAGGCGCTGCTGGTTTTTGCCTCGCGCCGCGAGCATGTGGCGGCCGTCATTGCGCCGGCGTTAGCGCGGGGAGCGGTGGTCATTTCGGATCGTTTTACCGATGCTACCTATGCCTATCAATGCGGCGGTCGCGGTTTAGATGCGCAGCGCGTAGCCATTCTGGAAAATTGGGTGCATGAACACTTACAACCCGATCTAACTTTTTTGTTCGATGCGCCAACGGCGGTAGCGCGGGAGCGATTAGATAAAAACACTGTCAATCAAGATAAATTTGAACGCGAACGCGGTGCGTTTTTTGAGCGTGTGCGCAATACCTATCTGACGCGTGCTGCACAATTTTCAAAACGCACCTGTGTGATTGATTCATCGCGTACCTTAGCGCAAATTCGGGATGATTTAGCGCAACATTTAGCCAGTATGGTTGCGCAACGCAGCTTGAATGTAAAGGATGCGCAGTGACGCTGCCAGTGCCATCGGTGTTGCCTTGGCAAACTGAATTGCTGCAGAGCCTGTTGACGCGCCACGCCGAAAATAAACTCCCGCACGCCCTGTTGGTGCATGGCATGAAGGGAGTTGGCAAAGTGCAATTTGCACAAACTTTAGCCAAGTCTTTGCTCTGTGAAGATAAACAAGCCAGTGGTTTGGCGTGCGGAAAATGTACCGCCTGTGGTTGGTTTGCTGCCAACAATCACCCTGACTATCGCGAAATAGCGCCAGCCTCAGAGCTTGATGATGACGCTGAAACCAGCGTGGAAACAGATACAGCAGCAACCGAGAAAGTTGAAAAAAAGAGCACCCAAATTGCAGTGGATCAAATTCGTGCCCTAAACGATTTTATGACGCTCACATCGCACCGTA